>NZ_NEGF01000001.1:0-464801 GCF_002135195.1 Acinetobacter terrae
CCGCCATATTTAGCACGCCATTTATAGAAGGTCGCATTACTCATACCGTGTTCACGACAAAGGGCAGCTACAGGTGTGCCAGACTCCGCCTGTTTCAAAATGGACATGATCTGACTGTCAGTAAATTTAGATGTTTTCATGCAGAATCTCCTGCCTATACTTTAAGAGAAAATTCTACTTTTAGGTCCTATTATTTTCAGGGGGGATTACCGATGGAAATCAGCCTACGGTCAAAATTGAGCGTCAATACGGTTGATAGAAGCTGAATAAATCCAACGGGCATATAGCTCGTTGGATTTAAATATGTTCACTATATTGGCTAATTAATGCTCTTAATTAAAAATAAGCAATGCCAACAACCAGACAACATCAGTGTCCAAGGTGGCAATGCAACATCAGATCAATGCCAATCTGCTGCATAAATGGATTCGCCAGTCCAGATCAAATGACTCCAGCATTAAAAAGGACAGTTAATCAGATCAAGGATTGGATAGGAAGACTATCAAATGAATTTAGAAAAAATACACGTTTACTTTTTACGGGTAACTTACCATTTCAAATTACTAGTAACGTTTACACCACAAATATTACAAACAAAAAAATTAGAAATTAGGTTTATCAATCAAACAATTAAATGTACTATTCATGTAATTTAATTATAAATTTTAAGAGGGTATTATGGCTGTTGATCCAAAAACAATATTTGAAGCTATTTCCAAATCACCTATGGAATTACTTGCAGACAGAGGATTAGGTCTTTACATTCCATCCTACCAACGTCCATACAGCTGGGATAAAGATAAAGTTAGTAGACTGATTGAAGATATTGGTCACGGCTTAAAAACGTTAATTAAATCTGATGATAGTTTCACGTTTTTGGGCACAGTCATTACAATTCATGATGTAAATAATTCAACTGTACAACCTATCGTTAGAGCTGATGTACCAAGTAAAGTTCTTACTGTTATTGATGGTCAACAGCGTATGACCACTCTTTTACTAGTATGTATAGCTTTACACAACTCTCTAAATTTAATGCATAAACAGTTTATTAAAAAAACAAAATCTATCTTCAATGAATATGAAAAGTTATCCAATGCAGAGGAAGCTATCACACCGGAATTAGAAAGCCAAATGACAGCTTTCGAATGGCTGGATGGTCAAACTAGAGAAGCCCTCTCCGCACTATCTGATACTTTTTATGAAAAATATTCTTTTGGTCGCTCCCCCCTTTATCCAAGAATGATTCGCTCAATTGATGATCAATGGTCAAAAAATTCTACTACAAAAAAATATGACTCCCCAATTGCCAATCTGATTTTTAATTATATTACTGAAATTGATAAATCTGATTATGAAGTAATTGAATATAAACCAATTAAACGTGAAAGTAATATTGAAGGTGAAGAAGCATTAGTTGATCGATTCAACCAACTAATGAAAATTTTTAGGAGCATGTCAAGTAATCGCAATACAGTGGCAGATGAAATAGAAGAAGTACCCAGTATTGATGAAATTTATGCTTCAGATACCTTTCAAGAAGGCCTCTTAAATCATGTAGCACCTGTTTCTGATATCTTAAACTTACCTACAAATGAAAAAGAAATATTTGATAAATTAAGCCTACTCGTTTTTTATGCACGCTATGTCCTACATCGAGTGGTTCTAACAGTCGTAAAAGGGAAAAATGAAGATTATGCTTTTACTATTTTTGAATCTTTAAATACAACAGGTGAACCATTAACAGCATTCGAAACATTCAAGCCTCGAGTTGTGAATGCTGTAGGTCTAGCTAACTATGAGCAATCTGAAGCAAAAACACTCATGGATGAAATTGCCGACTACCTATGTGTATTTTCTGTTGGTCCAGAACTTCAAAAAGCAACCAAAGAACTCTTAATACACTTCTTCAGCTCCTATTCAGGTTTACGTATTTCAGGTCGACTAGCTGAGCAACGCAGTGAACTTAAAGCTTCTTTTGAGGAAACAAATAACCAACTAACATTTATCAAAATGTTAAGTTATTGCGCAAATTTCAAAAAACATATTTGGGAGTCAGAAAATTACAGTGAGTTATCAAAATATTTTGGTCAGTTACAATTATCAACTACTAGTCAATTAGGATTAAAGTTTTTCAAAGATATTAATCACACTATTGTAATTCCTATTCTTACCCTATTTTATAGTCAAATTGTTGACGCCACTACCCAACAAGAAAAAGAAGCACGCTTTAATGACTTTGAAGAAGCATTAAAAGCTATGGTAGCCTTTAGTACATTGTGGCGGGCATCTCGTAGAGGAACAGGCGGCATTGATAATGAATATCGAGAATTTTTAAGTAAAGAAGATATGCCAACAGGCTTACCTCGCCTTGCGAAATTATATATGCAAGATCAAACTATCAATATTGAACTTTTTAAGGCTGAACTTAAATCACGCCTATTAGATGGGGATCGGAAAGGAAATTTAATAAATAAAGATAATTTTGTATCTGTATCAAGTCACCTTCCAATTTATAGCAGTGCTAAAAAAGTTGCTAAATTTTTATTATTAGCTGCCCATCATGATGCAGTGGCTGACTCCACTTCTGAGGGCCTACTAATTAAAGGACGATCTGCTTCTAATCCTTGCTTAAATGTTGAAAGTTATATAGATGATAGAAATCTCTCTTTAGAACATATTGCCCCACAAACCAATAATAATGGTTTATGGGATACATCTATATATGAAAATGGTGAACTCAAAGATACTTTAGGAAACTTGATTCTAGTTTCTCGCGAGCTTAATTCATCTTTGGGCAATAGAGTTTGGGCAGAAAAACGTATTTTCTATAAAGTTGTAGGGGCTCAGGATCAAAATGAAGCATCCAGAATTTTGAGCGAAGCAGCATCTACAAATAATATTCGTTTTGGGGATCTAACACATGATTTACTACAGGCACAAAAATACATGCCTAATCTTATTGCCTTAGGTGGTATGACTAAACCATGGACTAGTGAATTCATTACCATACGCTCAAAACGACTTTATGAACTTGCCTGGGATGAACTAATTAAATGGTTAGAATAATTGATTAATATATGAAAAAGAGAGATGCTAAGAGCATCTCTCTTTAAACATAAAAAAATGATTTATTTAGATTTTGCTGCTTCTACCCCTCTTCTTCAATCTGTCAAGGAAGAACTATTCAGAGCATTTGAAGAAGAATATGCAAATCCTTCTTCTGCGCATAAGCTTGGTCTTCTATCAGCTGAAAAAATTGAAGACGTAAGAAGTTTAATCGCTGATTCAATTGGTGCATATAAAAGTGAGATTCTTTTTACTAGCGGTGCAACTGAATCTAATAATTTAGCAATTAAGGGATATGTTTTAGCAAATAGAAGCAAAGGGAGACATATCATCACTTCCTCTATCGAGCACAAATGTATCTTAGCAATTTGCCATTTTCTAGAAAAAGAGCACGACTATGACATAACCTATATTCCTCCACAAAAAAATGGGGTCGTTGATGCACAAGATGTGATTGCTGCTATGAGAGAAGATACCGTCTTAGTCAGCATCATGCATGTGAATAATGAGCTTGGATCAATCCAACCTATTGCAACTATTGGACAAGCATGCTTTGACAAAAACATTAAATTTCATGTAGATGCAGCTCAATCCTATAAAAAAATCCCAATTGATGTTGATGAATTAAATATTGACATGCTTTCTATCTCAGCCCACAAAATTTATGGACCAAAAGGTATTGGAGCAGTCTATATTCGTGATCTACGGGAAACTCGCATTCAGCCAGTTATACATGGTGCAGGCCAAGAATATGGCTTAAGAGGCGGTACACTTGCGACACCTCTCATTCTAGGTTTTGGAGCGGCTGTAAAAGATCACACAATTGAGCATAGTATAAATTCTGTGCTTGGACTAAATAAATATTTGAGAGAGGCAGTATCCGAGCTAGGAGGAATAAGTAACACTCCTGAACAACAGTTTATACCGCATATTTTAAATATAAGATTACCAAATTTTGATGCATCTCAGTTTGTCACAAATTCCATGTACTTATGTTCTCAAGGATCTGCTTGTTCTTCAATGAACCTTGAGGCATCGTATGTACTTAAAGCTATAGGAGCCTCCTTTGAAGAATCATTTTCAAGTATAAGACTGAGCATTTCCCATCAAACAGAAATTAGTAGTATAAAAGATTTAATTTTTCAACTAAAAGTATATATAGATTGATTTATATTTTTTAAATTCTAATATATACAACAACAATTTTATTTGAAAATTGATATGAAAAAGTCATTTACTAACTTAAAACTAAAAACAGTCTATCGTAGTAGCGATGATGATCTTTTTAATGACTTTTATTTACCTGTTTTATCTTATGCCACTAAATATGATAGAGCCGTAGGTTATTTCTCATCTGCAATACTTGCATGTAACACAAAGGGACTTAGTCAACTAATCAAAAAAAATGGAAAAATGCGTCTTATCATTGGTGATCCTCTAGATGCAGATGAATATGAAGCAATAAAATTTGCTTCAACAGAAATTATTAAAAGCCACGTAGATGAATATTTAGAAGAATTATTAAGTATGATTAAAAGTGAGGATTTACATTTTAATCGTTTAAAGCTCTTAGGATTTTTGATTGCATCAGAAAAACTTGAAATAAAATTTGCTTTACGAAAAAGGGGAATGTATCACGAGAAGATTGGTATAGTTTATGATGAATTTGATAATAAAATAGTTTTTCAGGGATCTGCTAATGAAACACCCTCTGGTTTATTTGAATTTATAAATGCTGAGTGTATAAGTGTTTATAAAAGTTGGAACCATGAGATTTTTAACGACTACGGAAAACATTATGTTAGTGCGTTTGAAAATTTATGGAACAATAATCAAAAAGACACGCTTACGCTTTCAGTATTATCTCATCAGTATAAAAATATATCAGATTATATCAAAAGCACATTAATTGAGAAAAATGATTTTATTGATTTAATAAATTACTATTATCTATTAGATAATAGTATTGAAGAAGTAATAAAAGAAAATGAAAAGCCTTATCCCAAAGTACCTAGTTGCTTAGGGGTACATAAATTCTCTATTCGTGAACACCAGCGACGTGCACTTAATCGGTGGAAAGCAAATCAATTTACAGGTATTCTGCAGCACGCGACAGGTTCAGGTAAAACGATTACGGCACTTTACGCTTTAACCAAAGTGTTTGAAGCCAAGTACAAAAAAAATGAACCTCTTGTCGTAATTATTAGCGTCCCATATGTTGATCTTGCAAATCAATGGGTTAAGGAGCTTAAAAATTTCAATATCACTCCTGTTTGTTGTTATGAAAGTCAATTAAAATGGGCACAAACTTTAGAAAGAAAAATTAAACTTCTTAATATAGCAAATTTAAAATTTATATGTATTTTAGTTGTAAATCAAACACTTATTTCAGATAAATTCCAAGAACTCATTAAACAATTAAATCCTAAAAATCTTATGCTAATTGGTGATGAATGTCATCGTCATGGTGCTCAGTCTTTATGTAACTCTCTTCCTGATGCCGACTTTAAACTTGGCTTATCTGCTACACCCTTTAATGATGATGATGATTTGGATAGTCCATTTCCCAATCTCGCCAAACAAAACATTTTAAGTTACTACCAGACAATAGTAGATACCTACTCTTTAGAAGATGCTATCAATGATAATATTTTAACGCCTTACGAATATTATATTATTCCAACCTATCTTACAGATGAAGAACAAGTCCAATTTGACAATATATCAGAAAAAATTTCTAAAATAATGATCAACTCTAATGGGGAATTATCAAAAGATGATAGCAATGCATTAATGATTTTATCCTCTCAAAGAAGTAGAGTTTTAGGATCAGCACAAAATAAACTAGAGGTGCTAAATACTCTTACTAAAACTATCCCCCTGTCTCAAAGAAATTTATCGCTATTTTACGTTGGTGAAGGAAAAAACAGTGAGGGAAATAACATTATTGATGAAGTTTCTAAAATATTAAAAAATAATAATTGGAGTACGGCTCAATTTATAGGGAACACAAAAAAAGATGATAGAAGAGATTTTTTAGAATCTTTCAAAAACCAAAAAATAAATGCATTAATTGCAATGAAAGTATTAGATGAAGGTATTGATGTTCCCGCTTGCCGTACCGCATATATTCTCGCGAGTACAAAGAACCCTCGGCAATATATTCAAAGACGGGGGCGAGTTTTAAGAAAGTTTCAGGATAAAAATATAGCAAGGATATATGATTTTGTAATTTTACCCTGTTTAGATTATAAAACCCCATATGCAGAATCTTTAAAACGTTCAGAACTTGAACGTATAAGAGACTTCACATATCTTGCAACAAACAAAATAGATATTGAACATATGATTAATAATTTGGAGATGAATAATGATAGACACTGATCTAAAGGATGTTTTTAAGGCTGCTCTAGAGGAAATCGAAATTGAATCAGAGTCGCCATTACGTCAACTAACACGAAAAATCTTAAATATAGAAAGAAAATTTCTTTACTCCGACCAAGGTTCAAATCAAAGAAGAAAAGATATTAAAGAACATATTGAGATAGCTAGAAAATCTGAAAGCTTTAAGGAATCACAAGGTTAATTTAAATGAAATTACTATCTATAACACTAGTAAACTTTAGACAATTTTACGGCAAACAAAAGATTATTTTTTCCACTGATTATAAAAAAAATATTACTTTGATTCATGCTGAAAATGGTGTCGGTAAAACGGCTCTGTTAAATGCCATAAAATGGGGGTTATTCGGAGAAACCACTAAAAATTTTAAAGATAATAAAATTTTATTAAATAATATTGCAAGATCAGAGGGTGATAGTAATTTATCTATTGAAATTGAATTCGAAGAAGATAATAAACATTATATTTGTGAGCGAAAAAGTGATTACACTAACCAACTTAAATTTATAGTTTATGAAAGTACAGATTCAGGTTATAAAAAAATCAATGATCCAGAACTTTTTATAAATTCTATTATCCCGAAAGATATGTCAGAGTACTTTTTTTTTCAAGGTGAAGGTATGGGCAGTATAACCAATACCGGCTCTGGCTCAAATCCAAAAGTCAAAGAAGCAATCCAGAAAATTTTAGGATTTACAACAGCAAAGCAAGCTTTAGAAGATTTAAACCTTATAAAAAGAGAATATCTCTCTGAAATATCAAAACTTGATAAGGAAGGGGAAATATCTAAGTTATCAAAAGAATTATCTGGTCTTGAATCAAGAATTTTTGAAGATACTGAGCGACTAGAAAAATGTGCGAGTAATATTGCTTATTACACCTATGAAATCGAAACGATTGATAAAAAGTTAGCCGATAGTGATCACAACGTAATTAAACGAATACAAAAGGAAAGACTAGAACTTGAAGCTGCTAAATCTAATCTTGAAAGAGAATATCAAGATAAGTTCAATCGCAAGAAAAAATTGATTAGTAGTTATGGAACTTACATTTTCAGCCATTTTCTCGCATCTAAAGCTTTAGATTTTATTGATGATGAAGAGTTTAAAGGCACTATTCCCGCACCTTATAATGAGAACTTAGTTCGACAAATTTTAGAGGAAAAGCATTGTATCTGCGGCTCAGATATTAATAGTGGATCAATAGCCTATAACAATATTATAAAACTTTTAGAAAATGCTGCTGATCCGGATCAAGGACATCGCGTTACTAGAGCTCGTGAAACCTTAAAATCTATTCGTTCAAAAAACCAAGATACTCATGAACACATAACTAACAATATTAAAGATTTAGATTCAATTGTAGAAAAACTTGAGCTCACCAAGAAGAAATTAGCTGAAATTTCATTGCAGCTTAATCAGATGACTATTGAAGAAATATCACACTTAGAAAATACTCGTCGTGGCCACGAAAAGAATAAAAATGCTGAATTGACTGTACAGGGCTCAAAAAGTAATGAGCTATCTAGAGCTAAGCAAGAACTTAACTTGAAAGAGGGCCAATTACGTCGATTAAGTTCGTTATCTTCCGAACTTAATACCTATAAAGAATCTTTAGATATTGTCAAAAAAATTGAACAACTTATTTCCAATACTTTAATTACAACACAAACTAGTGTGATTAATGATTTATCTAATATGATTAATAAGTTATTAGAAAAATACGTTCGTCAAGACTATAAAGCTTCTGTAAATAAAGATACATTTGATATTCGTTTAGTAGATCGCAATGGCCTAAAAGTTGCCGAAAGTGATGGTCAACAGTTATTACTCAGTCTTACGTTTATTTCCTGTTTAATAGAGCTCGCGGCAAAAAGAAAAAATGCAAAAGGTGAAATACTAACACCGGGTGCTATCGCCCCTTTTGTTATTGATGCCCCATTTGGAGTACTTGATAATAAATATAAAGGTAATATGGCTAAGTCAATTCCCGAATCTGTAGAACAAGTAATATTACTACTGTCTTCTAGCCACTGGGAAGGTTCAGTGGAAGATAACATTAGAGATAAAGTAGGTGCAGAGTATAATTTAATTGCTGAAGTTAATGCAGAACAAAATAATAAAGAAAAATATTGTATTACTATTCAAAGTAAAGAATATGACACAGTGAGATACAACTGTACAGTTGATAGAACTGTAATTGAAGAGGTTAAAATATGAATCAGTCACAGAGTAAGGTCAATTGGCGTAATTTAAATGTTAACCGTGATCGTAAATATGAGCATATCGTACAAAAACTAGTAGAAGATCGTGAAACAGGGATTTTTAATTATAATAAGGATCTTATGGTTTTTGCTGCAATGATTGGTCACTGTTTTAATAAAAAATTACCCCTATCATCTGACAAAATTCCAATTACATTAGGAACCTACTCCTCTACTGAAGAGGATGGTTTTATCTATCTTTTAGCCCTCATGGAAAATCGCAATGCGAAGTGCTTAAAAGATCAAAGCCTTCAAGATTCTATCAAAATTTTTGAAGAATATTGTAATGGGGGGTTAGACTTAATTAATGATTGGTTTCAAAGCAACCCTGGTGATTTAATGAAAATTGAAACCTTAGAAAAGAAGCTTTTGGATCAAATGGATAGAAATGATAAATCTAATTTACAAATTAACAATGATGATATAGATGTAGATTTTTAAGCATTAAAAATACAAAAAAAATGGGCTAATGGTAAATTAGATTAGCCCATTTACCTTATTTATAACAAGTAACGCAAGCCCCGCTTCCTTCTACCTCGTCATAAACTGCGTCTAAATCGATCATTTCTATTAATTGGTCATCATGTAGAGCATTACGACGACGCTTTTTCTTAAATTTCTCGAGCTTTTTCTCATGATCAGCTTTAATTTGAGCAATACGTTCAGGGTCTTCAAGCGTACTTAAAGGCGTATTTTTTCCCATCCAATAATAAGTTTCACCATTAGTAGACTTTTCATCAGCTAATTGTTTTTCATAAGCTTTCGCTTCTTCAAACTTCTCTGGATGACGCTCTTTTAAACGAACCCATTCAATTTTTCTTTGATAAAAACAGAATGTACAACCACTGCGTGAACGCCATTCATAATATTTAGGTAGGCCTAAACCAGTACCTTCCAAGATATTAATAATGTCTTCTTTGACCAAACCATCATCCGCGAATGGCATCTTAGTCGTTAAAAATTTTTGAGTAGGTACATAACCTTCACGCCACGGCTCATCAGCGCGAATACCGACATAACTAATGATTTCATAACCTTCGTCTAAAAAAGGCTTAACCCATTTTTCAAATGGTACTAGCTTCATTTGGACAGTACACCAACGTTGATGTCCTGAGGGAAGAAAATGATTATATTCTTTTAACCAATAATCAAAATCCTTATCTGCCCCTAAACGTAAAATAGGTTTACCTAAATAAGCTTCGAGCTTGTTTAGGTAGTCCATAACTTCAGGAAGTTCTTTTCCAGTATCAGTAAAGAAATATTCTATATCTAACTCAGGATAGTTATCTCGCATGTAAACAGCTAATGCTGCACTATCCTTCCCTCCAGATAGTCCTAGAACATGTTTAATTGGCTTCTCAATTGTCATGTTTCTTTTCCTCACCTATCGGATGCAAATATTTTTTCAGCAGTTGGTATAAGACTACTGCTTTAGCATCATCACTTAACTCTATAGAATTAACTTGTTTATCTAATTCTATTTCTAAAGTATTCAACTTACTTTGAAGTTTCTGATCAATAATGACATCTCTATTGTACTCTTCAAAACCATGGGCAGTATTTACAATTATTGCTAGAGATTGATGCTCTTGATTTGAATTTATTTCAGAATGAGCATTTTTAACAAAAAAACCTAGTTGTTTAAAGCGCTGTATATAATTTGGTAAAGCTTCAAAAGCTTTTTTCAAACTGTCATCAGTCCAATCTCTTTCAGGGATTTGTCCGAGCAAAGTGATCATGTTACTGATCCATTGAGCTGAACCATTTGAACTTTTAGATAAATGTTCTGCAAACTTTTTCATCTGCCAATCAGCAGCCGACTGGCTAACTGATTTTGCTTGTTCGATAATCTCTGGAGTAATCTCACCTAACTCTTTATGCAGTTTTTTTTCAAACTTCTTAAATAAATTAGATTTTGCATTCTTAATACTAATAAAGAAGTCCGAAATATCAGCAAGAATTTGTCGATCATCTTTATTATCCACCTCTAACAAATCATACATATCTTCAAATAACAATTTGTAGGGGTCATCAGCCTTAACAATAAAAGATCGGAGTTGCTGTACTTTTTCTTCAAAGAACTCAATATCTTTCGAAAATTTAACCCAGTTTGATTGCTTAACTACATGAGAAACCATGAAGCGAGCAACCAATAATGGCGTAGCCTGAATATTCTTAGAAAATATATCATTAATACTTTGAGCTAATAACTGAATAAAACGATTCTTTTCAGCTGGCTCTTTCACAAATTTTACAGCAACTTCATTTGGACGCTTAACCAACTTATTTAAGAACTCCTCATCCATTGAACTAATAAAACGAAATTCCTGTGTGACATCTTTGTCATAAAACGCTAGAGCACTTTCTTTAGCTAATAGTAATGTCAAACCAAAAATTGGTAATAGACCTTGCGGTATGCCAAATGGTGGCTTAGACCATTCTATATAAAGCTCTGATAATGTAACTAATCTCTTATTTGCCTTAAATAATTCGTACCCTTTCTCAAACATTTCAGAGACTAGTTGTAAGTTTTCTCTCCGCTCTTCATGACAGTTAGCATTCACTCCAGGAATCACAAAAGACCAGACACCTTGCTCAGCTTGATATTGATGCAAACCTAACTGTTTTAAACAGGAAAGATAAATAGCTTTCTCTGGCGGAAATTTATCTATATCTAAATTTTCTTGATCAAAACTTTCCAACATCTTTTCTAGTAGCTTTCTACGGCCTGCTGCTGCAGAGCTAGATACATCATGTCGAACGACTAATTCATTTGAGACTGCAGGACAAGCAAAAAACGTCTTATCAGCTACCTCTGAAGCGACCATCGATAATGATTTTGATAAGATCTTCTCTCCGGAAAAATACCAATTAACATTCTCAAAGGATTGTTGAAATAAGGAATCGATCTGCTGATATGCATAATTTAAACGTTGCTCATATTCTTTTTTAGCAACAGGATCAATCATTAATTTAGGTTGATCTGTATGGATTTCTTTTAAAGCAAAAATTTCTTTAGACCAACTTAGAATTTCATTCAATTTTTTCAATTGAGAAATAACTAACCTTGGATACTCAATCGAAATCTCAGTAAGTTTTTTAGGACTCAAAGCATGATCTGTGATTAAAACAAAATGTGCAAAGGCTTTAGTATTTTGCAATTTACCACTATTAAGTAAACGTTTAAGTTCTACAATATCATTGACTAGGTGCTGATCCATCCAACGCATCACACCCTTTTGTTGGTAGTGTCTTTTAGCGAGTATGGCATTTCCTTTATAGTCAATATGTTCAAAATAATTCTGTTGACTGCTTAATGTTTGTAACTTTTCCTGTAATAACTGCTGAATATTAAGCTCAGATGTTTCAACCACTTCATACGAATCAGTTCGATTCCAATGGGTTATTATTCCCCAAACTTTAAGGTTATCTATACATTCATCAAGAGAATCCAAAGTAGCTGCCGAAGTAGGCAATGCACTAGCTATTAATCCTTTTGTTGGATAAACACCTAATGATTTTCCAAATAGATTCATCATTGCAATAGCTTTAACAATATTAAAGTAAAGCTCATCTAATTGAATATTTTTACCTACTTCCAACTTATTGAGCTGTTTGCTTAATAAAGTGAGTGATTCTTCAACAACTCCCCAAGAATGCCCTTCTTTAGACCCTAAAATTTGATGCTGCAGGTTATGACTTAAATAATTCCATAAATCAACAATAGTATAAGTCTTGTAATATTCAACATCAGCTTCTAAGAACTTTCTGAAACTTAATGGCTCAACAGATAAGAGAAAACTAAAAATACTGCGTTCATTTTGACTAAAACTACTTTTTGCAATTGAACCTAAGAGAACTGTAGTTAGTGGGTGTAATGGCAAAGCGCCAATAAAATATTGTTTAATTTTAGGGCTACTTTCTGTCAACCTTGAACCAATAGATGACATTACATCATCAATTAGTCGCTCATTTAGATATACAACTGGCTCAGGAATCTTATTTTTTGTGGTCTTAATTGTTTTTGAGATTAAAGCAACCGATTCATCTAAAGAAATTCGATACGCAATATCAATATAACGTCCTTGAATCTTTGCCCACTCTAATGCAATTTGATGACTCAAGCCTTTTGCATAATCGGAAAAAGCCTGATGTAAAACGCCTAAAAATATAAAAGGACATTCTTTAGTTGACAGTCTATTAATTTTTTCAGATAACTCTTGAAATAGGTGTAAATCACCGCTATTTCTAGCGATATTATCTAGCAATTTACCCATCTCATCTAAGACAAAAATACTGCCTGATATTTTGCCCTGAAGTGCTCGAAATACCTCATCTATCCATTCTATTAATTGTTTCTCATTGTGCATTTCTTCAGGAAAGAAAAATAGATCATCTTGAAAAAGTTCTATGAGTTCTGCATCCTGCAGGGCTTTTAAGATAGATTTATAAAATAACTCAGCAGGTGACATCACACCACCTACTGCCTTAATTACCAACCATGGTTTATCATCAGAAAAATTAAAGGACTTATCAAATTTTTTAAGCAGTTTCTTATCATTAATAAGATTTCGTGCTGCACTTCTTATCCGATTATCTTGATGTAGTAAGCCAGTCAAAATAGCAGCTAAAGTTGATTTTCCTGTTCCATAACTCCCCGTCAATGTGAAGGTTGACTGCCCCGAAGTCTCAAATGAATCAATAATAGTCTGTAAAGAATTATAGGCTGTTCCATGAAAAACGACTTTATCAAAAAACTCTTTTGATATATCTGTATCTAATCGTGTAGATAAAAGATGATTAACATGAATCTGATAATAGTGATTCAAATTTTCTACTTTAGTCATTTTTAATTTTCCCACGATAAATATTTGCTAAGAGTTCATCTAAATTTACTTCGCTTATTTGATCGCAAGCCAAACTTCTCATACCCAAAGTATCTGTCCATTTAAAACGATCATCGATTAATGCACATTGATTTAAAAAGTAATCAACTGCTGCATTATTTAAACGATACAGTTTTCCAGGACTCCCTGGATTAGTTGCAACACTATCTACACTAATAGTAGGTGATTGGATAAAATTCTCTTTCCAGAAATCTACCAAACAATATAAAAACACCTGTACGGGCAAGTTTTTTTGCTCAAGTAAATCTGCTTTAAATTTATGTGATTCAACTTGATAAATGAGGTTTAATTCATTTAAAGGAGAGATGAATGCATCCTCATTGAGTTGCTTACGACTCAGTCTTTTCGCATAGCACAATACAAAGCAATCAAAATCTTTTTGTAAAGTCGCATGTGATGGAACTTTAAGTCCTGCTGACTCCAACCAATTAGCTAAATCACTAACTAGCTCAGCTTTATCAAAAACTTGTTTATTAGAGTAATTAAAATACCAACGAGAAAAAGTTAAGTCATTAAACCTTTTTTGAATGAAATAATGTAACAACCAAGTAGATTCATTCAGTTCTAAAAAAGGATCATAGTTCGTAAAAATGTCGCCTAGTTTAGTTTCATAGCTTATTTTATTATTTTCTTTATTTTGTAAGGGCACTAAGCCTGATACATCAGCCCAATATTTGATACTATTGACCATGTTTTTCCCAACACCTAGATCAACCACCTGTTTTTCAACATCTTTTTCATTTAAATTCAATGTGGTATAGGCTTTATTTAGCCATCCGTAGCGCAGAGCAAAAGTTTCGTGCCCTGAAAAATGCAAAGTAAAATTAGTAGAGTTCATTTAAAAATATTCACTGGAGAGTTTCCTCCAGTGAGAGTACTACTATTAACTCACATATTCAACAAATCGACTATTTTTTCTTAAATCTAAAAAAAAAGAAAAGCTCAAAGCTTTTCTCTTTCAACCACTTGAGCAACCTGTAGATAAGATTTCATTGCAAAAGACATACAGTCTTTTGAATTTATATCTTTTGGTATTTCAATAGAAATTATAACTCTATCCTGAGCCACATCTTTTAATTCCAATCTTGAATTATATAATCCAAATATAACCCTAACCCCATTACGCCTTTTTTCTACTTTATCATTACATAGAGAAAAAAAGTGATATTTAACCAGCCAACCTTCAATGAAGATTTTTATAACCTCATCATTTAATTCATTCATTACATACCTCTTCTATTCCCGTTGCGCTAGCTTGTTTTAATCCACTGATTAATTTCCCAAGCTGACCAACTGATACGATTCTGCGTGATTTTTACTTTCTTCGGAAACATTGGATCATAGTACTTTGAATCCTCAACCATCATTTCATAGATGGTTGAACGTCTAACTCCTACAAAATCCGTAACTTTCTTAATATTAATAAGTTGATCAATTTGAAATGTTTGACCAACAAATGTATTTATGACCAATTCTCCTTAGATTGTTTAAGCGAGCTTTCTACTACTCAAACAATCAGGACCTTCTGTAAAAAACCAATTTGAATGCTTTATCAAATTGGTCTAAGTCACCGCTCTCACACTCTGCTTCAACCCCTGCTGAATATCCTGCACAAATTCTTCAGGCGAAGTTTGTTGTTCCACCGCTCGGTTCTGTTCTTGTTCAGGGTAGTATTCCTCCAGCACATCTAACCCTTCCTCTATATCTGTTTCAAACCTTGCATTAGCAAAACCTCGTCTTGCTATATGATCCAGTGCCTCCTGATAAAACCCCGCTTGTTTACTCTGTTCATCAATTTGCTTGGCTTGGGTAATCGCATCATTCAGGCTAATACCCTCCCGTAAAGTCAGATCCACGTAGTACACAGGTTGGCGATAGCTTTGTGTGGTGCTTTTCCCTCTTAAAGTCAGTTGCAATGGTAGGCACGACAGTAAGCCTCCTGAAGCTGCACTGTAGTAACTCAATCGTGCTGCCAAAGTCCGAATACTGTTAAAGCCTGTGGTTCTAAAAATGAAGGTCCCAAATTCGTCCGAATCATCCAGGTTCACATGCAAGCGTCCATAAGGCTTGCAGTTACCTCCTTGAGCCAGAGGACATAAATCTGGCGATGGGCAAGGATGTTGCTCCACCCCTTGATTGGTTAAACGCTGGCAGGTTTCACCATTCCCGACACACACTGGCCGTCCGGTCTGTCGATCAAATAAGGTGTACTCTGCTCGTAAGTTCAAATCAGGATCATTGAAGATCATTCTGACGGGGATTGAGCGCAGCTTTTGATTAGGCATATTGGCTCGAAGCTGTTCATCCAGAGGATGCTTTATCCAGCCACTCTCTTTGCTTTGGATCTGGGAAGTAATGGTGAACTGATCATCCTTTTCAGGTAGACGTTTGCCATTCTTTTCTACCATACGACCAATACTGATACGTCCCAGGGTCGGTGGTGTAATCGCTAAACCTTTAATCATTCTATTTTCCTCAAATTGATTTTCTACAGATCATCCACCTTTATGTAGATCACCTGATTCAATAAATATGTATATAGTTCGCTATAAAAGCCGCAACCGTATTACCCTCTATTCCTAGCGAATGGAGGGCGGTGAGCAGTTTTTGCGCATCGGTATTTGAATGGGCTGAAATAGGCTTAGTCGGTATAGATGTTGAATCGACGACTGCCCTGCTTTTGAAGTGGATAAAGCTCGATAAGTTCAGGCTGGCGCTGAAGTAATGCCTTAGTATTTAGACTGATGGAATCCTTGGCTTTCTTCCAGACCACTGAGCCATGAGCAAAGGTGGCTCGTTCAGCATCTTTCATCAGCATTTGGATGTGATGCTTCAGCTGGTCAAAACGTTCCTGCTTATGCTGAATCTCTTCCTTCATTTTGATGAACTGATCGAACATCAAATTGGCATTTTCATTTTGCGATAGATCTTCAACGGTCAGTGGGACATGCGCTGGATACAGTTGCAGGATGGCCTTGGCTGCGGATTCACTGGCATCCACAGATGGCGGAGTATCATTCTCAACACACTCCCAGAAATAACGCTCTGCTTTAACGATGTGTTCAATCACTGATTCAGACCGTGTCACTTTAAAGATCTTGGTTTCATGCCCACAGATCAGCACGCAGACATGTGCTGCCTGCTTACCTGTGACGGCTAATTGATGTTGCACCTGACATAGCACGTATAAAGGCACCCCATCACGCCACAGTTTGGCACCATGTTCCCCGGCGGTTTTACACTCCAGGATCTGGACTTCATCACTACCCACTACAGAATAGTCCAGATTTGCCAACATAAAGGATTTATCCGGATCGGGATGCTGAAGCACGGCATTGACTCGTCTAACTTTATTATTGGTGTGCAAGCTGTAGTACTCAGCAACAAGCGGCTCTAGCTGTTTACCCCAATACAACGGTGCAACGCCTGAGCTGTCATCATCAATGTTCTGCTGAGTTCGACCAGTTTTGATCATCCACAGTTCCAGCATCGACATGTAAGGATTTAATCCACATGCGGTTGCGGCATCACTACTCCCAATGCCTTGTTTACGCACTTCAAGCCATTCCTGATAATCCATATTTTTGGTATTTGCTAAGCGCCTAGCGTTAGTTGAACGTTTAGCTGCTGGATTGGATTCGTTCACCTCATTTAAGATTGGAAGATGAGTATACTGATTTCCTGTAATGGGTACGATTTGGTTCATGGTCTTATCCTTTTATAAATAGCTGAGGCTGTAAAAATTTGCGGCATAAAAAAAGCCACATCCGAAGATGTGGCAAAGGGGGGGGGCATTGACTGGATATTGCTAAATGGTCATGTGACTGACCACTTGCAGAAAATTCAATTAAAGTGGATTAAATCAGGCTTAAACTGCTAATCGGAGGGCTTGTTCCAGTCCACGCTGTTTCAAAGCAGCACCTGCACCAAACCAGGCTGAATCGAGACGATGATCGGTACTCATGGCACGACGTTCATGATCGGCAAACTCGGTGATTGAACAAAGTAAGCCATAAGCGGTATCTTTGGCTGAGCTGAGTTCTGCACCACGGCCTTGCCCATTAAACATATTCATGGCTTTGCTCATGGCACGTCCATTCGGTTCAGACTTTTCTTTAGCTGGATTTGGATTGGCGACATTACGATAGAACTGAATGATGTTCCCCTCCTGATCTGCCACGCTCATCGTTGTATTGTTGAACACTGCATCAAAGAAAGCTGCTGCCTCGCCTTGGGTGACTTTACGCTGACTGAGCTGTTTCATTTCATACATATGCTCATCCCATGCACGGACTGAAATACCCAATTGCTGTTTGACCTTTTCCGCATCAAACTTGGTGCTGTGTGGCACTTTAACCACACCCGCACTGCCGCTCTGTCCACGTAAGGCAATCGCTAAGGTGTTGTTACATACCACCCTGATATTGGTAAATTGTGCAGTGGTCGCTAAGGTTCCATCGCATGCAGTTGCAAGGAGAATATAACCATTACTGACATCCTTGCCTTTTAAAGCCGTGCTTTGTCCAGTACGTGCCAATGCCCAGAACTTCTTACCACCTTTGAGTACGCCTGCGGTTTCCAGTTCAAAGCCGGATTGCTCGGTCAGATCCCGATAGAACTCCAGGATCTCGATGGGTTGAACTTCCTGATAGCGTTGACTCACTACAGACAGAGGTGCATGAGTATCTGAACGATACAATACTCGCTGTTCTTCATAGGACATGATAATGCTCTGCCCGCGTTCATTCTTTGCCATGTAGCTGACATCAGAGGATTCAATGCGCCAGTCCATGCCTGCTTGCTGTGCCCAGACTTCAATCGGTTGTTGTTGTGTCAATTGATTCCCTAGTCCATGCCAAGGGGTTTGACCAACATAGGCCATGTTTTCGATTAAATGTGCCATAGTAAATATTCCTTAATTTAAAAAGTAAAATGCTTGAAATGAATTAAGTGATGAAAAATGTAAGGTTGTGAGATCAAAGCTAGATCGTATTTAGACCTATGAGGATCTATTGATTAGGCTCATTAAGCAGGTTTTACCCAGGCAAAATGCTGTTGGCAGTCCTGGCAGATAAAATTCATGGCATTACCATAGTGCCGTTCAAAATAATATTGACTGACCACTACCAACACACCACCGATAACCACGCCAACCATCGCACCGGCTAAAGGTGGAGCTCCGGTCTTCTTCGCCATTTTTATTCCGAACAGCGCCATCTGGGCTGGGGAAAGAAAATACCGTAGCTGTTCAAAATACTGTTCATGAGGGTGTCCTGATTCAGTCTGCTTAATATTGGCAGACTGGCAATAAGGACAATGGATGAAAGACATAGATCAATTCCTATTAAAAAACTGGAAGGTCAGGCATAAAAAAACCGCACCCCGAAGGATGCGGTTTGGTCTTTAGGTCAGCCGTGACTGGTTTTGTTTTAGATCATTTATTGAAAACTATAACTGGCTGTGCCCTTTTCAGTTTCAACATCCACCTGCACTACATTGTTGTATCCGCATCCCGTCAGCTGTAATTTCAATACCTGCCCCATCTTAAATATTTGTGGATACTGAATTTTTCTTCGGTAACCTTCATAACCGCATTGACCGTTATTGATCGATACATTGGTCGCATCAATATTGTCAGGAGAATTGGATCGGATCGTCAGTACCGTAGCGGTTTGATTTTGAGCATACCAGTTACTGGTATCTTCAACATTCAGTTCAACGGTGAAAGTATTTGGGTCTAAACTTGAGCTGCATCCTGTCAACAGGATACCCGCAGCAGCTGTAACTGCCAGCAAGGTCGATTTAAAAAATGTATTCATAAAACTTATCCTTCAATGTTTTAATGAATATCTAAATTTTTTGAATTTGTTATAGACGATAAAGTACATTGATCTACTTAGCTCAAAACAGTATTAGAGATTCATCTTCATATCGGTAATATGTAATTGAAAAATTTTTATTCTTAGAAAGTTATAGACATACCTATGCCTTTGAATTAAATAAATTAGATTTATTTACCACTGCATTGAACATAAATCTAAACTATGTATGGGTATTCGTCCTGTATAACCTGATCGTTTGATCACAGCCAAAATAGATTCACTACGCATCAGTTCTCGATTGTGATCCAGCTGATGAGAAAGGAAAGGCTTCATATTTAACCTTTCCTTTCTCATCAATATAATTTTCATTATTAAGTTTTCAATTCATCCAGATAATCTGACCAAGCTTGCATCATCACTATACGCTCTTCAAGATATTTTGTTCGGTTATAGGCTCTACCATGCATATCACGAACCTGATGCGCAAGCTGCTGTTCAATCCTCTCAATTGGAAATTTAAGTACTTCATCTAACAGCGTTCGCGCCGTCGCTCGAAAGCCATGACCAGTAGTTTCACCATTCTCAAATCCATATTGCTTAAGACGCTTATTAATAGTTGAATCACTGATTACTTGGTTAGAATTCCTCATAGATATAAAACAGTATTCACTATTTCCAGTGATTCGATATAACTCCTTAAGTAAGCCATAAACTTGATTAGATAAAGGAACAATATGCTGAAGTGCTGTTTGGTTCTTGGTTTTAGGAGGAGTGTACGACCATAATCTTTTTTCAAAATCTATATCGGCCCACTTAGCTGATCTAAGCTCTCCAGGTCTAACAAAGACATGAGGTAAAATTTTAACTGCATAATCTACTGTGATTTCTCCACGCCCAAAATTCTCATCAATATTTGTTAGAAGCTGACCAAGATTTTCTGAATCTGTTATTGCTGCTCTATGGGTTTTAGTGCCAGTTTTCAATATACCGCTAATTTGATCAGCTATATTGAATTGACATAACCCTAGAGCAATTGCATATCGATAGACTTGTGAAGCTTTGCTACGCATACGTCGAGCAGAGTCAGTTTTACCTTGTTTTTCATAAAGTCTACAAGCATCTAAAATTTGTGCTGCGGTAATTTCACTAATTGGATAATCTCCAATCGATAAATAAAGTTTCTCCCAAACAAATGCATTTCGTTTTTGCGTGCTTGGTTCGAGCTCTTCAGTTTTTCTGAACTCTTCTGCAATAAATTTAAAGGTATTATCTGCAACAAATAAGGCTTGTTCCTTTTCCTTAATTTTTATTTCACCAGGATCAATATTTTGGGCAATTAATTTCCTAAATTCTGCTCGCTTCACTCTGGCATCTGCAAGAGTGACTTCAGGATAAACCCCCAAGGCCATCGTTGATCTTTTTTTAGAAATTGGTCTTACATAATCAAATCGCCAATATGTACCACCTTTTTTATCCAATAAAAGATAAAGACCATCTCCATCAGAAAGTTTAATATTTTTTTCCAATACCTTTTTTTGTTGCGATATTGCTGATTTTATCTTCGTATCAGTAAGCGGTAGAACAGTTTTAGCCATTTTTAACGGTATATTTTTAGAGTAAATTAACATGTACCGCAAAAAGTACCGTTAAAAATTACGGTAGATCCAGGATACCATTGGACATCATAGAACAATACTAAAGCCAAAACCCTTTATTATCAATATGTTTGGGATGAATTAGGACTTTACAGGAAGGGAAAATGGTGCGCTCAGCGGGACTCGAACCCACGCCACAGGCTTCGGAGACCTGTACTCTATCCAGTTGAGCTATGAGCGCGCGTGCACATCATAACAAAAAAAACCATAAGGTAAAGCAACTATATAGAAGTCTTCATTTTTAGTGCTTAGACTTTAAACAATGTTCCATAATTGCAACATAGAATTCCTCCTTATTTACTTGGTTTATTAGCAAAGATCACTCACAATACTCATACTATTCACCATGTGAGAACTTCATGACTGATGCATTGACCTTGAGAGACGTATCTAAAACTTACCGAAATGGTTTTCAAGCACTGAAAGGTATCAACTTAACTGTACCTGAAGGTGAGTTTTATGCACTCCTCGGACCCAATGGCGCAGGTAAATCAACCACGATCAGTATCATTAGCTCACTCACCAAAAAAACATCAGGTACGGTTGAGATTTTCGGGCACAATTTAGATACGCATCCTTCCGAAGCCAAACAATGTTTAGGTGTCGTACCGCAAGAATTTAACTTCGGTCAATTTGAAAAAACCTTTGATATTTTAGTGACCCAAGCCGGTTATTACGGCATTCCAAAAAAAATTGCTGAACAACGGGCGGAGCAATATTTAGAAAAACTCGGTCTTTGGGATAAACGTGCTATTCAAGGCCGCATGCTTTCTGGCGGTATGAAACGTCGTTTAATGATTGCTCGCGCCATGATGCATCAACCAAAACTGCTGATTCTAGATGAACCGACTGCTGGCGTAGACATTGAACTACGTCGTTCAATGTGGGACTTCCTCACCGAAATGAATGAAAAAGGCACTTCCATTATTCTAACCACGCATTATTTAGAAGAAGCTGAAATGCTCTGTCGTCGGATCGCCATTATTGACCGCGGTGTGATTAAAGAAGATACCAGCATGAAATCTTTCTTAAATCAGCTGAGTGAAGAATCCTTTATTTTTGATTTGGTTGAACCGATTCAACCCGTCAATATTGACATTATTGGGGTGCGTTTTAATTTAATCGATCCTGTCACCTTAGCCGTGACCATGGACAAGGCTCATACATTGAATGAACTGTTCCAACTTTTGGAAGCACAAGGTATTCAAGTGCGTAGCATGCGTAATAAATCGAATCGCCTAGAAGAACTGTTTGTGAAAATGGTTGAAAAAAATCTTGAAGGAGCTGCGCAATGAACTTTAATCAATTAAGTGTTGCGCTCTATACCCTGGTTCATAAAGAAGTGCGTCGCTTTATGCGCATCTGGCCACAAACCCTGTTACCGCCTGCCATCACCATGAGTTTGTACTTCGTGATTTTTGGTAATTTGGTCGGCTCACGCATTGGTGAAATGGGCGGCTTCAGCTACATGCAGTTTATTGTGCCCGGCCTGATTATGATGGCAGTGATCACCAACAGCTATGCCAACGTATCTTCCAGTTTCTTTAGCGCAAAATTCCAAAAAAGCATTGAAGAACTGATTATGAGTCCTGTGCCTTTACACATGATTCTTTGGGGCTATGTGATTGGTGGTGTGTGTCGTGGTGTCTTGGTCGGTATTATTGTAACTGCCATGAGCATGTTCTTTACTGACTTATATATCACCAACTGGTTTGTGACTATATATACAGTTTTAATTACCTCATTATTATTTTCACTCGGTGGTCTAATTAATGCGGTTTATGCGAAATCTTTTGACGATATTTCAATTATTCCAACTTTTGTACTGACTCCACTCACTTATTTAGGTGGTGTATTCTATGCCATTAGTGCTTTAAGTCCATTTTGGCAAAATCTCTCTTTAATTAACCCGATCGTATATATGGTCAATGCCTTCCGTTTCGGCATTTTAGGTCATAGTGATGTCAATGTTTCAGTTTCATTGAGCGTCATTACCTTATGTTGCGTTGCGCTTTATGGCATAGCTTACTATTTACTTTCTCGTGGTTCAGGAATGCGTGAATAATGAGTGTAGAACATTCTCTATTAGGTAAAGACACCAATTATCCAACAGAATATCAACCCGATATTCTGTTTCCCATTTCACGTGCGCAAGCGCGTGAAAAATATGCCCATGTTGAAGGCATTCAACAGGGTAAAGACTGGTGGCATGTTTTTGAAATTTCCTGGTTAAATGCAGCTGGCATTCCACAGGTTGCAATTGGTCGCATTACCTTACCGGCATCTTCGCCCAACCTGATCGAATCAAAATCATTAAAGCTCTACTTTAATAGTATGAACTTTAGCAAATTCGATTCAAAAGACGCTTTTATTGCGACGGTTGAAAAAGATTTATCTGTAGCAGCAGGTGCGCCGATTACCCTGACTTTATTCCAGGCAGATGATCTGGATATTTCCAAACCTGAAGGAATCTGTATTGATGATTTAAGCCCAGAACGCTTAGAGAACCATCCAGATGCAAGCTTATTAAAGCTTGATACCGAAAATAGTGACGAAGTCGAAATTCAACTGTATTCACATTTACTACGCAGTAACTGTCCAGTTACTGGCCAGCCTGATTGGGGCACAGTTTTTATTCGATATCAGGGTAAAAAACCTTGTTATCGCAGTATTTTAGCTTATATTATTTCTTACCGTCAGCATAATGGTTTCCATGAACAATGCGTGGAACAGATGTTTGCCGACATCTGGCAAAACCTTGCTCCAGAAAAGTTGATGGTATATGCAACTTATACACGTCGTGGTGGGTTAGACATCAACCCTTGCCGTGTATCGGATGCGACATGGATGCCTCGCCCCATTCGTTTGGCGCGACAATAAAATGAAGAACATTGAGGTTTTTTAACATGCCATTTTTTGGGTTTATTCCTTCTGAAGAATTATTAACCAGTATTCAAACAGCTCAGGAAAAGAAAAATTCCAGCGAACCGCTTTACCCTTTACGCGACAAAACAGCATTACTGATTAATGAAGAAATCATTGATGCTATTTTGACTGAACTTGTGCGTCGTTTTCCGGCCAGTGATAAACGTGATACTGCTGAAAAACTTGCGGGTTATATCAAATCAACTGTTGCTGTTTTATTGAAACAGTTGATGAGTAAATCTCCAAATGATGTGGTCAAGCAATCGATTGAGTTTTCTGAAAAAAGCTTATTTAAAGATGCGGAAGGTAACTTCCGTGTAGGCGAACTTTTGGATGCAAGTTTGGTGACCAATCTTAAGCATAGTTATGCGGAAATTAAAGCCGGTAATGAAGTCAATAAAGCGGCGCTCACTGAATCGTATAAGCAATTTGCTGAAGCGACCGTGCGTCATTTTATGAGTGACTTTAATAAAACCCTGGATTTAGGCATGATCAAGCGTAAAGCTGCGGATCTGGGTTCTGCTGCAGTGACTAAAGCAGTCCATATGGCAGTGGATAAAATCATTCCGAATTTGAATAAAGCTGAGCTTCTGGCACTTGCGGAATACCACGATACTTTATTTCATGTTTAAATTTCATGCTTGAGCATTTTTAAAATATCAAAACCTAGCCATGGCTAGGTTTTTTTATGGCAAGATTTCGCTCTCAACTAACAAGTACAATGAATCAATCAATACCGTCTTTATGCGGATTAAGTATTACAGATTGGCTGTGTATTACCTTGATTTCAGAAACAGGACTTTCATTAGTTCCCTACTCCTTCCATTTTTATGTAAATAATTTTTATATAATAATTTCCATATAAAGTGATGAGGGAAATTAAATCCTGCCAAATCTTATTCTTTATACTCTTTTGTCCAGCCCTGAATTTTTATCCATGTCATCTTTATAGCAGTACTAATAAAGAAAAAGGTTAATAGATGAACTTGTATGATTTGCGTTTTGCAGGGCGATTTTCGAATTTTTAAATAATGATCAAGGACAATCAGTCCTCGCTATGTTTTTGCCTTTATATGGGCTTTTTTGCAGATATGGCACAAAAGGCAATAAGGGAACATTATTTGCGTCACAGCTCAATATCGAATGATTTTTTCGCAACAAGTCCCTGTCCAACCAAGCAATGTATTCTGATGTTTTTTCAACCAAACACCGGCTAATAAAGCACAATCGCCGCTAAATTTCTTACCCTAAGCCTAGATAGACCGTATTATTGCAAACGATGTAAAAACCAGGCTTGATCAACTAAAACAAGTCGATGATCTTTTATTTTTGTCCTTCTACTGACAACAGCAAAGCAAATCTAAGAGAATAGGTCTCAAATATGCGGATTTATGCGCAGGCACACGATCTTTGTCTTTTTTTGTATATGTACTTGTTGATGCAGCGCTGGTCAATGTTATCTTAAGCCTCAATAGAAATTCTGTTACCTTTCATGCGATAGATTTTCAGTCATTCTGTCTGAAATGCCAGCTTTTAGCGTCGTGATGTCAATTGATACACACTGATTATGTTTTTGGAACTTTGAGTAATATGTTAAATATCAACTTTTATAACAAAATTAAACGTCTTCCTTTACTTCTCGGTGCACTTTCCATCACCAGTTTCTGCCAAGCCAATGATTTTTATAATCATCCTGCATATAACAGCTTCAAGCAAAAAACCATGCAAACTTATGGCTTAAGTGCCGAACAAGTCGACTGGGCCATGAACGGCTCAAAAAACCTTCCCAATATTATTAATATCATGAACCGTCCGGGCGAAAGTAAGCCTTGGTACCAATATAAAACCAACTTTATGGCTGAAAGTACCATTCAACGCGGGGTGCGTTTTAAAAATCAATATGCCGACACTTTAAACCGTGCTGAACAACAGTTTGGTGTACCTCAATCGGTGATTTTAGGTGTTTTAGGTGTAGAAACAGGTTTCGGTACCAATAAAGGGAATTTTGTCACTCGTGATGCATTGGCAACTTTAGGTTTTGATTACGAACGCCGTGCACAATATTTTCAAGATGAACTCTCTGCACTGATTGCATGGTCATATAAAGATGGTGTTCCAACCAACTCAGTGACAGGTTCTTATGCTGGTGCAATCGGCTACCCTCAATTTATGCCAAGCAACATTCCCAAACTAGGCGTTGACTATGATGCTGACGGGCATATTGACCTTAGAAATTCGGCGGTAGATGCGATTGGTTCGATTGCCAATTATTTGGCCCAACATGGCTGGCAACGTAATCAACCGATTGGCTTTGCTGCACGCTATACAGGAAATAATCCAGAATCGATTATCGCCAAAGATTTGGAACAACCAACACCTTATGGAGTCTTAAAGAATCAAGGTGTTACACCGACAAATCCGATTGTGAAAATAGATGATCTCGATATGGTGAATGTTATTCAGCTTCAAGATAGCTATGCACCAATTTATTATTTGACTTATCCAAATTTTCAAGTGATTACGACTTATAACAAGAGCCGTATGTATGCCACCGCGGTATGGCAATTAGGTACTGAAATTGCCAGTCGCTAAGACTGGTTTTTACTCAAAACAACCAAAGTCAAGGTTTTTTTATGTAAAATAGCGCACAAAACGGACATTTTAAATAAAATGTTACAATATTGGTTATTTTTTAACCGAAAAATGTTATATTTCTGTCCTTTTTGTAATATTTTCAATTAAAGAGTAGACAGCTTTAGCATGGCATGAATATTATCCATTTCGTCAAATGTAGTTGCAAAAGAGAATTAACAGACTGGATTGCTTATATTTCAAGCTTTTAAATGAAATTAAGTCAATGGTCTTTAGGAGTTTAATAATGCATTCATCGATTAAATATATTTTAGCTTTAAGTACCACTTTTGCCCTGAGTCAGTCTCAAGCGGAATTGGTTCAGTCATCATTTAATACAGATCATGACAACTCTCGTTTAGCCACGCGTGTGCTAAATAAAGACGCTCAAAAGTTCAATTCACACTTCTCAAATTTAAATAGTCTTTCAATCACTGAGCGTTCTGGCGATAAAATCCGTCGTCAAACCATTGCAGCAAAAATTGAAATTCCTGAAGACGAGCCTTCAGTGATTGAAAAGCTAAACACTGTTGCATCAAATACAGTTCGTAAATTTAGCCAAACGGGTGCAGCATCTTGGTACGGTCGCCAGTTTCACGGTCGTAAAACAGCAAGTGGTGAAACATTCGATATGAATGGACTCACTGCAGCTCACCGTAGCCTGCCATTGAACTGTTATATTCGCGTAACGAATAAAACCAATGGTAAGAGTGTAGTTGTGAAAGTGAATGATCGTGGTCCATTCCATGGCAACCGAGTTCTAGACTTGTCTTATGGCGCTGCGAAACAGTTAGGTATTACTAACGCAGGTACTGCGAAAGTAAATATTGAACGTGTTGATGGTCCAAATTCATAAGATAATGCTAGCCTCCTAATACATTTGACTTAAAAGCCACGTAAAGTGGCTTTTTTAATGTCTGAAAAAACTTTGTTTTAAGCATCCTCTTAGTGTTTAATAAATACAGCATATAAATAACAATAAGAGTTGAGGATGAACACATTGTTGAAAATCCAAAAGCGCCCTACACATAACTTGATAGCCAAATGCATCATTTCATCACTACCCCTCACTATGCTTGTTGCATGTTCAAATTTAACTACAGCACAACATAAACCTGTTCAAGAAAAAGCGTCAAATACATTATTGGTTTATGGCGGTCCCATTTTGACCATGGAGGGAATGCAACCCACTTATGTCGAAGCATTACTGATTCAAGCAGGTCATATCCAGTTTAGTGGAAAACTTGAACAAGCACGCAAAATTGCCCCTCGAGCACAGCAGCTCAATTTAGAACAACGTACAGTTATCCCGGGTATCATCGATGCACATAGTCATGTCAACAGTGTCGGCTTACAACAAACGGTTGCGAATCTCTACTCTCCCCCAGATGGAGCAGTGACTGATATCCACTCGCTCATTGTTGCCATGAAAAGCTGGCAGCAGCAAAATCCTGAATTTATTCAGGCAACATCCGGCTGGATTATGGGCAATGGCTATGACGATGCCCAATTAAAAGAAAAACGTCATCCAACGGCAACAGAACTGGATCAAATCTCTAAAGATCAGCCAGTCTTAATTTTGCATCAATCTGGACATCTAGCATCGGTAAATCATAAAGCTTTAGAAATACTCAACATCAATGCAAAAACACCCAATCCATCCGGTGGCGTGATTCGTCGGATGAACGACTCCATGGAGCCAAATGGTGTGCTTGAAGAAAGTGTTGTTTTTAGTGCCATGATGCAAGCTTTTAAAAATATCCCACCCGATGTTATGGAGAAAATGGCGCTCAGGGCTATTCAAACTTATGTCCAAAATGGTTACACAACCGTTCAGGAAGGTCGTGCGGATGCTGGAACAAGTGAATTGTGGCGAAATTTAGCCAAACAAGAAAAATTACCGATTGATCTGGTGTCTTACCCCGACATTAATAATGAAAAAGAATACATGCTTAAACATGGCACGAGTCGCAACTATGATCATCATTTTCGCATAGGCGGCGTTAAAATGAGTTTGGATGGCTCACCTCAAGGCAAAACGGCTTGGCTAACTCAACCCTATTTAATTCCACCAGAAGGAAAACCAAAAACTTATTCAGGCTACCCTGCCTTTCCTGAAAACAAAACGGTACAAGATGCAATTAATTTAGCCTTTGAACACAAATGGCAAATACTGACCCATGCCAATGGTGATGCTGCAATTGACCAATATTTAAATGATATTGATACCGCAACCAAGCACTATCCAAAATTAGACCGACGTAATGTCATTATTCATGCACAAACTATGCGTGAAGATCAGTTAGACAAAGCTAAATCTCTCGAACTCATTCCATCCTTCTTTTCATTACATACCTATTATTGGGGCGACTGGCACAGAGAAGAAACGCTGGGCGTAGAACGGGCAAATCGTATTTCACCAACAGGTTCTGCTATACGCAAAGGCATTTTGTTTACCGAACATCATGATGCCCCTGTTATTCCACCTCGTAGCATGATGACTCTGGATACCACTGTAAATCGTGTCACACGCAGTGGCAAAATACTGGGTGCTGAACAACGCGTCAGCCCTTATATTGCATTAAAGTCGCTCACAGACTGGGCTGCTTATCAATATTTTGAAGAAAATAGCAAAGGAACCCTAAGCAAAGGAAAACTGGCTGATTTTGTCATTTTAAGTGACAACCCACTCACTATCCCGAGTAACAAAATTAAAGATGTACAAATATTAGCCACATACAAAGAAGGTCAACAGATTTATCAAAACCCAAAGCTAAAAACCCTAGAACTAAAAACATCACCATAAAATTATGGTATCGCAAGTTCTTTAATGGGTTATTCAGCTAAATTAAACTGAATGACTAAAACCAATTGCTGGACACTTTGACCCATGATTGCTTCTGGTTTATATTTTATTTAAATAAAAATAAGTCTATGGATCATAAATCCAACTGGAGTGGATGATGAAAACAATAACCGAATGGTTAGATGAATATAGTGAGAGTCATCAAGACAAAACCAACAAAGCCATTCATTGGGTTTGTGTGCCTGCAATTCTTTTTTCAATCATTGGAATTCTTGCTCATTTCAGTGCGTTATTTACCGCCCTGATACTGGTCTTAACTTTTGTCTTTTATGCGCGTCTCGATCTGGTACTTGCTGTGGCAATGGCTGCTCTACTCGTTGTCATGGCGTGGCTTATTTTTATCTTACCTATAGGTGTCGGATTTTATATCGCAATTTTTGTTTTGGCTTGGATTGGGCAGTTTTATGGGCACAAAGTCGAAGGTAAAAAGCCTTCTTTCTTTAAAGACCTCCAATTCCTCCTCATTGGCCCAGTATGGTGCATGAACACCTATCTAGGTAAATTGATACCAAAATGGAAAAAACGCCAAAAATCGCAAATGACAGCAACTTAGACACCATCATCATTTTAACCTTTCGAAGAATCTTTATTGATAGGTTCTTCCTTTATACTTCAACCAACCGTTGGCATGACTTTTTTGCGGGTCATGATGAGTCCAGTGAATTACACCACCTTGATCACTGTATTCATATTCACCATAAAATTGGACAATTTCACCCTTTTCCAAGTCATCCAAGCGCGGGCTTAAGTCAATATTGTGAGCGACCAATACCGTTTGCCCACTACCCAATTGCAGAATAAATTTTTGATGACGTGAACCGTTATTATCATCACGTAAAATAGCTTTCACTCGTCCACTTGATTGGACTTGAATATCACTTTTTTGTTGTTGAAATGCCTGTTGAATTTTTTCATCATCATTTTGAGTTTGAAAATTTGATGGCTTCGATTCTACAGTTACTCTTTGATGTTCTGTTTCCGATAAAATTTCGGTTTGTGATTTTGAATTGCCGAGAGATTGATTTGAAGGATTTTGCTGTTCTTGTAAATCAATTCCAAAATATGCTGCTATTAAGACAATAATAACTGCACCAATCCCCAGATTGGTTTTATTTGCCATGTCATCGTTCCTCAAAATTTTATTGTATTCATAAAAAAAGCCCCAAACGGGGCTTTTTTTCACAAAATAGTTTTACCTAAAGGCAAAAATTATTTTGCAGCAGCTTGAGCAGCAGCAACTTCTTCAGCGAAGCTCATTTCTGCTTTCTTCTCAATACCTTCACCTACTTCGAAGCGAACGAATTGAGCAACTATAGTACCAGTTGATTTAAGAACGTCAGCAACTTTCTTGTCGTTGTCGATTACGTACATTTGACGCTCAAGAACAACTTCGTTCAAGTATTTTTCAACTGAACCAGTAACCATTTTTTCAACGATGTTAGCTGGTTTACCAGATTCTAATGCTTTCGCTTCAGCAATTTCTTTTTCTTTAGCGATAAGATCAGCAGATACACCTTCAGCATTTACAGCAACTGGGTTGAACGCAGCAACGTGCATTGCAATACCTTTACCAGTCGCAGCATCACCTGTGTAAGACACAACAACACCGATTTTTAAACCGTGTTTGTAAACTGCAAGGTTTTCGCCTTCAACAATTTTCGCACGACGAACTTGGATGTTTTCACCGATTTTTTGAACAAGAGCGATACGCGCTTCTTCAACAGTTTGACCATCTTCAAGTTTCAATTCAGCAATTTTAGCAGCATCAGTTTCGTTTGCAGCAAGAGCAGCAGCAGCAACTTTAGCAGAGAAACCGGCAAAGTTTTCGTCTTTAGCAACGAAGTCAGTTTGGCAGTTCACTTCTAAAAGAAGTGCTTTGTTGCCTTCTTGAGCAATCGTGATTGCGCCATCAGCAGCAATGTTACCAGCTTTTTTAGCTGCTTTTGCTTGACCAGATTTACGAAGGTTATCAATCGCTAATTCAACATCACCATTCGATTCTGTTAATGCTTTTTTGCATTCCATCATTGCAAGACCAGTACGGTCACGTAATTCTTTTACCATGCTCGCAGTAACTGCAGTCATGTTGTTCTCCTAAATACGGTAGAAAAATGAATCTGTTCAACAAAAACGGCCCAAAGTGTTCTCTGGGCCGTTCTGCTTTCTTGACGCTTAATTTGCCACCATTACATGTCGCAAAAATGACAACCTTGCGTCAAAACGCATTAAGCCTCTGGAGCTTCTTTAACTTCTTCAGCTTTCGCTTGAGCGTTTGCTTGTGATTGAGCGTACTCTTTACCAGCAAGAATCGCATCAGCCATAGCAGAAGCATAAAGTGTAACAGCACGGATTGCATCGTCATTACCCGGGATAACGTAGTCTACGTTGTCTGGGTTAGAGTTTGTATCAACGATACCGATTACAGGAATACCAAGGTTTTTAGCTTCTTTAATCGCGATTGATTCGTGGTCAACGTCGATTACGAATAATGCGTCAGGTAAACCACCCATGTTTTTAACGCCGCCTAAAGCACGTTCAAGTTTTTCCATCTCGCGAGTACGCTCTAAAGCTTCACGTTTAGTAAGCTTAAGGAAAGTACCGTCTTGAGATTGAGTTTGAAGGTCTTTTAAACGGTTGATTGATTGACGAAGAGTTTTCCAGTTCGTCAACATACCACCTAACCAACGGTGATCAACATATGGTTGACCAGCGCGTTGCGCTTGTTCACGGATGATGTTAGATGCAGCACGTTTAGTACCAACGAACAATACTTTGTTCTTTTTGCTAGCAAGATTGTTAACAAAGTTCAAAGCATCATTTAACGCAGGAACAGTATGTTCAAGGTTGATGATGTGAATTTTGTTACGCGCACCAAAGATGTATTCACGCATCTTTGGATTCCAGAAACGAGTTTGGTGACCAAAGTGCGCGCCAGCTTGAAGAAGGTCGCGCATGCTTACGTTGTAATCTGCCATTTTCTATACCTTAAAGTTTGGGTTAGGCCTCCATATATCCGCATTCTCCACTCTTTGCAGAGCACCCAGAGAAATGTGTCGATATATGTGCGGATTTTATTGCCCCATCGCACAAAGCCCGTGAAATATATTCACGAAAAAGCATTTGATAAAATGGGCGGCTATTTATACCATAGTCACATACAAATTTCCAAAAGTTTTTAGAGATCATGAACAGTACTTATAAAGCGCCAAGTCGACTCATTAAAACCCCTGACGAAATTGAAAAAATGCGTGTGGCGGGACGACTGGCAGCAGAAGTCTTGGATATGATCAAACCGCATATTGTTCCGGGTGTGACGACCCTTGAGCTTGATACGATTTGTCATGACTATATTGTCAATAAACAAGATGCCATTCCTGCATGTTTAGGTTACGGTGCAGCACCCGGTCGTCCTGCATTCCAACACGTGATTTGCACATCTGTAAACCACGTGGTATGTCACGGTATTCCATCGGATAGCAAAAAATTGAAAAAAGGTGACATTTTAAATATTGATGTCACTGTAATTAAAGACGGCTACCACGGCGATACCAACATGATGTACATCGTGGGTGGTGAAACCTCCATTTTGGCTGACCGCCTGTGTAAAGTTGCTCAAGAAGCGATGTACCGTGGCATGGCAACGGTTAAACCCGGTTCGACCATTGGCGACATTGGTAATGCCATTCAAAAATACGTTGAATCTGAACGCTTTAGCGTCGTACGTGAATATTGTGGTCATGGTATTGGCACTGTGTTCCATGACGAACCGCAAGTCCTTCATTACGGTCAACCGAATACCGGTATGGTTCTGGAAGAAGGAATGACTTTCACCATCGAACCTATGGTGAACGCTGGTGTTTGGCAAACTAAATTATTAGGTGACAAATGGACTGTTGTGACTAAAGATCATAAGTTATCTGCACAATATGAACACACCCTTTTAGTAACCAAAACTGGTGTTGAAGTACTGACAGCACGTCCTGAAGAAGACTTATCTCGTTTCATGTAATTATTCTATTTAAATTGCATCTTAAAAATGGCTACTTCAATGTAGCCATTTTTATGTTTAAACTTTTTTTATTTCATCCAGTCGCGTTATTTAGGTTAAAGCTTTTTCTAAACTTTCAATTTTTTGAGTTATTTTCTATTCTTATAAAAACATAAAATCGTACCCATTAAAGCCAAAACTATTAAAACAATTATTCATAAAAATATATTTTTTACATATCGTATATTTCTTGCACCCCTTTCTCCTGTTTTTTAAGCTAAGATAGTGTGCTTTTTTATTTTTTAATCCCTATAAGAAGGAATACTGCCGTGGACGTACGTCTCTCTGATCGTGTCAATGCCATCAAACCGTCCCCTACACTTGCTGTTACCAATAAAGCTGCTGAACTTAAAGCTGCTGGTAAAAACGTAATTGGTTTGGGTGCAGGTGAACCAGATTTTGATACCCCACAACACATCAAAGATGCAGCAATTACTGCGATTAACAACGGTTTTACCAAATATACCGCTGTTGACGGTACTCCAGGTCTTAAAAAAGCGATTATCGCAAAATTCAAACGCGACAATAATCTTGACTATGCAGCAAACCAAATCCTGGTTTCTTGCGGTGGTAAACAATCATTCTTTAACTTGGCACTTGCTTTGTTAAACAAAGGTGATGAAGTGATCATCCCTGCACCATACTGGGTAAGCTATCCAGACATGGTGATCATTGCTGAAGGTGTTCCAGTTGTTGTTAAATGTGGTGAAGAACAACGTTTCAAAATCACACCCGCTCAATTAGAAGCAGCAATCACTAACAAAACTCGTCTAGTGGTGCTTAACAGCCCATCTAACCCGACTGGTATGATCTACACTAAAGCTGAATTAGAAGCTTTGGCTGAAGTGCTTCGTAAATACCCAGAAGTATTGGTTGCTTCAGATGACATGTACGAACCAATCCGTTGGGATGACGAGTTCTACAACATTGCAACTGTTGCTCCAGACCTTTATGACCGCGTAATCGTGCTTAACGGTGTGTCTAAAGCATATGCAATGACTGGCTGGCGTATCGGCTATGCAGCGGGTCCTGCTAAATTGATTGGCGCAATGAAAAAAATCCAGTCTCAATCAACTTCAAACCCAACTTCTATTTCACAAGTTGCTGCTGAAGCTGCATTGAATGGTCCTCAAGACGTTCTTGAGCCAATGATTGAAGCTTTCAAACGTCGTCACGATTTAGTTGTAAAAGGCTTGAACGACATCAAAGGTATAACTTGCTTACCTGCTGATGGCGCATTCTATGCATACGCAAACATCCGTCCATTGATTCGTGCGAAAGGCTTAAAATCTTGCACAGAATTCTCTGCATGGTTATTGGAAGAAACTGGTGTTGCCGTTGTTCCTGGTGATGCATTCGGTCTAGGCGGCTACATGCGTATTTCTTATGCAACTGCTGACGAAGTACTTGTAGATGCATTAGCGCGTATCAAAAAAGCTGCTGATTCAATCGAAGGCGTTGACGCTGCGATTGCTTCAATTGCTGCTGAAAAATAATCTGCTTTTTAAATCTTATTTAAAAAACCCGCGATAAACGCGGGTTTTTTAATAACAAAGTTTTATATCCAATATAAGAAAGACTTAGTGATTGCCTTTAACGCTATGTTTACCTGTATAAATAACCAAAAAAATTCCCAACAAGACAATCACGGTAGATAAAACAATCCTTAGCCCGATTGTTTCACCAATAAAAAGTGAACCACCCAAAATAGCTAAGCACGGCACACTCAATTGCACAGTGCTGGCGGTCACACGGTCTATATGCTTCACTATGGCATACCACAGCACATAAGCACCGCTAGATGCTAAACCGCCTGACAGCACTGCTAAAAATACACCTTGAGGCTTTGCAAAGCTTTGTGTATAAAACGCAACATAAGCTAGCAATACAAAAGGAATCGCCATCACAAAATTTGCCAGCGTACTCGCCAATGGGTTCTGCATATTCTTACCCGCGATGCTGTACATAGCCCAGCCTATTCCTGAAAGCACCATAATTGCCACATAAACTAAATTTGGTGCAGTTGCACCCGGCAGCAGGAGAATGAAAATACCAAGAATTGCGATACCCAACCCTGCACCACGCTGAATATTGATTTTTTCACCATGACATAAGCCATAGCCAACCATACTCAACTGTACTGTGCCAAATAAAAGCAATGCCCCTACACCCGCATCAATATGCAAATAAGCCATTGAAAAGGCCACAATATACAGCGCAAGAGAAAAACCGTTTTTAATATTCCATTGTATTTTGGCTTTTTGTACAGAAAATATGTAGAACAGCAGCAAAACAGCTGCGCCGCTACATACCCGAATCAAGCTAAAACTCATGGGATCAATCTGCTGTTCGGCCAGCGCCAGACGACATAAAACCGAATTGGCGGCAAAAGCCAGCATTGCAATGCAGATTCTCAGCAGCATGGTTGGACATCCTTATTCAACGATCTGCTTTAGATATATCGAATATATATAAGTAAATCCACTTATTAAATCTATAGCTTAAATCTACAAACTTTCCTGATTCAATTCATCAAAAATACAAACGAGTAAACACTCTTCATATTCATCAATTATTATTTTTCTTCTTGGTCTTTAGAAAACATCGCAATCACTTCAACTTCTGTCATTTTTTTAGTTTGATTGTTAAATGAATAGAATGCTGGTTGATTATCTACATAAATCTCTAAATTGAAATCCAGATCCCCTGGTAATTGCTCTAGAGAAAATACATTAATATTGGCAAATGTATGGTCTTTGGTTCGCCAAAAAATTAGGGTACCACACGCATTACAGAACCCTCGTTCACCCCAATCTGAAGAACGAAAGACCGATAAATGCTGTGGGTCTATAAAATCTATATCCTGTATATCTACAGTCATCAATGGTCCTCCAGTCTGGCGGCGGCACATGGAGCAATGACAGGCGCAAACCTCATGGTTCTTCAGTTTTACCTCAAATTGAGTCGCACCGCATAAACATCTCGCTTTCATCTTTATTCCTAATTTTTATCATTATTTTTAATATTTATACTTTAACCGTAAGCAAAAGGCTCAGTACACTTCGATAATACAATTTTGAATTGATGATTGAATATCCACCCATCTAGAATTTAAGTTCCAATCTAAAAGTTAAACACAACAAGGACAGGCAATGAATATCAAGAATCTTTCAGGCCTACAAATTATGCAAGAGATGTGTAATGGCAACATTCCAATGCCGTCCATGGCCACAACCATTCCCATGTCAGCAAGCGAAGTTGAACTTGGGCATGTGACTTTCATTGTGAAAGCAGATGATCACCATCTCAATCCTATGGGTAGTGTGCATGGTGGTTTTGCTGCAACGGTCTTAGATTCAGTCACTGGCTGTGCTGTGTTTTCCATGCTAGAAGCAGGCCTAAGCTATACGACCATCGACCTAAATGTCAAAATGTGCCGTCCTGTCCCCCTCAATACCAAGCTTAAAGCTGTGGCTAAAATCATCAATATTAGTAAAAGCTTAGGCATTGCTGAAGGTCAGCTGATTGATGATGAAGGCAAGTTATACGCCCATGCCACTGCAACTTGTATGATTATTCGTTAATACAAAAAATGCTGGATTTGGAGCATGTTGACTCAACTAGAGCTTAAGTTAAGTTACTTAAGCTCTTAGCATTTGATCATCATTAGACAGCTGATTTAAATGATTTCGTTAACTCTGGGAAAGGCACTTCTGGACGTGACGTCGCTTTATAAATACATAAATATTTAAACACGCTATCGAGTGATACAGAGAGTTTCTTCTGTTCCGATATTGACCACACCTTCGAATTATTGCGTCCAGATAAGGCGCTGCCATTCAGTTGATACAAATACAGATCATGATCACGTTGCAAAGGTTGCTTACGACCATTTGAATAGCTTTCTAGTAACAATTGACAGGGTGAATCAATCAACCATTTGTCGCTAAACCAAAGCTGCAATAAGTCACCCAGATATAAGGCTTGAGTACCGACAGGCCACACTTGGATATAAGCATCTTCAACCGCAGTTTGATAGCGCTCAGGATCTTGAATGATAGAAAGGTAGTTGTCTTGATAAAAAGATAAATTTGAAAAGATTTCGGCAATCGTCAGCGTATGCATTCGCTTTCTCCTGTTTAGCCATTTTAGTGCTGGCAAGTTGGTTTAAATCCACACTGTTTGAACTTTCATTCAAACGCTCTGTTATGCATTTAATCTAACAAGCCGATTTTGGCTGTGCAAGTTTTTTTAACGTTTTTGATTTATTTGTCTAAATAAAAAGCATACAGCACAAAAATTAAGGAATCATGACACTTTTAGCTTGACCCTCTACAAAATCTCCTTATAATCGCATGCAGATTCTCCAATAGCTCAGTCGGTAGAGCGACGGACTGTTAATCCGCAGGTCCCTGGTTCGAGCCCAGGTTGGAGAGCCAAATACGAAAAAGCCCGCAGCATTAAAGCGGGCTTTTTTTTGCCTAAATAATCTATAACCATTTAAATCATCATAAAAAATTATCCTGATTTCCTTTTTTCTTAGATCAAATCTGCAAATATCTACTGGATATCAAGTTACTCTGTTCATAGCCATAAATTTATTGAGATATAAAAATTCGTAGTGAAATAATGAGTAAGCAATAAAAAAAGCGCACCTAAATGCGCTTTTAATCCATTCACCCTATCTAAACATGGATGAATCTAAAGATTGTCTTATTACTGAGGTAAAGGAATATATTGTGAATTATTATTCTGTGCTTTACGTTCAGTCACCACCACATTCAGGGTTAATGGTTTATCATCTCGAACTACTTCAACTTTGATCGTGCTATTCGGGGCTTGCAACGCAACATAATTAATCAAATGCGATGCAGAAGTAATGGTTTCACCATTTACCTGAATAATTTTATCGCCTTTCTTAATTCCGGCCTTGGCTGCAGGACCTTGAGGAAGCACGTCTGCAACCACAACACCTGTTTGCTTAGGTTCAAGAATGTTTTCCTGTTGCACTGGCATTAGGCTAATACCCAACCAGCCACGAACCACGCGACCATCTTTTAAAATTGAATTCAGGATTTGCTGACAGACCTTCGCCGGGATAGCAAAGCCAATACCCAATGAACCACCTGATTGAGAGAAAATAGCCGTGTTCACACCAATCAAATTACCCGCAACGTCAATCAGCGCACCACCCGAGTTACCCGGATTAATGGCAGCATCGGTTTGAATGAAGTCTTCATAAGTGTTGATACCCAAATCCGAACGATTGGTGGCAGAAATAATCCCCTGAGTGACGGTTTGCCCCACACCAAATGGATTACCAATGGCAAGAACAACATCCCCCACTTCATTAGCACTGAGTTTAAAAGGCAAAACCGGCAGCTTGTCGAGTTCAATCTTAATCACGGCAAGATCAGAATCAGGATCTGTACCAATAATTTTTGCTACAGCACGACGCCCATCATTCAATCCCACTACAATTTGATCAGCCTGTGCAATCACATGATTATTGGTCAAGATGTAACCATCCGAACGAACAATAACACCAGAGCCTAGGCTATTTTCATTTTGCTCCTGCCCGAATTGATCTGGTACTTCATCACCAAAAAATTCACGAAATGCAGGATCATTTAACAAAGGATGTTCAGCTTTTTTCACTTTCTGGGTGGTAAAAATATTTACCACTGCAGGAGCAGCAACTTTAACCGCAGCATTGTAAGATTCAATACCGCCTGTTCTCGTGGTACTGACTAAAGGCTCTACTTTCTCTACCGGCATTTTCACACCATCAGCCGCAACAGGTGCTTTAGGCTGTTGATATTGTTGCCATGCAAGAAAACCTAGCGTGACCAAAATGAGTAAAACCCAAGGTAACCATGTAAATGTGCGACGCACGTTAATTTCCTCTAACAATATTTTAATTCGTTGATGACTAAGTAATTTATGCGCCATTGTAAAATGAAATACAGCAGGAAACATAAAAATAGTGCAAGAGTTTTGTCATGCTTTAGTTACAATTCAAAATATGTTTTGATGATGTTAAATATTTAGGCTTTTGAGAAATTTATGGCAAAGCTCAACGAAATTATTCAGTGGTGCAACCAAACCCTGCAATCACACGAATTTAAAGACTATGCACCAAATGGTCTGCAAATTGAAGGCAAACCCGATGTAAATAAAATCTTGTGTGCAGTAACTGCATCACAAGATGCAATTGAAGCAGCTATTGAACAAGGTGCTGATTTGCTATTGGTCCATCACGGCTACTTCTGGAAAGGCGAACCCTACCCGATTACCGGCATGCGCGGCAAACGTATAAAAAGTTTAATTCAACATGATATTTCATTGGTGGGTTATCACTTACCTTTAGATAGTCACCCTACTTTAGGTAATAATGCGGCGATTGCGGATATTTTAGCACTAGAAAATATCGAAGCTTTAGATCCAAGCGAACGTAACCCGATTGGTAATATTGGTTATTTAAAACAACCCGTATCTGCTGAAGATTTTAAGCTGTATGTGTCGCAGCGTTTAGATTTTAATGCCATTCATCTTGCTGCTGATAAAACATCAATCCAAAAAATCGGTTTCTGTACCGGTGGTGCGCAAGATTTTATTGGCAAAGCGGCTGAGCAAAATTGTGATGCTTACATTTCTGGTGAAGTCAGTGAGCGTACCTATTATGAAGCCAAAGAATTGAATGTGCATTATTACGCTTGCGGACATCATGCCACCGAGCGTTATGGCGTACAACGCCTTGCAAAAGCTATTTCAGAACAGTTCGATATTGAGTATAGTTACTTCGAATTAAACAATCCGATTTAGGGTCTGTTTACATTTCATAAATGGCTTGCGCTGTAGGCTAAAATTGAGCAGATGAGGCATGAAACGAAGATAATAGCGCGACTATTTTCAAGTTTCATAACGAAATCTGAGATAATTTTAGCCACAGCCCTATGGGACGAGCATATTTTTTGCTGCTCTATCGTTACGAAGCAGTCATTTAGAGTGACTAAAAATCCTGCTCCGTGCCTCATATCAGCTAAAAAATATGCTTGTCGCAAACATAGATGAAGTGTCAACAAACCCTGATCTTAATTTGACGGTTTGACATTTTCTTTATACGTATAAATTCAGGCTTTATTCTGTATTGTTATTTATAAGCAATGCGCAATTTAGGCAAAGAATCCATTACAATAAGGCCACTTAATGTCAAAACCCAGCAAAACGCAAGGAATTGAAAACATGACAACGATTACTTTACCGGCACTTCCATACGGTTATGAAGATCTTGCTCCACATATCAGCAAAGAAACTTTAGAATACCATCACGACAAACACCACAACACTTACGTTGTAAACTTGAACAACCTGATCAAGGGTACTGACCTTGAAGGTAAAACATTAGAAGAAATCATTAAAGCTGCTGCTGGTGATGCTGCTAAAGTTGGCGTATTCAACAACGCTGCTCAAGTTTGGAACCATACATTCTACTGGAACTGTATGGCTAAAAACGGTGGTGGTAAAGCGACTGGTGCTTTAGCTGCCAAAATTGATGAAGCTTTCGGTTCTTATGAAAAATTTGCTGAAGAATTTGCTGCTGCTGCAACAACTCAATTCGGTTCAGGTTGGGCTTGGTTAGTCGCTGACGAAGTAAATGGCAACCTTTCTATTCTTAAAACTTCAAATGCTGACACCCCACTTGCTCACGGTAAAGTTGCAGTGTTGACGATTGACGTTTGGGAACATGCTTACTACATCGACTACCGTAATGCACGTCCTGCTTACATCAAAACTTTCCTAGAAAGCTTGGTAAACTGGGATTATGCAAATGCTAAATATGCTGGCCAAGAAGCTGGCGTTGAAAAATAAGATTTAAAATAAATTTTATTTTTTGCATAAAAAACCACCCTTTATGGGTGGTTTTTTTATTTTTAGGGCATATCTGCATAATTATAAGGCAAATGATTCATTTCTTTATATTTACGTGTTGACGACTTGGGTTTTCATCCCTAAAATGCGCATCAGATTCTCCAATAGCTCAGTCGGTAGAGCGACGGACTGTTAATCCGCAGGTCCCTGGTTCGAGCCCAGGTTGGAGAGCCATCTATTCTTCCATAGCTCAGTTGGTAGAGCGACGGACTGTTAATCCGCAGGTCCCTGGTTCGAGCCCAGGTGGAAGAGCCAAGATTCTAAAAAGCCCACTCATCATGCAGTGGGCTTTTTTATCCCCTAATTTTTTATTTACTTCTCATGCAACAGATACTTTTTAATCTCTTATCTTTCATCAGCACGCTTGATTTAAATCCTAGATCATTCCCCTATCTATTGTTCGCTTATTAAAATTTGGTTATGTTAATTCTAATAAAAATATTTTAATAAGCCGCCATGAATGCAACCTGGTTAAAATCTCTCATTTTTTGGATTATTTTGATTGTTGTCATGTTCGCAGTGTTTCAATGCAGTCAAAATTCTGAAAATAAAAAGCAGGCTTCCGCGCTCATGTATGAACGCTTATTTCATTGCACCCGTAATTTACCCCAAAAGAACCCTGAGGTTTTAAAACACATTCAACAACAACTCAAGCCTGAGCTTACCCAAGCCGAGCTGATGCAATTGATCAACGAATGCCGTAAAGCACACCCCTTACAAAGTAAAGAAAATTATATAGACCTCATAAAATCACTTAAATAATAGGCAATAAGTTTATTTTTAAAACATTCAATTCATTTTCATGGTTTTTTTAAGCACAAGCCCTTGACCCCTTCAGCTTAGATACATAGAATGCGTATCAGATTCTCCAATAGCTCAGTCGGTAGAGCGACGGACTGTTAATCCGCAGGTCCCTGGTTCGAGCCCAGGTTGGAGAGCCAAATTCTAAAAACCCACTCTACTTGAGTGGGTTTTTTCTTATCTGTAGATTCGTATCGTGTTTAATTCCAGTTCATCTACCTTTCTTGTGATAGGTATTATTGCCAGTCTTGCATTGATCATCCTGTGTGCTCAGCAATATTTCAAAACCAAAAAGAAGTTTTATCCCAAACGTGTCATTACGCCTTATGAATGCAGAATGTACGTTCGCTTAAAAGAAGCCTTTCCTCAATATCATGTTTTGGCACAAGTTGCCTTTAGTGCGTTAATTACCAGTCATAATCTTAAAATTCGCAATCAGTTCAATCGCAAAGTGACCGACTTCGTTTTACTCAATGAATCGCTGCAAGTTTTAGTAATTATTGAGTTAGATGACCCAACCCATTTATACAAAGTTGAAGAAGATAGATTTCGCGACCATATGCTGCATGAAGCGGGATATCGCGTATTACGCTACACTGAAATTCCAAATGTCAGACAACTGCATAAAGATATTCTTTAACAAGCCATTTATGAAAGTCTATTTCTAAATAGCCAAGCCGCTAAAGGTAGCGTAATCAACGCTAAAACAATCAGTGCAATGAAATCCAGTTTAATCTGAGAAAAACTGGCACCCTCCAAACACAACTCACTATGCTTGTGATGGATGGGATAATTTGCACAAAGCGGTGTTATTCGAATCTCATACACCTTTTTTTATTTTGCTGTATGTCCGCACCATGACATTTTAATCAAGCATAAAAAAAAGCATCTGGCTAAATATAATTTAGTAGATGCTTTTTATAAAATCCAACTTTCAGACCAACTCATCATTAAAGCAGTGCAATAAAGATCCCGGCAAAGATAATCAGCCCCACCCACCGGTTATGACGGAATGCCCAAAAGCAGAGTTGGGGATTTCCGTCCCTGGTTTTTGTCCACTGATAAATAAAGTCAGCCACTACCACGAGCAAAGCCATTAATCCAAAAGGTACAAGTAAAGCCTCTCGAAACAAAGCTGCACCAATCAACAACACACTTGCTACTTGTAATAGCGAGATGATTTCGATGTCGTATTTTCCGAATAAAATCGCAGTCGATTTCACTCCAATTTTTAAATCATATTCGCGGTCAGTAATCGCATATTGGGTATCATAAGCCACCGTCCACGCTAAATTACCAAAGTACAAAAGCCAACAGGTCAGATCAGGTGTTTGTCCGACTGCGGTATATGCTATTGGAATGGACCATGAAAATGCAGCACCCAAAAACACTTGCGGCAAGTGGGTATAGCGCTTCATGAAGGGATATATAAAGGCTAAAAACAAGGCACCAAATGACCAGTAAAAGGTTTCTATCGGCAAGAAGAACAACAGGCAGGCACTGGTAGCAACAAGAATTAAAAATACCCCAATGGCTTCTATCGGCTTAATTACCCCTGTCGCTAAAGGTCGATCTTTGGTTCTGGCAACAGCGCCATCCACTTTACGGTCTGCAAAGTCATTTATGGCACAGCCCGCTGCACGCATAAAAACCACACCCAAGATCATCAGCAACAGTATCTTTAAGTCGGGCATGCCTTTGGCTGCAATCCACAATGCCCACATGGTTGGCCAAAACACCAACTCTGTGCCAATTGGTTTATCAAAACGACATAAATAGTAATACGCTGCTAAACGCTCACGCCATGTAGTTTGTTGCGCAATGTCCATGACTGTCCTTAACCAGATTTCTGTTCAATGTTTTATTGTGAAGTATTTTGCTGAATAAATTGTTCAAATGCAGGCAAAAAAGTCTCTTGAACAATAAATTTACAACCATGCCAAGTATAGCAACTTTGCCGTGTCCAGCCATCTTCAAGCAGAATCACACGGCGCTCGCAATCTGGATTAGTGCGTTGAAACAAGAACCAGCCAATTGGCTTTTTGCCAATATGCTGAAAAATACGTGCACGAGATTGCAAACTTAAAATCGGAAAGATACTTTTCGCTTTGACCCAAGGCTGATCTTCACAGCCATATAAATAGCTTTCACGCACCCATGAGGTATGCTGATGCGGCATGTTCATCCACTGGCTGTCGGCAAAGTTTAAACGCAAAAAATGCTCTTGGATCGGCTGTACTTTAAACTCTCCATCGGCTAAATCTGTCAGTTGCTGCGTGAGTGAACCCGATGCATACAACCATTCACGTAATTCAGCAGGAATCTGTTTATCCTGTCGTTTACATGCTCGCTTGTTTTGCATAAGTCCCCTGCTCATTTAGGTTGATTGATTTTAATCTCATATATACATCATGTTAGCAATAACCGATGTTAACTCAGCCGTCACCGTTTCCCTATCATATCCAATCAAATGCGATTAACAATTATCTGTTTTGGCAATCACTTCATATTTGCCTTGTGGGGTTTTAATTAAAACCAAACCTTCAGCGCTGATATAAAAACTTTGCGGATAATCAAAATCCAGTGCCAATTCTGGATGACGCAGCTCTACAAATTCTGCTTGCTTATAGCCTTCTATAGTTCGCCCTATTTCCATATAGGTCACTTCAGAAAAATTCAGTTTAAAGCCTTTGTCATGTTCTTGCGGATCAATCCAAGGGAAAAATCCGGTATGTTTTTTACGTTGCGCCATAATATTTACAATAATGAGTTTCAAAAACAATGATACAAAAAAACCCGCTACATGAGCGGGTTTTTAAAGCTTAAATTCGCGAAAGAATTATAGGCTGTAATACATATCAAACTCAACTGGGTGAGTAGTCGTGTTAAGACGACGTACTTCTTCAGTTTTAAGTTCGATATATGCATTAAGCATTTCTTTCGTGAACACGCCACCTTTTAACAAGTAGTCATGATCAGCTTCAAGTGCTTCAAGCGCCATTTCTAGGTTATGAGCAACTGTTGGGATTTTCGCTTCTTCTTCAGGAGGAAGATCATACAAGTTTTTATCAGCAGCTTCACCTGGGTGGATCTTGTTTTGAATACCGTCAAGACCAGCCATCAACAATGCTGCGAAACCTAAGTACGGGTTCATCATTGGATCTGGGAAACGTGCTTCAATACGTTTGCCTTTAGGGCTAGACACGTATGGAATACGAATCGAAGCAGAACGGTTACGTGCTGAGTAAGCAAGCATAATCGGCGCTTCATAATGCGGAACCAAACGCTTGTACGAGTTTGTAGAAGGGTTTGTGATTGCATTCAATGAACGAGCATGTTTGATCACACCGCCAATGAAGTACAACGCCATTTCTGACAAGCCTGCATATTCATCACCAGCAAACAAGTTCTTGCCATCTTTAGAGATAGACATGTGAACGTGCATACCAGAACCGTTATCGCCAACCATTGGTTTAGGCATAAAGGTTGCAGTTTTAGCGTATTGATGCGCAACGTTCCAAACTGCATATTTGAACTGTTGAACTTCATCCGCTTTACGAACCATGGTGTTGAAGCTCACACCAATTTCTAACTGGCAAGATGCAACTTCGTGGTGATGTACTTCTACACGACCAGGGCCCATGATGTCTTCGATTTTTGCACACATTTCTGCACGCATGTCATGTGAAGAATCTACAGGAGGAACTGGGAAGTAACCGCCTTTAACACGTGGACGGTGACCAGAGTTACCACCTTCGTAGTCTTTGTTGGTTGACCATGCAGCTTCTTCAGCGATTAATGTATGGCGCGCGCCAGACATATCGATTTCCCATTTTACTTCGTCAAATACGAAGAATTCTGGTTCTGGACCAAAGAATGCAGTATCACCGATACCAGTAGATTTTAAATATTCTTCTGCACGGCGAGCAATTGAACGTGGGTCACGGTCGTAACCTTGACCAGTTGAAGGCTCGATCACGTCACAAGTTACGACAACCGTTGCTTCAGCAAAGAACGGGTCAAGGAAGCATGTTGCAGGATCTGGACGTAAAATCATGTCAGATGCTTCGATGCCTTTCCAACCGGCAATTGAAGAACCATCAAACATTTTACCGTCTTCAAATGTATCTTCGTCAATCGTATCTGCTGGGTAAGTTACGTGTTGCTCTTTACCCTTAGTATCAGTAAAGCGAAAATCGACCCATTTTGCGCCACTTTCTTGGATGAGTTGAAGGACCTTGTTCGCCATGCTCATTGTGCTCCGATGATTTTTTGTTGCACCTGTTAAGTGCGTGTTAGTAGTTGGCAGTTATAAAGCAAATCCCGTACCAACTTTAAAAAACAAAGATAAAATATTGAATTCTTTATCAGAATAGAAGATTTAGATACTTTAGTTTGACGCTATTATACTGTGTGCAAATGTAAATGCACCATATTCAAACACTCTTAATTACTTTTGCTTAAAAAGCCGCTTTCAGTGTATCAAAATGGTGCGAATTTATTTTTAAAAGTTGTAAATGAGCCTTGTTTCCATCTATTTGGTTCAATTTTCTTTGCATCCGATTAAAATAAATACTTAAAAATCAATTTTCATCCATGTCGATGATTTAATTACTTAATATTTCAACTATTTAATTTTAATCCCTTCTATAAATTTAAATTTAGAATGAAGTTATCTTATTATTTTTTCACGATTTTATATTCAAGACAGTTTCACTAGCAGATTTTTTCAGCACTTGAATAAAGAAAGGCTGTGCGCCATTTTGGTGATTAAGCTTAGATCTCATTTTCTTCTATTTATGCTTCTTTATTAAGTTCAGCTTCAACTGATCAAAATTTAATACCAATAAAACTTACTTATCGTTAGCCTATTACTTAAATTCAATTTCATAGCCTCATTGATTGCTTTTAAATCTAAATAAAGCCTCCATATTATTTGAAAGTGGTTTCAATGGTGGAAATAAACAGCGATGAATTTCATTCAAGACAAAATGTAAATAAATCAGCTTATTTTGATCCTGTGATTCCTCTAAAATCATTATCATAGAAATAGTTCAGCAGAAAATGCTTATTTTTTGCTATGATTATTCGCACTCCATGTTTGACTTGTTTTTATTCGCCTCTTTTATATCAGGCGGGCCATTAAAAACAGCAATCCTGCGAGTATTCCTGGACTATTCGAGCACATATAAGTGCGTAAATTTCAATAGGTTAGCTCATGCTTTTAATGATCGACAACTATGACTCTTTTACCTATAACATCGTCCAATATTTTGGTGAGTTAAATCAAGAGGTAAAAGTTGTCCGTAATGATGCCGTGACATTGGAAGATATCGAGCGATGGCAACCCAAGTATTTGGTGATTGGTCCTGGCCCTTGTTCACCAAGTGAAGCAGGAATTTCGATTCCCGCGATTCAGCACTTTGCAGGCAAAATTCCATTGCTTGGCGTGTGTTTAGGTCATCAAGCCATTGGACAAGCTTTTGGTGGCGATATTATTCGCGCAAAGAACGTCATGCACGGTCGTTTGTCCGATATGTATCACAGCAACAAAGGCATTTTCAGCAACCTGCCTTCTCCATTTTCGGCAACGCGCTATCATTCACTGGTGATTGATCAGGCGACGGTGCCAGATTGTTTAGAAGTGACCTGTTGGACCAATGAAGCCGATGGCAGCATGGAAGAAATCATGGGTGTAAAACATAAGACATTAGCCGTCGAAGGCGTGCAGTTCCATCCTGAATCGATTTTGAGCCAGCATGGTCATCAAATCTTCCAAAACTTCTTAGAAATTTATGCATAGTGAACACAATGAATATTCAACAAGCTTTAAATAATATTACCAAACAGATTCACCTGACTCAGCCGCAAATGGAAGATGTGATGCGTAGCATCATGTCCGGTGAAGCAACTGATGCTCAAATCGGTGCACTGATGATGGGCTTACGCTTAAAAGGCGAAAGCATTGACGAAATTACCGCGGCCGCTCGTGTGATGCGTGAATTTGCGATTAAAATTGATGTCAGCGATATTCCACATTTGGTCGATATTGTGGGTACGGGTGGTGACGGTCAAAACCTGTTTAATGTCTCTACCGCATCCAGTTTTGTTATTGCTACTGCCGGTGCAACGATTGCCAAGCACGGTAACCGTGGGGTGTCTTCCAAATCAGGTTCATCTGACTTGCTGGAAAAAGCAGGCATTAATCTGAACCTGAATATGCAGCAAACTGAACGCTGTATCCGTGAAATGGGGGTCGGTTTCCTATTTGCACCCAATCATCACAAGGCCATGAAATATGCGATTGGTCCACGTCAAGAACTGGGTATTCGAAGTATTTTCAACTTGCTTGGCCCGCTGACCAATCCGGCTGGAGTAAAGCGTTTTGTGCTCGGTGTATTCTCGAATGAACTGTGCCGCCCGATTGCCGAAGTGATGAAACAACTCGGCGCTGAACACGTCATGGTGGTGCATTCTAAAGATGGTTTGGATGAAATCAGTCTGGCATCTTCAACTTATGTGTCAGAACTGAAAGATGGTGAAATCACGGAATGGATGATTAACCCTGAAGATGTCGACATTGAATCACAGACTTTAACCGGTTTGATTGTTGAAGATTCAGCTGAAAGTCTGGCTTTAATTAAAGATGCTTTAGGCAAAAAAAAATCAGCAAAAGGTGAAAAAGCTGCCAACATGATTGCACTCAATGCAGGTGCAGGCATTTATGTCTCCGGCTTAACCACAAGCTATAAACAAGGTGTGGCATTGGCACATGACATTATTTACGGTGGACAAGCTTTAGAAAAAATGAGCGTTTTGTCTGAATTCACCAAAACCCTCAAAGAATACGAAGCTTAAGGCTATACAGGAAATATTGTCATGCTAGATATCGCAAATACGATTTTAGGTAAAATTGTTGACCGTAAGCAGGTCGAATTTGCTGCACGTTTAAAGCAACATAGCTTAAAAGATGTGGAAGAACTCGCGCAGGCAGCGACACCTGTGCGTGGTTTTGCACAAAGCCTGTTAAGTAAACGCCCGGGAGTGATTGCTGAAATTAAAAAAGCATCACCGTCTAAAGGCGTGATTCGTGAAAACTTTAATCCTGCTGAAATTGCACAGCAATATGAGCAAGCTGGTGCAGCCTGTTTATCTGTCCTCACGGATGTGGATTTTTTCCAAGGTGCAGATGAAAATATTGCCATTGCACGTTCACACTGTGCCCTTCCTGCCCTACGCAAGGATTTCCTGATCGATCCTTATGGCGTGATTGAAGCACGTGCCTTGCATGCAGATTGTATTCTTCTGATTGTCGCGTGTCTGTCTGACCAGCAACTGGAAGAAATGTCTAAAACCGCATTTGAACACAATTTAGATGTATTGGTTGAAGTTCATGATGAACATGAGCTTGAACGTGCTATGCAACTTTCAGAGCGTTGTCTGTTAGGCGTGAATAACCGTAATTTAAAAACATTTGACGTCGATTTAAATACATCTTTACGTTTGAAAAAATTACTTGAGCCTTCACGTTTACTGGTGACTGAAAGTGGTATTTCCACACCAAATGATGTCCACATGATGCAAGAGCATGACATTCATGCCTTCCTTGTGGGTGAAAGTTTTATGAAACAGCCTCGCCCAGATCATGCATTCACTGCATTATTTGGTCAACCTGAAACTGTTTAATGAATAATTGAGATTATGAGTAAACATGATTCTTCACTTTCTAAAGGTCAGTTCGACTTACTGAAAGCCTTTAAAAAGCAAATCACCAATCCGCATTCGACTGCCATTGCAAAACAGCCTGAGCCTAAAAATCAGCTTGAGCAAGAACCGGAAGATGATTTCGATCTGTTCCAAAAATCAATGCAAGGTGTCAAAAAAATGGACACCGGCAATATTGCAAAGATTGAAAAGGACAAAAAGAAAAAAATTGATGCGCAAACTTTAGCAAAACGTGCAGCAGCAACCGGTCCCATGCAAACTGACAATGCAGAGCTTTCGGATACGCAAGCCATGCTGAATCCTGTTGCCAGTCAAGCTACATTAAGCTATCGCATTGGTACTTTACAGCACAAAGTGTTTGAAGATTTAAAAGCCGGCAACCTGCGCTGGTTTGAAGCGGTTGACCTGCATGGTTGTACGGTTGAAGATGCGCGAGCTGCGGTATTACAGATCATTCAAATGGCAAAAGATGAAAATCAGAATGTCATTAAAATTGTACACGGCAAAGGTCCGGAAGCCATTTTAAAAACCTATGTGAATGGCTGGCTTCGTCAACACCGTGATGTTTTAGCGTTTGTCAGTGCGCCTGAAAAACAGGGTGGCACCGGTGCGGTTTTAGTCTTGCTAAAACGTGCGGAAAAGAACCCTAAATTTAAACAGTAATCGGAATTTTTCCCCAAAACAGGGCATTGTAGCGGTTTTCTGCTACAATGCCGTCCTTGTTCGATATCAGTGTAAGTGAACACGTCTTATGTCTATGCAGCAATCCTACGCCAACATTCTGACTGCCGTTGGTGAAGATCTTAATCGTCCTGGTCTAAAAGATACGCCAATGCGTGCTGCTAAAGCTTTTTCGTATTTAACGTCTGGATATAGCAAAACTTTAGAAGAAGTGACCAATAGTGCGGTCTTCCCTTCTGACAACCGTGAAATGGTTTTAGTGAAGAATATTGAATTTTATTCTTTATGCGAACATCATTTATTGCCTTTCTACGGTCGTGTGCATATTGCTTATTTACCGGAAGGTAATGTTTTAGGTTTATCTAAATTTGCCCGCATTACCGAAATGTTTGCGCGTCGTTTGCAAATTCAGGAAAACCTGACTCAGCAAATTGCTGAAGCTGTGGCTGAAGTGACTAAAGCACGTGGTGTTGCAGTAATGATTGATTCTGCACATATGTGTATGATGATGCGCGGTGTAGGCAAACAGGAATCAACCACACGTACTGTTTCTTTTGTTGGTGATTTCAAAACCAATAAAGATGAACGTCGTGAATTCTTGACTGCTTTACCTGAAAGCCTCTAAGATTTTCAGATTTTAAAAAGCCCCGATTGTTCGGGGCTTTTTATATATGCTTTAACTTCTTGCATTTATGCAACTTTTAACTTAAAGGATAAGTCATGTCATCTATTTGGTTAGCAGGTCACGGTTTAACTCAGAGTGAAGCAACGCTTGATTATCCCCGTCCCGACCGTCTGGTTGCAGGCAACCCTAAACGCATAACCCAAAGTTTATATGAACATCCCAATATGAACTGTGGCATCTGGATCTGTGAAGTGGGTGCATGGAATATTCAATTTGCTGCCAACAAACAGGAATTCTTTCAGGTGATTGAAGGTCTGGTACGCTTGCATGATGCCAACACGCAGAATTTTGTCGAAATTAAAGCGGGTGAAGCTGGCATTATCCCGCCCGGCTTTACTGGAAAATTTCAAGTCGTTGAAGCCGTTAGAAAATATTTTGTCGTGGTTGAAGCCTAAACCTGTGTATACAGGTTTTCTTATTTCTTTCGTGCTTTTATAAAAATTTTAAAGCAGTAGCAAACTCACAAGCTCAGTACATGTCATTACTCGAACCATTCTCTCTTCGCTCGTCATCTATCTTAGATTATTAGCAAAAAAATTTATCAGATTTCTTAGGCTATTTACAACAGAACGATTTTGTCGGTGCAGATATAGCACGCAATTTTTTCAGATGGGTTATATCCCTGCACGTCGCTATACCAATCATAACGGTGAGGGAAATATAAAGGCTCTATGCTTAGTGATAAAAAAGCTTAAATAGCACACATGATCGTAAAGAATTACTGTATCAAACAATAGATTTTGTCAAAGTGGCAGCAAAAAAAAATTAAACAAAAATGGGATGAAGCCAAAACCTATCCCGAATATGTAGCGCAAAAAAATCCAAGACTGGATGAAGCAGTCCAATATTTAATGCTTTTGTTAGAGTTGTACAGACTCTGCTGTGTTAGCAACAGCAACCTGCAACTCGTTTTTAGCCAAATAGACACGATTTCGACCGCTATTTTTAGCTGCATACAGTGCTGTATCTGCTGTATCCAGGAATTTTTGATAATCTGGATGACCATTATAAAGCACACAGCCGATACTCACGGTGAATCTAAACTGTTGTCCCTGACTGCTCGTAATCATGCCATTTTCTACATATTTACGAATACTTTCTGCAATATTCAAGGCACGTTTCACATCAGTGTCGACCAATAACAATAGGAATTCTTCACCGCCTACACGGAAAGCATAATCACTGCCTTGGCTGTATTTTTGCAAGGCTTCAGCAATAAACTTCAGTGCCAAATCCCCTGCTGCATGTCCAAACTTATCATTAATGGATTTAAAGAAATCCGCATCAATCGCGAGCAAAGACAGCGGCGTTCGATTTTGACGTGAGAATGTAATTTCACGTGAAATAATGGTATTTAAATAGCGACGATTTAACAGTTGAGTCAGTGAATCATTGCCCGATTCAATATACTCAGACACTTGAAACAATTGATCGACCAACAATTGAATTTCACGGTTTAAATCACGAACCTGCTGAATCAGTCCCAAGATTTCATCTTTTTGCGTGCATTGAATCACGGCAGTATTGAGCTGATCGACCTGATAAATACGATCAATGATCAATTGCACCTGATCAGAACCAGTAAAGGCATACGATGCTTTATGAATAAACCACAAGCCAAATTCAGATTTAGACAATATTGGGTGATGAAAACCGGCATTGCCTGAAAAGACTTTAAACATCAGTTCATTTTCCCAATCGAGTAATGAACTGCGTTGTTTATCTTTTTGTACCGCCACATCCTGCATTGCGGAAAACAGTCGATAACTGTGTTTAATCTCTTGATTGACTGCGGTTTTGGCTTCGTATGAGCGGCACATGATTTCAGTTGAAAAGCCCATGATTTGGACAATATAACTGCAAGTGGTGATCATATCGTGTTGTGGCTTTTGAGCCATCAGTTCAAATACTTTGCGTTCAATCTCACATACACCGCGCATGATTAACCACGATGGAATGCCCACACGTGCATGCACATGTCCAACCATATGCTGTTTTTGCACAGCTTCGAGATAGCGTTTATTAATGCCGACACTAAAACTTTCAAGTAGCCATGCATTCAGTGTGTCAAGCAAGCGTTGTTGAATCAGATCATCTGAGAAAAATTCCGCAGATTCTTTCTCAACCAGCATTTTTTTATAAAATTCTTCAACCAAAATTAGCGAGTGATCTTGTATAAATTGAAAAGCATGCAGTAAATCATCGGATGAATAATTTTGACATATATGTTCCCATTGCTCAGCCAGCATGGCCATACATTCATTATTCATACAATTGATTCCAAGAACTTTAAAGAGAGGGAGATAATTAGTTTATTAATATAACAAATAATGATAAAAATTACTTTGTGAACCAATAGTTGTTTTATATAAATAATGAGAAAAAACTTGCATTTATTAGATATTTTGCTCTAAAAGAATCGTACATATCCCACACTGGTTTTCATCCAGTCTTTGCTATCTTGTTGTTGATATTGCCAATTGAAACGAATTGCATTCTGATGATTCAATACATATTGCAGTTGAGTATTTAGCCCTAATTGCCATTGCTGTGAATCTTGCCAATACGGTAATTCCACTTGTATTAAGCTATTGATTTTATCTGACCAAATATTCTGACAACCTATGGTGGGTCCCATTCCTATACGCCAACCATCATGCAATGCCTTGCCGGCTTGAATATGATTTTGAATTTGCGCATAACATAAATGTTCACGTGTTTGATCGGCATAGCTATAGCCCATTTGCACTTTTAAATTGGCTACGCCATGTTGCTCATGTTCACTAAATTGCCCAGCCTGCTCTAATGCTTCCTGTTGCCAACCCAAATTAAAACCCCAACTCAGTGGTGTTTTAAACGGCGTAATCGGGTTATAAGAATTCACCGAAAGAAAGTCGAAATGATTCAGCTTTAACTCATCTTCACGATATTGAATTGAACCATTCCAGAACAGCAACTGTGTACCTGTTCGGAAGCCCCCTTGCGGATCAATCAGGTCGTGATAAGCCTGACGGTGCCCCAGCTCGATAATTTTTTCACCCTGAATTTCGCCCATATTGACTGAAAAATGACGCGCATCATGCGCTTGAGTTGGATTCACTTTCGGTCGTACAGGTTCTTGGCGCTGTTTTTCCAAATCAATTTGACTGCGCAAACTCAATAACTGACGTAAGCGTGGCTGTGCAAAACTCGGTTCAACTTTATGTCCGATAAACTGAAGATATAAGTCATCATAGGCCATTTCTAAAATTTTGGCGCGATCTCGTCCCTGATACTGTTCTAAAATCGTCGGTATGTCTTTTATTTCAGCAAAAGCGACTTCATGCGCAACTTTAGCTAAGCTCTTACCATGCTGCTTCACTTGAGATAGCAACTGAGTTTCTAAGGCAGGACGATAGACCGTATCTTTGACCAAGCCTTGCTGTTCAATGGCTTTAATGGTTTCAACAGGGATTGATGCCACTTTAAATTGTTGTTTTAAATTAAGCGCTGGACGAACCAGATCAATCAAACCCAATAGACGATAAGCACAGTTATCACTAACAAAATAATAGGGAAAAGTCGCATGTTTCATTTCCCAAATATGTTCGACTAAAAATCGGGTTTCGTCGGGACTTAAGTTGAGTTCATATTCCCACAAATCACGGCTTTCCAAGTCACCATATTCTTTCACCTTACGGTAATAAGGCATTAAGGAATATTCACCGGGGTACTGCCCTGTTAAGCCATTCCATGCAAAAGACCAACCTTCACCACTGGTGACCGTGGCAGCATAATTTACCGCATACGAAACTAAATTGAGTTGCTTTTGATCTTTTGGGTCTAGACGCAATAAGGTATGCCCAAACATCGAACTTGGATTACCCATAAAGTCGGTCGCGTAAATGAGCGTGGCTTTATAGGGTTTAATTTGTCCAATCCAATCATCCAATTCTGGACAGGTTACTGTAGGCAGTTGCTGTTCTTGAATATGCAGTTGCTGTATTAACCAATGACTACGTGCAGGAAAGCGACAACGTACCGACTGATTCGGTTCTGCAAATTGGAATAGGGCTTGAATATTTGCGTGTAACTCTTGCTTTAAATCAGCCTTTCCTTCAGATGCCAGAAAATAGCCTGAATAATTAACTTCACTTTGACCTTTTGCATTGGCATACATCAGCCTTTGCCAAGTGATGTCTTGGTCTAGTTTTTGCTGTTCTGCACGTTCTATATAGGGTTGAGCAGTTTGGGAGCTTGTTGCTGAATAGGCAACAGGTGAGGACATTAAAGCAAAAACTAACGCAATTGGTTTCATTCAAATCTTTTATTTATCATTTATTCAATAAGAAAAACCCTGTCAAAGACAGGGTTTTGTGCTCAACAATTATACATATGCTTTAAGCACGTCATCTTTAGCCATCACAGCCTGTAAAGCTGCAAGAACTTGCAAAGAGTCTTGATTTTCTGCCGAATAAATTTCAGAGAAGTTTTGTTTAGATACAGCGAAGAAACGGGCTTTATCTTGAGATTGAATGTTTAGAAGTTCAGCAAGTACATTTAAGCTTTCACCCTGACCTACAGCCATGTCACGCGCTAAAGTTTCAGCATTTTCATTGGTAAACGTCACTGCCTGTGCAGTAATGGTACCGGTACCGCTACAACCTAAAGTACCAAAAGTGATACCGAATAACTGGTTTGCAAAAAGGCCATTTGTGGTTGCAGCAAGAATTTTAGGCCCCTTACCTGATTTACCTGCCCATACTTGAGAACCGATACCACAACCAACATCTTTATCCGCAAATGCTGCTGTAGAACCGAGGGCTACAACTGCAGCTAAAGCTAATTTTTTCAACATGGTTATTCTCCAGAGTTTCTTATCCGAGTGTTTTTAATTATTCACAATTGTGTAAATTTTATTACACCTCTGTAAGATAACGGCATCTTTCTGATAACGCAAAACAATTTATACTAAAGATATCGATTACTAATTACGCACCTGAAATTATTTATTTTTTAACTGCCAAATGCCTTCATCACTACGATTTCCAAGTATTTTTAACACTAAAACCAGACTTAAAAGCAGCAATAAATACCAAGAACCCAACTTGCCCCACCCCACCATATGCCAGGCATTGACCTGACTTGGGTATAACCAGATTTTGTAAAAAGTACTGATATTTTCTGCAATCCAAATGATAAAAGCTAAAATCATCAGCACGGGTAACATCGGAAGTTGGATCTGATGCTGTTGTAGCTGAAAGCGAATTTTGGTTTTCCAGAAAATAATCACGCTCCATGCAAATAGCAAATAGCGAATATCTGGAACAAAAAATTTGCTCATAAAATTAATATAAGAAAGTACTGCCAAAGCGATCATATTGGGAAAATTGGGCAGCTTCTCAAACGACACCTGATACAGCCTTAATGAGCGAGCAAAAAAACTCCCCACTGCTGAATACATAAATCCGGCGAATAATGGCACCGTTAAAAGCTTAAATATTGCGGGCTGTGGATACTGCCATGACGCAATTTGCGGATGAGTCAGAAAAATTTCCATGCCCATCGCCATAATATGAAACAAGGCAATGACTTTGGCTTCTGGCCATGATTCCAGCTTTAAATACAGCAAGCAAACTTGAATGATTAAGGCATAAAACAACAAGTAGTCATAACGAAAAAAACCGTAAAACTCCTGACTACCCATGGATGCTGTGAATACAAAAGCAATCAGCAGTAAAATCCCAAATAAGGCAGCCGAAGCTGCCTTAAATGAGAACTCAAAACATGATTTAAAAAGACTGATCAAGGTTGAATCCTAAAAAATGAGTTTACTCACAGATACTTAAAGATATTTGGCGCTATATTCATGCACGGTATCAATAAATACTTTAGGATTCGCAGGATCTACCCATTGGGTAATACCATGACCCAAGTTAGCGATATAACCGGTTTTTTCACCACCCGCATAAGCATCGTCAAGCATGGCTTTGGTTGCTTTTTCAATGGATGCTGGTGTGCCATATAAAGTGGCTGGATCTAGGTTACCTTGCAAAGCAGCACGACCATTAACAGTTTGACGTGCCACATTCAATGGTGTAGTCCAATCCAGACCTAAGGCATCTGCACCCGTTGCCAGCATCGGCTCGATCCACTGACCGCCACCTTTGGTAAATAAAATCACCGGTACTTGACGACCTTCATTTTCACGTTTTAAACCTGCAACAATTTTCTGCATGTAGTTCAATGAAAATTCAATATATTCACGATGTGCAAGCGCTCCACCCCAACTGTCAAAAATCTGAATGGCTTGTGCACCGGCATCAATTTGCGCATTTAAATAATCAATCACGGCAAGAGCCAATCGATCAAGCAAAGCGTGTAACACTTCAGGTTGGGCATACATCATATTTTTGGTGTAACGGAAATCCTTACTTGATCCCCCTTCAACCATATATGTTGCAAGCGTCCAAGGACTACCCGAAAAACCAATCAAGGGAACTTGTCCACCTAATGCTGAACGAATGGTGGTTACAGCATTCATCACATAATCTAGATCAGATTTGGCATTGAAGTTGGGTAAATTCGCTACATCTTGTTCGGTACGAATGGTTTTGTGGAACTTCGGACCTTCACCCGCTTCAAAATACAGACCTAGCCCCAAAGCATCCGGCACAGTTAAAATATCTGAAAATAGAATGGCTGCATCCAAGTCATAACGACGCAAAGGTTGTAAAGTGACTTCACATGCAAAATCATTATTTTTGCACAAGGAAAGGAAATCACCCGCTTTGGCACGTGTTTCGCGATATTCAGGCAAATAACGTCCTGCTTGACGCATCATCCAAACTGGTGTGGTATCTACTGGCTCACGCAATAAGGCACGTAGAAAACGATCGTTTTTTAGAGTCGTCATTTACTTTCCCATCTCATTTTTAATCTTCGAACCATCATAACAAAAAGCCCGAAAATTTAGTAACTTCTCTCGCATCTAAAAAGCAATCACGGGAAATGTAAAATAATTTATACACAAAACAAATACTGCATCTCCTCATTTTTTCTGCAATACTTGTGTAGTTTTATCAAATTGTTAATGAATAATTCTTAAGGTTGACTTACATGTTCGTTCGCACATTACTCGCTATGAGTTTAAGTTGCATTTTTGCGGGTACAGCGTTTGCCGCATCTACTGCTGAACAACCCTTAAATCCCAAAAAGATTGCTGATACTGCGGTTCAGGATCCGATTGATCCACTTGCAACCGAGCCAGCATCAAGCGCTCAAAGCACTGAAACTCATATTACACAACAAGAACAGCGAGACTTGAATAAGGCTTCGAAAACCTTAGAAGATCTTAAACAAACTGAAGATGATACTGCTGCAATCGGTGTTGCACCAACCACAACAACACCAACTACGACAACCACTACCAGTGCCGCTGCAGTCAAAGCATCATGGACACTGGATGGTCTGAACCAAGCTGAATGGTATGAAAATATTGGTAAGGGCCAGTTTCCGGTTTATGCGCGTGCCCATGTCATGTTAAATAATGCCCATGCTTCACCGGGTGCGATTGACGGTTCAAGTGGTAAAAATACCCTGAAAGCGATTGCATCCTTCCAGCAAATCAATGGCATTAAACCGACAGGTATTTTAACCCAAGAAACCTGGGATGCTTTAGTCGCTAAACAAGGTTCTAAGCCTGCATTTGTTGAATACACCATTACTGATGCGGACTTAAAAGGTCCTTATGCCGCATCTATTCCACACGATTATGCCTTGCAAGCGAAAATGAAAGGCTTGTATTACACCCGTGTCACCGAAATGCTAGGTGAAAAGTTCCATATGGATGAAGACTTTTTGAAAAAGTTAAATCCTAAAGCAACCTTCAAAAAAGCGGGTGAAAAAATCATTGTGGCAAATATCCGCAATGAAGTTCCTGAAGATATTCATCTGATCGTTGCGCATAAAGGTGCAAAACAACTGTACTTGTTTAACAGTCGCAACCAGATGATTGGATCATTCCCTGCTACTATTGGTAGCTCGGATACTCCATCTCCAACAGGAACTTATAAAGTGACTGGCGTAGCCCGAAACCCTTGGTATAGCTATTCACCAAGTAACTTTGTTCAAGGTAATAATACGAAACCGCTTTCTTTACCACCCGGTCCAAATGCTCCGGTCGGAAACATCTGGATTGGTTTAAGTAAAAAATCATTTGGTATCCACGGTACGCCAAACCCATCTGCCATTTCTAAAACTGCATCGCATGGTTGTATCCGTTTGACCAACTGGGATGCGAACGACTTGGGTAAAAAAGTGAAATCTGGCGTAACTGTTAAATTCCTAGAATAATCAAAATATTGATAATTAAAGAGCCTGCATTTATGTGGGCTTTTTTTTACAAAAAATAAAATGCCATTTATTTTCAAATTACCCATAATGTGACCTATTCTTCATTTAAGAATATTAACAATAAGAAAGTCACTGTTGCATAAATAGAATGATATGTTGCTTTTATCCTATTTTTATCACTTTTATAGCACGGTATTATAATTCTAATTTTAAATAATAAGGAGCATCAAAGATGAATGCTTTTTTACATCATGCTGAAAATCGAGGTCATGTTAAAGCCGGCTGGTTAGACACCAAACATAGTTTTTCTTTTGGTAGCTGGTATAACCCCAAATATATGGGAGTCAGTGTGCTTCGGGTCATTAATGATGACACCATCGCTGCGCATAATGGTTTTGGTACACATCCACATGAAAATATGGAAATCTTAACCTGTGTACTTGATGGCACGATTTCACATAAAGATAGCATGGGTAATGAACGTCATATTAGTGCAGGTGAATGGCAACTGATGAGCGCAGGTACAGGGGTTCAACATAGTGAAATGAACAATGGCGATATCCCTGTTCATATGTTGCAAATCTGGATTCACCCTGATGTGCAAGATGCAGAACCCACTTATCAACAAATTCAGTGTAATCCTCATGACCAACCGAATCAGTGGCATTTAATTGCTGGACCAAATGACAATGCGCCTATGCATATTCGCCAACAAGCCGAAGTAAAAACTGCGGTCCTGGAAAAAGATCACCGGCTTCCTGTTGAAGCGACTCAGCACGTCAATTATGTGCATGTCATTTCAGGGGCAATCCAGATTGAAGATCTAATTGTGAAAACCGGCGATGCGCTACTTTTTACAGAAAATCATGAAATTAAAGCCTTAGAAGACAGTCAATTTATCTGGTTTGATTTACCGCAGGCAAAAAATTAATACTGTGTATTGAAAAAGCTCGACTGGAGATGATTATTGCAAAATAGTCATCTCAACATAGATTCAGAAAGTGAATATTAAAAAATAAAATGAACCGTTTATTCACTCTAATTATCGTTATATTTTCTTGCATCCATATCTACAAAAAATAAAAATTAAACCAATAAGCATCATATTTTTACCCAAAAAAACTGCCTTTTAGACGAATATCCTCTTATCTATTTTTATTAAATCATCAGATACAAAGTCGCTTTAATCGGTAAGGGCGAGTCTGATTATTCCATTACAATGGGTTAAATAACATCTATAAACCTTAATTTTTTAATAATTAGAAGAGAAAATCCATATGAACCAGATTTTAGATGTTCAGACTACTCAACAGCAGGCATTGCTTTTTTTATTAGATTATTTAAAACAACAAGACTATCGTTTTACGGTAATAACCCCGCTTTCCCATCAACGGATTCTGGACCGAAACAAGAACACAAAAAACAAAGGCCTTACACTCCGAGATATATTCGGTTGGAATTTAGCATTCGCAAAAACTGATCTGGAAACCACCCTTTTTTCAATTTTAAAAGAAAATCAACTTATCCGTTTCCAAGATGGTCAGTGCCTCAGCAATGTACGAGTCGCATCCCTAGATGATGAATTATTTATTCATTCCAGTTTTCCCACCGTTCAACATGATGCGGTTTTTTTCGGACCAGATACCTATCGCTTTGTTTATCATTTAAAACAATATTTGGCAGCTAAAGCTCAGTCATTCAAACGAGGTCTGGAATTATGCTGCGGCACTTCTGCTGCTGCCATTAGCATTGCCAAACATTATCCAGACTTTAATGAAATGATGGTGGCGGATCTTAATCCGAAAGCGTTGTTGTATAGTCAAATCAATGCGAGTTTTGCAGGTTTAAATAATATCTTTCCGATCTACAGCAATTTATTTACAAATCTTGAAGGACAGTTTGACCTTATTTTTGCCAATCCACCTTATTTAATAGATGCAGATCAACGGCAATATCGTCATGGAGGCAATGAACTGGATGGAAACGAATTGTCATTCAATATTGTAAAAGAAGGGATTCAACGTCTTAATCCCCGGGGGTGCTTATTTTTATATACCGGTGTCGCAATCAGACCAAATGGCAATCCATTTTTAGAACACTTAAAAAAGTTGATTACACCGTATTCAAATATAAACTGGTCTTATGAAGAAATTGACCCCGATGTTTTTGGCGAAGAATTAGAGCAGCCGGCTTATCAGCATATAGAAAGGATTGCCTTGGTTTTGGTGAAATTAGAACTCGATAATCAAGACTAAAGCTTTATAAAAGAATTTGAAAGGCGTTTAGCTAAGGCCGAAAGCATTAAAATGAAGAGCTTGAAGAAAAATTTAAAGTAGCATCAAATATTCAACTACCTTATCTTTAAGATAGAAAAAAAGGGGGAAAGAAGATATTCCCCCTTTTACTTACTATTAATTTACGTTACATAACCCCAGAAACAACAAAGCCCTGATCAATGATCAGGGCTTTGTCTTAAATTTGGCGGAAGCGGTGAGATTCGAACTCACGGAGGACTCACACCCTCGTCGGTTTTCAAGACCGGTGCATTAAACCGCTCTGCCACGCTTCCATGTGCGCCATAATACGGATCTTTTTAAAAGCTGACAAGTAAAAATTACAACTAAACTATTCAAATGAATATTGTTTCACCAAATCAACTCAAAAAATCATAATCTGGCTGCTAATTCAGCACCTTCACGGATCGCGCGCTTCGCATCAAGCTCTGCTGCCAGTTTGGCACCACCAATAATATGGTAATTTGCCAAGGTAAATTCATCTTCGGTTGGCATAATGTCTTTTACTGACTCTTGTCCTGCACAAACGACAACGGTATCTACACGTAAAAGTTGGTCATAACCATTGGTTTCAATCCATAAGCCTTCATTGGTAATGGATTTATATTGCACACCACGTAGCATCTTCACAGCATGCTTTTTCAATTGGGCACGATGTACCCAACCAGTGGTCTTGCCCAATCCAATACCCAACGGCGTGGTTTTACGTTGCAACAAATAGATCTCACGCACAGGTTGATCCACCTCAGCAGCTTGCAAGCCACCTTCAGAGATATAGTTCGGATTTGGGTCAATGCCCCACTCGCGTTGCCAGTCTGCTAAAGGTTGCGGTTGTGGCTGATGTTCAGGTCTCAATAAAAATTCAGAAACATCAAAGCCTATACCACCTGCACCCACAACTGCCACTCTATTGCCAACCGTTGCACCGCGTAACACTTCTGCATATGATAAGACTTGCGGGGCATTACTACCTTCAATTTTTAAACTGCGAGGCACCACCCCTGTTGCAATGATAACCTCCTCAAAACCTTCACGTTCAAGTTGTTCACGGTTCACTTTGGTATTTAATCGAAGCTCTACCCCAGTTTTTTCAATCTGAACTTTAAAATAACGAATGGTTTCGTGAAATTCTTCTTTCCCCGGAACGACTTTGGCTAAGTTGAATTGCCCACCGACCTCAGTTGCAGCTTCAAATAAAGTGACCTTATGACCACGACTGGCAGCTACTGTTGCAGCCGACATGCCTGCCACACCACCACCGATAACAGCAATCTTTTTAGGTGCTTTGGTTTTTAAGTAAACCAGTTCAGTTTCATATGCAGCACGTGGATTGACCAGACAGGTTGCCCGTTGATTTTTAAAAGTATGATCCAAACAGGCTTGGTTGCAGGCAATACAGGTATTAATTTCATCAACCCGATTGGTCGCTGTTTTATTGACCCAGAAAGCATCTGCCAAGAGTGGTCGCGCCATTTGCACCATATCTGCTTTTCCAGCCGCTAAAATGGCTTCGGCTGTTTCAGGCATGTTAATACGGTTGGATGCAATCACAGGAATAGCGACATGCTTTTTCACTTCCGCAGTATAATCGGCAAATGCTGCACGCGGCACTGAAGTTACAATGGTCGGAATACGCGCCTCATGCCAGCCTATACCGGTATTCAGCAATGTTACCCCAGCTTGTTCCAATGCTTTTGCAACGCTAATCACTTCAGCCATGGTATTGCCATCATGAACAAGATCGAGCATCGACAAGCGGAAACAGATAATAAATTTTTCACCGACTTTTTCACGAATCGCTTTAACAATTTCCACAGCAAAACGCATGCGATTTTCAATATCGCCACCCCAACGGTCATCGCGCTGATTGACATGACGGCTTAAAAACTGATTCAGCAAATAACCTTCTGAACCCATCACTTCCACGCCATCATAGCCAGCTTTTTTAGCGATACTGGCAGTATGTGCAAAATCCTCAATGGTATCCAGAATTTGCTTTTCACTCATTTGACGAGGTTTAAAAGGTGAAATAGGCGATTTAATTGGACTTGCAGAAACCACAAAAGGTTGGTAACCATAACGACCAGAATGCAGAATCTGCATCAAAATTTTTGCGCCATGTTTATGCACAGCATGGGTCACTAAGCGATGCGGTGCCACATCACCCAGGTTGTTCATGGTACCGCCAGCTGGCAGTAACCAACCCTGACGGTTCGGCGAAATTCCCCCAGTGATAATCAGCCCCACTCCACCTTTTGCACGTTCCCCAAAATATGCAGCAAGTTTTGGATAGTTATAAAAACGGTCTTCCAGACCTGTATGCATAGAACCCATCACGACACGGTTTTTAATAGTCGTAAAGCCTAAATGTAGTGGTTTTAAAATATTTGCATAGCTTGTTGTCATGATGAATCCTTAATTTATTGGCTTTGCAACTTGTTGCATCCTACTTTACCTATTTTTAGCATTTTGTTTATGACATCTTTTCAACATTGTCTGACGAAACAGTCAATTCAGTAAAAATGAACAGTTTAAAAACCACACCTTCAATGAACTCTGTCTTATTCTTAAAACCATCAATTCCAATATTTTAATTTAGATATATGACCAATGCCGACATTGAAACTATTGGTCGGAACTAAAATTCGATAATGATTTTTTAAGGCAGGTTTAGCCAATATAAATGTCCAACATTATGCTTTGCAGAATATTCTGCCCCCCGCGTTCTTCTAATAGATGCCATATATGTAAATCACGAGCTTTTAACAGCCCACCAAACCATAGATGTGAGTTTCCTACAATTTAAATTAGATTTCGAATAGCCTGTTCAGGCGTTGAATGAATATTCTCTTGTTTAAAATCCTATCCACGTAATTCGTGATCAAGCTTCACCAAACAATCTGATGTAATATCTTGAATCGTTTTTGCACCGGTTAAAGTCATGGCAACCCGCATTTCTTTATCAATTAATTCAAGTAAATGACTGACCCCTGCACCACCAGCCGCACCTAAAGCATAAACAAATGCACGCCCCAACATACAAGCATCTGCACCTAAGGCCAGCATGCGTACCACGTCTAAACCACTGCGAATACCTGAATCGACCAAGATTTTTAAATCACCTTTAACTGCATCTACTATTGGCGGCAAAGCACGCGCAGTGGATAAAACACCATCCAACTGTCGTCCACCATGGTTTGAAACCACAATACCATCTGCACCAAAACGTACTGCATCTTTGGCATCTTCTGGGTCTAAAATTCCCTTGATGACCATTGGGCCATCCCAAAACTCACGAATCCACTCCAAATCTTTCCAAGAAATAGAAGGGTCAAAATTTGAACCTAACCAGCCAATATAATTTTCAAGCCCCGTGGGTTTGCCTAAATATTTTGAGATATTGCCCAGGTCATGCGGACGGCCAAACAAGCCGACATCCCAAGCCCACCGCGGATGCAATACAGATTGAAAATAGCGACGCATAAGGACATTTGGACCACTCATCCCTGAATGTGCATCACGATAACGCGCTCCCGGTACGGGCATATCTACAGTAAACACCAAGGTTGAACATCCAGTCGCTTTGGCACGTTCCAAGGCATTTTTCATAAAGCCACGATCACGTAGCACATACAGCTGAAACCACATTGGACGTTGGATTGCGGAGGTGACTTCTTCTATCGGACATACTGAAACGGTAGATAAAGTAAATGGAATGCCTTTTTGATCTGCGGCAACTGCCGCTTGAACCTCACCACGACGTGCATACATTCCAGTCAATCCCACTGGAGATAAAGCCACAGGCATAGATAAAGTTTCATCAAAAAGTTGAGTTTCGAGGCTTAAGGAAGACATATCTTTCAAAACTCGTTGTCTTAACGCAATTTTGGATAAGTCTTCTACATTACGCTTTAGTGTGTATTCAGCATATGCACCACCATCAATGTAATGAAACAGGAATGGAGGTAAGCGACGTCTAGCGGCTTCACGGTAATCATGAGCGGAAGAAATAATCATAATGATATCCTGTTTAATCGACTCGCACTTTGTAGATGCTCTTTTTATCGTTTATCAATCGGGCATATTTATTGAATAACATTTGACTAACATACACGCTTTCTGGTGAGCAACTTCCGAATCTTGAGATTCAATTTTTTTGCTCAAAAATCATTCACTAGATATACGTTTGTAAGTTAATCATACCGAGCATTACTTTAATGTTTATACCGTGTTTAATGCTAAAAATAGAGACATTTACTATTACGATTAAACACAACTTTAGACTTAATCATTTTTCATTTGGTTTTTAAATTTAACTTCTATATTTAAATAATATACTTAAAATCAATAATTTAATTAAAAAAATTTAATCTCAAAATCAAAATTACTTTTACAGTAACAAGAATAATTCAGATCAAATGAATTCTATCCATCATTAAATTTCAGATGAATGCATCGCATAACAGTATGCATAAACCTACCTTTCCCACATATGTGATTTTTTGATGTCTCTGAGTATAAATAGAGTACGGTTTGTTTTATTTAATCCACTTTTAATTTTTCATTAAATATTCAAACAAAAGTTATTTTCTAACGGCCAAAGATCCCACACACGGTCAGAGCTATAGAATCTAATCAATGACATATTTTGCGTATTTATTTTGCTCTATTTCCCTTCTTTATAATCAAATTAAATCGTTGATCAACTTCCAAAGATCTATCACTTTAAAAATTGTAGATATTTTTTTTGATTGTTTATTTTTACGAAAAATCTTTTTCCTAAAAGTGCTATAATTGAGGCAACTATAGATTCTCCTCGGCTACCAATTATCGTGGTGCCTATTTTATATCGTTAGGACTTACAATGACTGACAATGCAACTATCTTGCAGAATGTACCAGTAGGCAAAAAAGTCGGGATTGCCTTCTCTGGTGGCCTTGATACTTCAGCTGCTTTATTGTGGATGAAACAAAAAGGTGCTGAACCTTATGCTTATACAGCAAACTTGGGCCAGCCAGATGAAGAAGACTACGATGCGATTCCTAAAAAAGCTGAAGCTTATGGCGCAGTAAAAGCTCGTTTAGTTGACTGCCGTTTACAACTTGCGCTTGAAGGTATTGCTGCTATTCAATGTGGCGCTTTTCACATTAGCACTGGCGGTGTTCCTTATTTCAATACGACTCCATTGGGTCGTGCAGTAACAGGTACCATGCTTGTTACCGCAATGAAAGAAGACGACGTAAACATCTGGGGTGACGGTTCAACTTATAAGGGTAACGACATTGAACGTTTCTACCGTTATGGTTTGCTGACTAACCCAAACCTTAAAATCTATAAACCTTGGTTAGACCAAACGTTTATTGATGAATTAGGTGGTCGTGCCGAAATGTCGCAATTCTTAATCGACAACGGTTTTGACTATAAAATGTCAAAAGAGAAAGCATACTCAACTGACTCAAACATGTTGGGTGCGACTCACGAAGCGAAAGATCTTGAGTATCTTGATGCGGGTATCAAAATCGTAGACCCAATCATGGGCGTTGCATTCTGGAAAGAAGAAGTTGAGGTTAAACCTGAACTTGTATCTGTGACTTTCGAAGAAGGTACGCCAGTTGCATTGAACGGCCAACGTTTTGACAATCCGGTTGAATTGATTCTTGAAGCAAACCGTATCGGTGGTCGTCATGGTCTAGGCATGTCGGATCAAATCGAAAACCGTATCATCGAAGCGAAATCTCGTGGTATCTATGAAGCACCGGGTATGGCTCTTCTTCATATCACTTACGAACGCCTTGTAACCGGTATTCATAACGAAGACACCATTGAACAATACCGTATCAACGGTTTGCGTTTAGGTCGTTTATTGTACCAAGGTCGCTGGTTCGATTCTCAAGCATTAATGCTTCGTGAAACTGCTCAACGTTGGGTTGCTAAAGCAATTACTGGTACAGTAACTTTAGAACTTCGTCGTGGTAATGACTTCACCATCATGAACACTGAATCTGAAAATCTCACTTATGAAGCTGAGCGTTTGACGATGGAGAAAGGTGATTCTATGTTTACGCCTATGGACCGTATTGGTCAGTTAACCATGCGTAACCTGGATATTACAGATACACGTGCGAAACTTGGCATCTATACCAACGCAGGTCTTCTTGCTGTAGGTACAGGTTCTGCAGTACCTCAATTAAAAGACAAAAACAAATAAGTTTGTTTTATGTCAAAAACCGCCTAAATGGCGGTTTTTTTATGGCTGAATTTTGAGTCTTTAAGCAATATTTGACGCACGAATAGACTGATAATAAATCTGGTTTCGCCCAAGCTGTTTAGCCCGATATAAAGCTTGATCGGCAATTTTGAGCAACTCTTCTTTGCTGAGTTCATTTTCTCCACGATAGACCGTAATCCCTAAACTAATCGTGACATAGCTCGACACCGACGATTTAGCATGTGGAATTTCCAGACGCTCTATCGCCTTAAAAATATTTGATGCAACCGCATATGCACCATGTGCATCTGTTTCAGGCAATAACACCACAAATTCTTCGCCACCATAACGCGCAACAAAATCCATATGCCGAATGGCGCCTTTAATAGATTTAGCAATGGAAAAAATGACATCATCACCTTTTTGATGACCATAAAAATCGTTATAGTTTTTAAAGAAATCTACATCTATAAACAAAATGGATAAAGAGGTGTGGTCTAGACGAGTTTGCTGATAAAAAACCTCCATCATTTCATCGAAAGTACGGCGATTTGAAATTTTAGTCAGTTCATCGTGCTGACTCAGATGCAGTAATTCTGAATTGTGAATACGGTGAATTTTTTCACTAATTCTGGCCCGCATCGAATACAAATAAATCATCCGCTCACGTGCAAAAATCATATGACTAATGACATAACCTAGTACACAGCTTCCAGTGAGAATACGACCCAGTACCATCGCATCAAAATCAACATGCAGCCCTAAAAATAGCACAATTGTGAACATTGCTGCCAAGACGCCTGTCACCAACATGTGAAATGGTTTTACCCCAGTAAGAATATAGCCAAGAATATAAATAATACATAATATAGCCATGGCTTGATGCTGTAGCTCAACCGTTTCAACCGTCATGGTCAACCAGGACATGGAAACAATGGCCCAAAACTTGAGTACCATCGCAGCATGGGCAAAATATGGACGCAGTTTAGGGAAATAAGCAAAGAAGAATAAAGCCAGCAAACATAAACCGCCATTCACCAGTGCGAACATGGTTTGCATGAAATCATGGACGAAATATTGCTGGTCGATAATCCAGTAGTCACTTGGAATCATGACCACCATAAAAACAAAATAGCTTAAAACACCACCCCAGAGGTATTTTTCAATATGTTTACGCGCGCGTTCTAAATTTTTAGACCAAAATTCCTGTTCTAATTTTTTTGGAAAAACTTGTCCTACACGGCGACTTTGCTGCGTAATCAGTTCTTCTACTTTTTCTTTATCGTACTGTAATTTAGCCAGATTATACTTGTATTCCATTCGCAAGCATTATGTAGTTATTTTTTAGTTACTTAAAAGTAACACAATTTTATTATTAATATTTAAATATATATCACCATTTGTCTTTAATTCTCGTTACCATTTTCACACTTTATAGATTATCATTTGTTTTATTTCTTCGATTGAAATGGCCTTGAATACAATCACTCTCCTCCAGCCAGATGATTGGCATGCTCACCTTCGTGATGGTCTTGCTTTAAAACGTACGGTTCCCGATTTAGCCAAACAGTTTGCGCGCGCAATCTGTATGCCAAATACTGTTCCTCCTGTGAAAACAGTTGAAGAAGCGATTGCTTATCGTGAGCGTATTTTGGCGCATGTACCTGAAGGTCTCTCATTTGACCCACGTATGGTGCTTTACTTTACCGACTTCACCCAACCGAGTGAAGTTAAAAAAATTAAAGAATCTGAGCATGTAAATGCCATCAAGCTATACCCTGCTGGTGCAACGACAAATTCAGATAATGGTGTCAGCGATATTCGTAAAGTCTATGCCGTGATCGAACAACTTGAAGAGCATCAAGTGCCTTTATTGCTTCATGGTGAAGTCACTCATAACCATGTCGATATTTTTGATCGTGAAAAACGCTTCCTAGATGAAGTGCTTTCTCCGCTATTAAAACAGTTCCCTAAGCTTAAACTGGTGCTAGAACATATCACCACCAGTGAAGCTGCGCATTTTGTACTCGAACAAGACCGCAATGTTGCTGCGACCATTACCCCGCAGCATTTATTGTTTAATCGTAATGATATGCTAGTCGGTGGCGTGAAGCCGCATTTTTATTGTTTGCCGATTTTGAAACGTCAAACCCATCAGCAAACTTTACTTGAAGTGGCGACCAGCTCTAATCCTAAGTTTTTCTTGGGTACAGACAGCGCGCCGCATTCAAAAAATGCCAAAGAAAATGCATGTGGCTGTGCGGGTTGTTATAGTGCGCCTACCGCAATTGAATTATATGCTCAAGCTTTTGACCAAGTCGGTAAAATTGACCGCCTGGAAGGTTTTGCCAGCCACTTTGGTGCTGACTTCTATGGTTTGCCGCGTAATACCAGCACCATTACTTTGGTTAAAGAAGAGCAAGTTATTCCGACAAGTTTAGACTACTTGGATGGTGAAAAAATTATCCCCCTATATGCGGGTAATACCATCCAATGGAGAAAAGTGTGACAGATGAAACCCAACCAATAATTGGTCAACGTTTCCGTGGATTTTTACCTGTTGTTGTCGATGTCGAGACAGCAGGTTTTAACTCACAGACTGATGCCTTATTGGAAATTGCAGCAATCCCCATCATTTATAACGAAGAAGGTCAATTTGTGCCAGGCGAAGCCCATCACGCACATATTAACCCTTTTGAAGGGGCTAATTTAGACCGCCGCTCACTCGATTTTATTGGAGTTGATCCCTTTAATCCGATGCGTATGGCTATGGCTGAAGATGAAAAAAGTGCCTTAAAACGTATTTTTAAATCTGTAAATGAAGTTCGTCGCCAGCAGAATTGTACCCATGCAGTTTTAGTCGGTCATAATGCGCATTTCGATCTCGGTTTTGTACAAGCAGCCATTGCGCGTACCGGAACTAAAAATCAAAATCCATTCCACAGTTTTTCGGTGTTCGATACCGTGACTTTAAGTGCAGTCATGTTTGGTCAAACCGTACTGGCAAAATCGTGTATTCACGCTGGAATTGAGTTCGATGGTAAAGAAGCACACTCTGCTTTATACGACACTCAAAAAACTGCAGAACTGTTTTGCTATATTTTGAACAAACTCGCACCTCACCTACTTGACACTCTGGTGGCGGATCAATAAGATACCGCCATCTTCTAAACGTCCCTATCGTCTAGAGGCCTAGGACATCGCCCTTTCACGGCGGTAACCGGGGTTCGAATCCCCGTAGGGACGCCATTTATTACTTTTCCTCGCTTTAATTCAATTTCTTAAAAGCATTCTATTCTTTAGATTTCGCTATATTGCTAAATACCCCTATCTATCTTATTGATTATTTTAATTTCTATTAAAGTATTTGATTAAAATAGCTGTCATTTTATTTTAACTCTTGAAGCCATATTCCAATTGCTAAAGACTTGACTCGCATATTTAAGCGGATAGTCAACAATGTGAAAAAATCGTCATAACTTGTAAATAATAATTGAATCACAAATTCCAAAATCGACCGCCAATTTATTGTTGATATTACTTTTAATTTCTAATCTTAAAAGTTTAACTCCTGAGCACTTCGGTGCTCTTTTTTTATATCAGTTTGCATGCTAACGTTAAGCCTCCCACTCAATACTGCCTCCATGATGTTGAAAAAAGTTTTTATTGTTTTAATGATTCTCCTGCCTTCAGCTGTATATATTTATCTTGCCAGCAAAGATGCAGAGCCTACCAAAGAATCTCCCTCTGCAGCCCCTAAACAAATACCGGCACAAGAACAATCACAAAAATACCAGACACCAGATCACTAGAAGATGATTTAAGTTATTCTTTTCATTCATCTAGTTTTCTTATTAAATTTAGTAATGAGTCAGAAAAAAACGATTTATATGAATATTCATCCAATCACCAATTAAAATAATTCTTTCAACTCTTTTTCTAAATTATGCAATCTCCTATACAACCTTCGCAGCATCCAGCTGCTGAGGGGCAAACCAGCTCGTTAAAAAGAGCCATGACCAAGCGTCATCTCATCATGCTCTCCCTCGGTGGTGCAATTGGTACCGGTTTATTTCTGGGTTCTGGTGAAGTCATTTCACAAGCAGGTCCACTGGGTGCAGTCATCGCCTATATTATTGGTGGTTTAATTGCCTACATGGTTATGCTTTGCTTAGGCGAGCTTGCAGTACATTTACCTGTATCCGGCTCATTCGGTGCATTTGCATCCAATTATATTGGCCCCGGTACAGGCTATATGGTGTCCTGGATGTACTGGCTCGGCTGGTCAGCGACTTTAGGGACTGAATTCACTGCCGCTGCCTTACTGATGCAGGAATGGTTTCCAAGCACCTCAATCTGGATCTGGACGCTGATTTTCGCCAGCGGGGTTCTGCTGTCCAATTTGAGTTCCACCCGAACTTTTGCCGAATCTGAATTTTGGCTTTCAATGATTAAAGTGGCGACAGTTCTGGTTTTCATTGTTTTAGGTTTTGGCGCTATTTTTGGTTTTATTCCTTTTCAAGGTTATGAATCTGCCCCACTCTTTGCAAATTTAACCGAACATGGCTGGTTACCCAACGGCATCTTCCCTATTTTTGCCACCATGCTGATTGTCAATTTTGCATTTAATGGTACAGAAATGATTGGGATCGCGGCTGGCGAAACCGAAAATCCGGAGAAAAATGTACCCAAAGCCATTCATGCGGCTGTTTGGCGCTTAATCATTTTCTTTGTGGGAACAATTATCGTGATTAGCTCACTACTTCCTTATCAAGATGCAGGACTCAATGCAGGTCATGGCTTAAGTAGCAGTCCATTTGTATCCGTGTTTAACTTAATGGGCATTCCTTATGCGGTTGATATCATACGTTTTGTGATTATTACTGCATTACTCTCAACTGCAAACTCTGGACTGTATGCCGCTTCCCGTATGATGTGGGCTTTAGCTGCACAAAACCAGCTGCCTCGTGTATTTGCCAAAGTCAGTAAATCAGGCATTCCTGTATTGGCAGTATTGGTGACCATGATTGGTGGGTTGCCGGGCCTGCTTTCAGAACAATTTGGTGCAGATGTCATCTTTAAAAACTTGCTCGGTGTTGCTGCATTTACCATGGTCATTGTCTGGATGAGTATCTGCTGGAGTCAGTTTAATTTCCGTCGCCAATGGCTTAAACAAGGTCATAGCGTTGCAGAACTTAAATTCCGTACCCCGTGGTTCCCGCTTGTACCAATTCTCGGTTTTGTATGCTGTACGGCAACCGGTTTAAGTATGGCTGCGGACCCTGAAATGATCTCTGGTTTTATTGGCTGCCTCCTGTTTATGGCAGGCTGCTATGCCAGTTATTACTGGTTATACCACCATAAAAATTAGTCCCTCAATTTTAAAATGAATGAAGCGCAGTTTAAAACTGCGCTTTTTTAATTCGAATTTGTTATTTTTTATGCAATCAATTCAATATTTTAAAAATAATGCAATTACAGGTTTGACAGCCTCATTAAAAATCCATAATATACGCATCACCTCCTAACGACCCTATCGTCTAGAGGCCTAGGACATCGCCCTTTCACGGCGGTAACCGGGGTTCGAATCCCCGTAGGGTCGCCATATATCGTTCCATACGATCATTCAAGCTTCAATACATCTCATTATTACATTGCAGATTTGTAGTTTTTCACTACAATAGCTCGCTTCATTTATCTTTTTATTTTTCTCTTATGCAGTCATCTCATACTCCGAATGATGCTTCGCATCAGGGCAATTCTGCGCCTTTAAAACGCGCTATGAGTACTCGACACTTGGTCATGATTTCGCTTGGTGGCGCAATCGGAACAGGTTTGTTTTTAGGTTCGGGTGAAGTCATTGCACAAACGGGGCCTGTAGGTGCCATCATCTCCTATGTACTAGGTGGTTTAATTGCCTATGCTGTAATGCTTTGTCTAGGCGAGCTTGCGGTGCATATGCCCGAATCGGGTTCTTTTGGTACATATGCACGCAGATACATTGGTCCGGGTACCGGCTATATGATTACCTGGTTGTATTGGCTTACCTGGACTGCCACCCTGGGAACCGAATTTACTGCTGCGGCCTTGCTGATGCAGGAATGGTTTCCTCAAATTTCAGTCTGGATCTGGACTATTGTTTTTGCAGCGATTGTTTTTGGACTCAATATGAGTTCAACAAAGTTATTTGCAGAGTCTGAATTTTGGCTATCTCTAATCAAAGTGATCACAGTAATCAGCTTTATCATTTTAGGTCTATTGGCAATCTTTGGAATTCTTTCTTTCCAAGGTCACTCTTCTGCGCCTTTATTCAGCAACCTGACCGCTCAAGGTTGGTTCCCTCAAGGCTTGTTCCCTATTTTTGCAACCATGCTGATTGTGAACTTCGCCTTCTCGGGTACAGAACTGATCGGTGTTGCTGCCGGTGAAACCAAAGATCCAGCCAAGAATGTACCTAAAGCGATCAATGCAGCGATCTGGCGATTGTTAATCTTCTTTGTCGGAACAATTGTCGTGATTAGTGCGCTATTACCACACCAGATGGCAGGCTTAGGTGCTGAAGGCGTAAGTAGCAGTCCGTTTGTGACGGTATTTACCTATATCGGTATTCCACATGCGGAAGATATTATCCGCTTTGTGATTATCACCGCGCTGTTATCTGCAGCCAATTCAGGTTTATATGCCGCTTCACGTATGATGTGGTCTTTATCTGATAAAAAACAATTACCTGCTGTATTCTCTAAAGTAAACCATCGTGGTATTCCATTTATTGCGATTATGGTCACCATGCTGGGTGCCTTACCCGGTTTACTGTCAGAACAATTTGCACCTGAAACCATCTTCAAAAACTTGCTAGGTGTAGCTGCATTTACCATGGTTGTGGTTTGGATGAGCATTTGCTTGAGCCAGTTCAATTTCCGTCGTCAATGGTATAAAGCAGGTCATACTGCAAAAGAATTGGGCTTTGCCGCACCTTTGTTTCCAATCGTGCCGATCTTAGGCTTTGTATTCTGTTTTATTACCTGTATCAGTATGGCAACTGACCCTGAAATGCTACCGGGCTTTATTGGTTGTTTAATCTTTATTGCAGCTTGTTATCTTAGTTACTATGTTTTCTATCGAAAGCAAAACTAACACATAAAAGGAGTGGTCAAGTACCACTCTTTTTTTTAAGCTAAATCAAGTCAATGACATCTATAAAAATCTGATCCGGCATGAAAATCATTTTTATTCACGGTATGAATCAACAAAACTATGATGCAAATTCATTAAAACAACATTGGTTAACTGCATTTCAGTCCGGTTTAAATAATTCACATCTCGATATTGAGCTAAAATCCCTGGAGATCCGGTTTCCTTTTTATGGTGATTTACTCAGTAAACATCACTTATATAACAGCTTGGATTTACAAATATTTTTACCAAAATCAATCGCACATCTGCACCTTCCCTTTCACTTGGGACATAGCAGCTGTATTGTCCAAGAACATCAACCATGCATCCACGCATTGCCTACATTTAATCCAGAACATTCTGAATCGTTTACTCAGCGCTTATCTGTTATTTCGGCACTCACCAAAGACCATGCATTCAGGGAATTGTCCCTGTTCCTAAATCATTATCCCAAATTGCATGAAACCCTGATTCATAAATTCCTCATCGAAACTTACTTATACCTCTCCAATCCAGATTTCATGCATGAAGTTCACCACAGAATCATGTCTTACCTTCGTCCGGAATTAGATCATATTATCGTGGCGCATTCATTAGGATCTGTGATTACCTACAACCTGCTGCATCAATTCACAAATTTTAGAATCCAGCGCTTTATTACATTAGGTTCCCCTCTGGCTTTTAAAGTCATACAGGAAAAACTCATCACCCCCATTTCCAGACCACCCCAGCTCCAAGGAGATTGGTTCAACTTCTATTCACCTGAAGACTTTTTAACAGCTTTCCCCTTATCAGAACCCCCTTTTGATTTCGACCCCCCCATTATTAACCAAATGATTACCACACTCATTCATAATCCCCACAGCATTACCGGCTATTTACAACACCCCGCTGTCATCAAAAGCATCGTAGATGCCTTAGAGTGTAAAAAATAGGGCATTTCAAAGTATATTTCACATATTTGTTTTATTTTTATTCACTTGATTGGGTTTTTAAAGATTATCGCTGAAAAAGGTTTGACAGCTTTTAATATCCACCCTATTATACGCCCACCTCTGAAACGTCCCCATCGTCTAGAGGCCTAGGACATCGCCCTTTCACGGCGGTAACCGGGGTTCGAATCCCCGTGGGGACGCCAATTTATATAGATGACCCTATCGTCTAGAGGCCTAGGACATCGCCCTTTCACGGCGGTAACCGGGGTTCGAATCCCCGTAGGGTCGCCACATTCGAGATTGAAAAATCTCAACAAAAAAGCCTGATCATGATGAATCAGGCTTTTTTGTTTTTAAGATTCTTAAATTTAAAATCGCTTTATGTTTTGTACTTTTGAGATCGTAAAACTATCACCATTTTTCTCTGATTTTTTTATAAAAAGATGATGCTCTCTAAAAATATCCCATAAAAAAACAGACCTGCCTTTCAACGTGCTTTAGAGAAAGACAATGGTCTGCTTCGGAATTTCTATCTTATTGGTCTAAAGCGTGGCAATAAAAGCTATGCACTACGACGTGAATTAATCTGCCCTTTAATAATTGCGGTTATATTGCCTTTGGCATATTTAAAGAAAACTTTCAGTGGCGAGAGTTTTGGATTGGGACGTTTGCCTTGCGCGATATCTTTAAACTGCGCGGCATACCAGATAATTTCCATAATCGCCATTTTATCGACCATTGGAATACCGGTTTTAATTTTATCTACTGCGTAACGAACATTATGCCCTGCAATCAGACGATCGGTTAAATCCGTTTCCACCGCCAATGGACGGGCAATGCCAATAAATTCACACGCGCCACTGTCGAGTGCCGCATTCATCCCTTCTACCGTACGGAAGCCGCCTGTCACCATTAAATGGCATTTCACTTGTTTACGAATCTTCTCGGCAAAATCGAGGAAATACGCTTCACGGGCAATAGTGCTGACTTTACGTTTATCTGCTTTAGCGCCTGCCATTGCAGGAGCTTCGTAAGTTCCACCTGAAATTTCAATTAAATCAATTCCAGCTTCATCAATGGCTTTAAATACTGCAACCACTTCATCTTCGGTAATTCCACCACGCTGGAAATCAGCTGAATTGAGTTTCACTGAAATGATAAATTGAGCCGAAGTGACCGCACGTACCGCTTTATAAATCTCTAACAGGAAGCGCATGCGATTTTCAATCGAGCCACCCCATTGATCCTGACGTTTATTGGTCAAGGGCGATAAGAACTGGCTGATCAGATAACCATGTGCACCGTGTAACTGCACGCCTTCAAAACCGGCTTTTTCACAGATTTGGGCAGAGGTGGCAAAACGCTGAATAATGTCGAGAATCTCATCTTCACGTAATTCACGTGGTGTACCAAACGTTGTCGCAAGCATCGGAGAAAAAGGCACAGCTGACGGTGCGACGGTTTCCTTGTTTAATCCTTTAGGACACTGACGACCCGGATGGGACAATTGAATCAGTTGCACCATGCCGTGTTGTTTACCCAGCTCTGCCCATTGCTTTAGTTGAGCCAAATCACGTTCCGATTCAATCACCACCACGCCCGGTTCATTTTTGGCGCGGAAGTCCACCATTACATTCCCGGTAATGGCACAGCCCAAGCCACCTTTGGCCCAGGCTTCATAGAGATTAAAATGTAACTGGCTCGGCTGACCCGCATCATTTGCCAAGGCTTCACTCATCGCAGCTTTGATAATTCTATTTTTAAAGGGGGTATTTCGAATGGTGGTTGCTTCAGCAAGATGGCTCATATTTCAATCCTGATTTATTTGTATTTATTTAGCTTTAATACCCTAAACTTATTCTGCAATCCGTCAATGACTATTCTGACAATATGACATGTCAGTAAATTTAAACATACTGACTTGCCTCGATCAATTGTCGGGTATATTCAGTTTGTGGATTTAAAAATAATTGTTCAGTGCTTTGAAATTCCATTACCTGTGCATGACGTAGCACCAAAACTTTCTGACACAGTGCTTTTACCACTTGTAGATCATGGCTGATAAATAAATAGCTGATCTGATGTTCCTGCTGCAATCGTCTTAACAACTTCACAATCGCCCGCTGAGTAGTACGGTCTAATGCCGAGGTAGGTTCATCTAGAATAAGCAACTTAGGTCGTAATACCAGTGCACGTGCTAATGCAACACGCTGACGCTGCCCGCCCGAAAGTTCATGCGGATAACGGGTTCGAAAAGAAACCGGCAATTCGACTTTTTCCAAAGCTTCATCAATCCGCTGTGATATTTCAGCTGATGACAGTTTTTTTAAGCCTAATCCTTCGCCAATGGTTTGCTCGACATTTAAACGTGGGTTTAAACTGCTAAACGGGTCTTGAAACACGATCTGAAATTCGGCACGCAACGGTCTTAACTGCTTTTCATTACACTGGTTTAAATCTGTGCCCAACAGAACAATCTCACCGTCACTTTTAACTAAACGGGTAATCGCCAAAGCCAGCGAGCTTTTGCCAGAACCACTTTCACCGACGATGCCAATCGATTCACCTTGTGCCAACTTTAAATCTAGGGGTTCAACCGCAACAAAGTAGTCTTTGACTCGATTTAACAATCCTTGCTTGATTGGAAACTTCACCGCGACATGGTGTAAAGCCAATAAATTTGGTCCATCTGTAATCTGAATCGCTTCACCAAAATCATGATTCAGCAAATCTCGGGTATAGGCTTGTTTCGGGTTTTTAAATATTTCGGCAACACTGCCCTGTTCTTCCACCATGCCTTTGTTCATCACAATCACCTGATCGGCATAGCGACGTACCAGATTTAAATCATGGCTGATCAGAATCATCGCCATATTTCGGCTTTGTTGTAATGATTTCAGCAGATGCAAGATTTGCGCCTGTAAAGTCACATCTAAAGCAGTGGTTGGCTCATCTGCAATCAGAATATCCGGGTCCAAGGCCAATGCCATGGCGATCATCACGCGTTGACGCTGTCCACCAGAAAGCTCATGTGGATAACGGCGTAATTTATCTTCAGGCTCGCTAATCCCGACATCATTCAGTAATTCGATAATGCGTGCCTGAGTCTTTTGCTTTGACCAACCTTGCAGCAATAAAGTTTCGCCAATAATTTTTTCAACCCGATGCAAGGGATTTAAAGCCGTCATCGGTTCCTGAAAAATCATGGCAATTTTATGGCCACGAACTTGTCTAAGCTGTTCAGCTTTCAAGGACAACAAGTCTTGCTGCCCGAGCCAAGCCTGACCTTTTATTTTTAAGGTGCTCGGTAAAAGCCCCAACACAGCCAGACTACTAATCGATTTACCTGAACCACTTTCACCCACAATGGCAATGGTTTCACCTGCATGCAGCTTAAAGTTCAGGTCATCCACCAAAACCTGTTGTTGATGCTGAATATTAAGATGTTCTACAGTTAATACCGCTTCTGGATTATTGGCGTCTTGGATCGAATGCATCACGTGTCGCCTCCCCAATATAAATCAATAAAGATAAGACAATGGCTAAGGTAAAGAAGCCAGAAAGTGCCAGCCACGGCGAATTCAGGTTGGATTTTCCTTGTAATAATAATTCACCCAAAGATGCAGCATCTGGCGGTAAACCGTAACCTAAAAAGTCCAATGCAGTCAGTGCGGTAATATTTGCCGTTAACATAAAAGGTAACTGCGACAAACTGGAACTCATGGCATTGGGCAAGATATGCCGAAACATAATGGTTCGATCTTCCACACCCAGACTGCGTGCGGCACGGACATAATCCAGATTACGTGACTTTAAAAATTCTGCGCGAACCAATCCCACCAAAGTGGTCCAGCCAAATAACAGCATAATCAGAAACAGCCAATAGACGTTTGGGGTAAACATGCTGACCAGAATCATCACCATAAATAACATCGGCAAACCACCCCATACCTCCAAAATGCGCTGACCCAGTAGATCGATCCATCCACCATAATAGCCCTGAATCGCCCCTACAGCGATTCCGAGCAGCGCTGAAGCAATGGTCAAAGCAAAACCAAATAGCAGTGATACGCGTAAACCATAGAGGATACGTGCCAATACATCACGCCCTTGGTCATCGGTACCCAACCAGTTTTGTGAGGTCGGTGCAGAAGGTACCGGAACTGCCAGTTCCAGATTAGGCGTTTGATAGGAATATTTGATCAGTGGCCAGATCGCCCAGCCTTTATTATTGATGAGTTGCTGTACCACAGGATCTTTATAATCGGCTTCGGTTTCAAATACCCCACCAAAAGCCGTTTCTGGATAAGACTTTAAAACCGGTACATAAAGTGAATGATCGTAGCTCACCAAAAGCGGTTTATCGTTGGCAATCAATTCAGCAGCCAGTGATAAAAAAAAGATCAAGGCAAAGACGATTAAGCAGCCAAAACCGAGCTTGTTTTCCTTAAAACGTTTCAAGCGTGCATGCATTAAAGGTGACATTATTCAGCACCTCGCGAATCAAAATTAATGCGCGGGTCAATCACCTGATACAGCACATCACTGATTAAACGCAGAATCAAACCCAGTAAGGTAAACAGGAACAATGTCCCGAAAATCACGGGATAATCGCGCTGTTGAATGGCTTCAAAACCCAGCAAGCCCAAACCATCCAGATTGAAGATGATTTCAATAAACAGGTTGCCGACAAAGAAAATACCGATCAGGGCTTCAGGCAGACCTGCAATGACAATCAGCATCGCATTACGGAAAACATGTCCGTATAACACCCGTGATTCGGTTAAACCTTTAGAACGTGCAGCTAGGACATACTGCTTATTTAATTCTTCCATAAAAGAATATTTGGTTAAATAGGTGAGACTGGCAAAACCGCCAATCACCATCGCGAGCAAAGGCAAAGTCATATGCCAGAAATAGTCTTTAATTTTCCCCAATACGCTCAGTTCACTAAAATTTTCTGAAACCAAGCCCTGTAGCGGGAACCACTGAAAATAGGATCCGCCAGCAAAAAATACAATCAGTAAAACTGCAAAGACAAAAGATGGCACGGCATAACCGATCGCCAATAACATCGAGGTGGATTTATCAAACAGCATGCCATGTTGACGCGCTTTTTTAATGCCTAAAGGAATAGAGACCAGATAAATCAGCAAAGTACTCCAGAGTCCCAATGACAAGGACACTGGCATTTTTTCCCAGAGTAATTGGGTCACAGGTTTATCTTTAAAAAAACTGGTGCCAAAATCAAAAGTCACATAACTTTTCAGCATCATCCAAAAGCGTTCAGGTGCCGGCTGATCAAAACCATATTGCGCTTTGATCTTCTCGACCATTTCTTCGCTCAAGCCTTTTGCACCCTGATAATTACTTTTGGCCGTCGTGGTTTCACCGCCGGTCGCTCCCATGCCTTGAAAAGCTTCCGCCTGTTGAATCGCTTGCTCGACTGGACCTCCAGGTGCAATTTGAATCACCACAAAGTTAATCAATAAAATGAAAAACAGTGTCGGAATAATCAGCAGCAGTCTTTTTAGTATATATATGCCCATCGAAACGACGTTCCTTGTGCCTTGCTATTGCTTATTGTTGACCTAAATAATGGGTGACTTTTTTGGCTTGTTCCGCATCACTCCACCAATAGTCAATCCCTGTTGAAAGTTTCGGTTTCACCTTGGGCTGATGATACATATTCCAGTAGGCAAACCAGTTTTCACCTTTACCATAGGTCGGAATTTGATAATAACCGGCACGCAATAAACGATCGAGCACCTTGGTTCTGATTACCAGTTGCTCGCGATCAGGTGCACGGATGAGCTGCTGAATCACCTCATCAATTACCGGGTTTTTGATGCCGGCATAATTATAATTTCCCGGCTGATCTGCCGATACACTACCCCAGAACTGCGCCTGTTCATTGCCTGGATTTAAGGACTGTGGCATCACATTGGTGGTCATATCAAAGTCCTTGCTGCGCATACGTTCAATGTACTGCGGCACATCAACATGACGAATGGCAACATCCACACCAAGACGTTTCATATTACGTATAAACGGCATCAGCGTGCGTTGCAAACCATCCTGATGAATCAGAAATTCAATCCGAATTGGCTTGCCTTTGGTATCCAGCAAACGACCATTGTTAAAGGTATAGCCTGCCTTAATGAGTAACTGGCGTGCAGTCAGCAGATTATTGCGGTTAAAACCACTGGCATCAGAGACTGGATATTTCCAATCCTTCAAAACACCCTGACGCTGAATCGGATTGAGTTTGGCTAAATATGGTTTTAAAATCGCCAGTTCTGCATTGCTTGGAACATCTTTCGCTTCAAGTTCACTATTGGCAAAATAACTCTGTAATCGTCGATATTGTCCATAAAACAAGGCTTTGTTTTGCCATTCAAAATCGTAGGCATAAGTGATGGCTTGGCGAAATTTGATGTCTTGAAAAGGTGTACGGCGGGTATTAAAGACAAAACTTTGTGTCGGAATGGGATTCTGATGCTTGAATCTGTATTTCACCACCATCCCTGTTTTTACCGCAGGAAAATGATATTCCGTGACCCATTTACGCGCAGTAAACTCTTCATGCAGGGTATATTGACCCGACTTAAATCCTTCAAAAGCAATGTCCAAACTGCGGTAATACACATACTTCAAACGATCAAAGTTATAACGTCCTTTATTGACCGGTAAATCTTTGCCCCAATAATTCGGGTTACGTTTATAGCTAATACTACGACCGGCATCAATTCGATCAATCAGATACGGTCCTGAACCCAAAATCGGCTGCATGGTGACACGGGTGAAATCTCTGTTCTGCCAATCGTGTTTTGAATAAATCGGCATTTGCGACAAGATCAGCGGCATTTCAGCGTTATTGTCAGATTTGAAACTCATCTTTACTGCAGATCTGGATAACACTTCGGTTTTATCCAGATCTGCCAAATACATCTGCAAACCCGGATTGGACTTGGTCTGATAAGCATCAAAACTGAATTTCACATCTTCGGCAGTCACCGCACTGCCATCACTAAAGCGTGCTTTGGGATTTAAATGGAAAATGACATATTTGGTTTGTTTGGGATCATAAGTCACTTTCTCCGCCAGCAAGGGATACATCACCCCCGGCTCATCCAGCGAATTCGACATCAGTGAATCAAACAAATGCTCAACACCTTCTGTTGAGCTGCCTTTGCCATTCATACTGTTCAGATTATCGAATGTACCATTACTGGCAGTACTTAAATAACCGCCTTTGGGAGCATTAGCATTTGCATAAGGCATGACGGATAAGCCAGCGTATTTTGGCTGGCTATGTACCGCGATATAAGGCGTGGTCTGCACTGCAGCCCACAGACCTTGAGTCAAAAGACTAAGCCCGCAGGCAAAACTCAAGCGTTTTGCTAGAGCAAATGACATCTAAAATGACTCCCTGTCTTTGCGTTATTATAAGTTCGGCACTTTAATGACATCACCAATACGCAATTGAGTATTGGGTTGAATCGCATTCATTTCAGCGAGTTTTTCACGATCCAAACCATAGCGATTGGCCAAGCCAATCAAGGTATCACCGCGTTTGATCTTGTACTCTGTGACTGTTTTAGGCACCATGATTTGCTGACCGACACGCAAACCTGCACGTGCATTGAGATCATTCAATGAGGCCAATTCAGCAACCGATACCCCTACCCGATTGGCAATCGCATTTAAAGACTCACCCGGTTTCACTGTATAGGTATCAGTGCTTTTAGATGAAGATTTAGTTTTTAGAGGACTTGCAACGACAGGTCGAATACTGTTGGCTCTTGCTTCAATTTCAGTCGGTAAGCCAATTTTTAGCTGCTGTCCGATACGTACAGTGCTGTTAGTACTGATTTGATTGAGATCGGCCAAATACTGAAGCTGTAAGTAATGCTGACGTGCAATCGAAGTTAAAGTTTCACCCGATTTCACCACATGCATACTTGGCTTCACACCTTTGACTGCTTTTTCAGTTTTATCCATTCCTGTTTCATGTACAGCCTGAACCGCAGGTGCAGCTTCACCACTGAGTTTTAAGCGCTGTCCTACACGTAAGCCTGTATTACGGTTAATGCCGTTGATATTGGCAATATAATCCATACTTAAATCATATTTAGCCGAAATAGCCGACAAGCTATCACCGGATTGCACCGTATAACTTTCAGGAACAGTTGAACCTGCAGGAATTTTAATCGTTTGACCAACTTGTAAACCACTGCTATTGGATAATTTATTGAGTTGGGCTAATTCAGTTAAAGAAATCTTCGACTGCGCAGCAATACTGGATAAGGTGTCACCACGTTGAATACGATAGCTTTCAGTTTTATACGCGAGTTCTGAAACAGCTGTTTCTGCTTTAACAGAAGTAGCTTTTTCTTCCTGCTTAGTCTCTAGCTTGCTTTCAACTTCATGTAATGGAACATTAATTTTTTGCCCCACCATTAAGCTACTACCCGAAGTTAAACCCGTGGTTAAATCTGCCAACTCTTGATTAGACAAGGCATAACGGTCTGCAATCAGTTTTAAATATTCGCCACGTTTGATCACATACGGCTTGGTTTTCACTTTAGCAGCGGATGGTGCGTTATTCGTCTTGGGATCAGCAGTATTGGAATTACTTTGAGCAGTTTCCTTTAACGATAATTTTTGCCCAACACGCAAACCGCTGCTGACTGATAAATTATTGTAATCCGCAAGTTGTTTAACTGATAAACCAAACTGGCTAGCCACCCCAGTCAAACTGTCATTGGCTTGAACCACATAAGTTTCAGGCTGTGATTTTGCCTTCGTTGTTGCAGACGTTTCTGTGCTTTGCGGTTTCGCATCGTATAGATAAATACTAGTTCCCACGTACAGCGGTGAGCTTGGATCGATCTGATTCCACTTCGCCACATCACGCCAGTTCAAACCATTTTTCATGGCAATGACCGCCAAGGTATCGCCAGGAAGAACGGTATAGGTACTGCGTTTACCTTTAGGTGGTGTAACCACAACTTCTGAATCCGTCTTAACGTAGTTTTTGCCTTGGTTACGTTTTGCTTCGTCAGAATCGGCTTTGGTATTTTCCGCTACGCCTTTTGGATAAGAGAAACCTTTGGTCAGCTCTTTACCTTGTTGCTCTGCCACAGACTGACTGGTTTGAATCGCAGTGAGTTTAATTTTACCGTCAAATGGATCGGTAATTTCTGTGCCTTGCGGTGCAAGGGCTTTAAGTTCTGCAACCACTATCTCTTGTTCAGCTTTGCTGGCTACAGGTTGTAGCACTTGCTCAACTGTTTTATTTGCACCTTCAGCTTTTACTGCAGCCAAAATTTGTTCACGTTCAGCCGAAGATAATGGTGGCTCAACAGTCACAGGTTTAACATTGGCAACTGGAGTAACCGCAACTGGAATACGTGGTGCACTTGGGATATCGCTATTCGATGCAAATGATGCCAACGCTGCCGAACCTTGCGGCGTAGATATACGCCGCGTATTTGAGGCTTGTGTTGTGGTCACAGGATTGGCAGGTTTAACTGCTACTGCTGCAACAGCTTGAGCAGTTTTTGTAGTTGTTGTGGTTAATACGGGTGGTGCTTTTTTTACCGGATTAATCACTTGAGTATTTAATTCAGGCGGATTAGATCTTTCTGGCGTAAAAGGTTGTGCAGTGCTGGCCCATAAACCACCTGAACTCGGTGATAGCTTTTTAAGTCGGGCATCAATAGAAGGACTTAAATCCGCAGGAATAATAATCTTCATTGGGCTTTGACTATCCACCCAATCCCCACGATGTCCTGGATTTAATTGATATAGCTCTGCACGGCTTAAGCCTGTAATAGAGGCAACTTCATTTAAACTCACAGTCCCTACAGATATTTCTCTAAAGTGTGGGCGGTTGGCAATTGGAGGTAAAGACACCCCGTATGCACCCGGATTTTTAATAATTTGTGCAACCGCCAAGAAACGTGGCACATAGTTCATGGTTTCTTGTGGCAGTTTCAGTGACCAGTAATCCGTTGGTAAACCTGCTGCTTTATTGCGGTTAATCGCTTGCTGGATACGTCCCGGGCCTGCATTGTATGCCGCCAAAGCCAGCTCCCATGAACCGAACTGATTATACAAGCCACCTAAAAACTCATAAGCTGCACGCGTCGATTCAACCACATCACGGCGACCATCGTATAAACTGGTTTGTTTCAGGCCATAAATACGTCCAGTACTTGGAATGAATTGCCACATGCCTGCTGCTGCCGCACTACTGGTTGCTGCAGGGTCATAGGAACTTTCAATAATCGGCAATAAAGCCAGTTCAGTCGGCAAGCCACGACGCTCTGCTTCTTTCACAGTGTGATAAAGATAACGTGAAGCACGTGCACTCAAACGATCCAAATATGGTTGACGTGAAATAAACCAACCACGCTGTGCTTCAATACGAGAGTCCCAATGGGTTTGATCCATTTTAAAACCCACGGTCATGCGTTTCCAAACATCACCGTGTTTCAAAATGAGCAGCCGATCACCTTCCACCGCGCGCATATCTGTTGCAGAGAGTAGATCTTCTAAAGAGTCCAGACTGTTGGCATCCAGATATGCAGAACCCACCAGCTTCGATTTTGATCCATGCGTTGCACTTTGGCTTGAGGAACAACCCGTCAGACCTAGCGCAGCTAAAGCTGAACCCAATACTGTTATTTTAAAAAAATTGGGTAATAAAGGCTGCCACAAAATCGCGGTTGGTTTATACATAAAGGAATCCAAACAACTCGTATAAAATTTATTTTTTAGATATGCCATTGTAGTGAAGCATGTCGTCGACACAAGATATTAATTTAGCGCGATTTCACTGTAAATGTTACAAGAAATTAAAAAATAAGCATGTTATACACTGCAAAAGTGCAATTGCGTTATACAATACACCATTCACATGCTTCAATTTAACTCTCACTCGTTCGGATTTGGTTTATATGGCTCAAACAATCACACTCTATGTCGATGGCGCTTGTCGCGGCAATCCAGGTTTAGGCGGTTGGGGTGCATATGTCATTACTGAGTCCGAAGAGCATAAGCTGTATGGTGGTGTCCCTGAAACCACCAATAACCGCATGGAACTCACCGCGGCAATTGAAGGCATTAAATTCTGCCCCACCGATGCCAAACTGATTATCTGGACAGATTCCAATTATGTGAAACAAGGCATTACCGAGTGGATTCATGGCTGGAAAAAGAAAAACTGGAAAGATGTGAAAAATCCAGACCTGTGGAAACTTCTGGATGCAACCTGCCAAGGCCGCGAAATTGAATGGAACTGGATTAGAGGTCATTCTGGACATCCTGGCAATGAAATGGCGGATCAACTCGCCAACCTGGGTGCAGATCAAACATTAGCCAACATGAAAAATTCATCATCAAAAGCAGAAAAACCATTAGCAGAAGCTGTGGTTTTAGATAAAAAAAAAGTGGAAAAGGATTGGCTGCTAGATGATCCTTTTGGTTTCGATTTAATGGAATCTGATGTGCAGGATGACACGGAAGCTTTAGAAAATTTAGAACAAGAAATGATTCGGTCTGAAGATATGCATGACGAAGCTGAAATTCAAGATGAAATTGTAGAGGATATCGTGCCTGCCCTATCAAATGTAGAGCATCCACATATTGTAATTACGCCGCGAACCAAGCAAGTTCATGGTCCGCGCCAACTAATTCTGGATACCGAAACCACCGGTTTCTATTTTCAGGACACTGACCGGATTATTGAGGTCGGTGCGCTTGAAATGGTGAACCGTAAACTGACCGGTAGCTCCATTCACATTTATATCAATCCGAAAAAACCGGTTGGTGATTCTGAAAATATTCATGGTATTTCAGATGCCTTTTTGCAAGACAAACCGGTTTATGCAGAAATTGCCGATGTGCTGTTTGAATATTTAAAAGGCGCAGAAATTATTGCGCATAACGCCACCTTCGACATGAACTTCTTAAACATGGAGTTCAAACGTGCGGGCTTTGTGGCTTTATCCGAGGTGTGTGAGGTTACCGATACCTTAGCCATGGCGAAAAGCAAACATCCAGGGCAGAAAAACTCCCTTGATGCTTTGGTGCGCCGTTATGAAATTCCACAACGAGACCGTACTTTCCATGGTGCATTACTCGATGCTGAAATTCTGGCAGATGTCTATTTAGCCATGACCGGTGGTCAAGTTTCCTTCGACATGGATACCTTGACCGAGAGTGAGCAACAAGAGGCGCAGACTGCACGTTTAAGTGTACAAATCGAGCTTCCTGTCATTTTACCTTCAGAACAGGAACTTGAAGCACATGAGACCTGGGTCAAACAATTTGAAGAAAAACATGGCACAGCTTGTCTTTTTGCGAAATAAAATCTACATTTCTAGTGGTTTTTTGTATTTAAACATTTAACAGTTAAGTTATAGTTGAATGTAAAGAAGTTTCGCCTTTAATGGGCTGCTCATAAACAGATAAAACACTAGGATAGGTGCAGATACATGTCTTACCAAACCTCTATTCATTTTGACCCAACTGCATTGCTGATAATAAAAAATGAGGTTGATAACTCAATTAAACTAGTCGAATCAGCGGTTAGCAGCTTAGCAGAAGATCAAACGTTACCTTTTGGTATTGATGATGCACTGAATCAATTTGAGCAATGTGCCCAAGTACTGGCGCTTATTGATATGCAAAGCTTGGCTAAAATCGCTCAATATTCTGCTGAGTTAATGCGTAAAATCATGGGGAATCCTGCGCAAATCAACACCCAAGAAGTGATTGCCTTAAGTGAAGGCACCACCATGATGAAGCGCTATATCGAATTTATTTGCTTACGTGAAGTGAAGATTCCGCAATTCTTGCTCGATACGCTGAATCGTCTGGAAATTGTATTGGGTAAGCCAATTACTCATGAAGGTCAGCATATTGAGTCATTAATTGACAGCATTACCCCTGATTTTAAGCTTCCTAAAGCACAGAGTTTAGAGAAATCTAAATATGTGCATCGCTTGTATAAACTGTCTTTAAACAAGCTGATTAAGCAGGAAGAAACAGAATTTGATCTTCAAGCGATTAAATTGGTCGGTGCATATTTAGCCGGTCTTGCCGAAAATACGCCAAGCAAGCAATATTGGAATCTGGTGCATGTTGCATTTGACCAGATTGACCACTTGCTTCTGAATGATCCGCGTTTACGCACATTAGTCAGCATTGAACGCAATATGGCGCAATATTTCAACACCCCGGATCGTTTCAAACCAAGCTTGGCCGATTTAGCCAATATTTTAAGTTTGTGTATTAGCCAGGAAGATGAGACTGCACAACATATCCGCAACCAGCTGAATCTGGGTGAAGACCATCTGACCGATACGCAATTACAGGTATTCAGCCGCCATCTTTATGGTCCCGATTTTGATACCATGCATACGATTAGTGAACTTGTGACCACGGAAATGACACAAATTCGTAATGACATCGAATACAACTATCAAAATATGACCCCGGAAAAAACACGGGAATTACAAGATAAATTAAGCAGTCTTGCTAATATTTTCAAAGTGTTAAATCTGAATGAAGCCTTTAATGACTTGTCGCGCCAGGCAAGTTTGCTCAGCAGTGCTGAAGTGCTGAAAGATGAAGGTTTTGCACAGCAATTGATGAATTGTATTCTATCTGCAATGAATTCAATTGGCGTACTGGAACGTCATCACACCTCAAGCCGTTTACAGCTTCGTGTGCATAACATGAATATCTCTTTAGACCGTCTAGACGAAGCCCATGCTGCTTTGCTCAATGAAACTAAAGCGGTAATTGAGCTTTCTAACCAAACTTTAATGCAATATTTGCAAGACAGCAATCTGGCAACTGTAGAGAATTTGCCGACCCAATTACGTGAAATTGGTGGTGCACTGTTGTTCTTAAATGCTGAAGCAGGTCAAACCGCGTTAAAAACCGCAGCAAACTTTATCCAGCAGCAAGTCGAAAGTTCAACAGTGATTAATGCTGAACAAATCAATCACACCCTCGATACTTTAGCCAGTGCCGATATGATGATCGACAATTTAAAATACAAACAACCTGTATTGCAGTCGATGTTTAATGTAGCATTGCAAAGTAGCGAAAAACTGAAAACTGTTGCCTAATGTCTGAATTATCACTTGCTTATATCTTTCATCAACATCAACTGTTAGTGGATGAAAATTTTCAACTGCCTCAAGTAGAACGTTTGGCAAGTGATCTTCACTTCAACACGGGTGATCAAGTGGTTGCCCGTGATCTTCTCGAAGACGAACCTATTCCTCAAGGCTTACAATTGGTTCCTATCCGTCAGTTATTGACGCTTTGGGATACAAAGCAATTCGAGCATGCCAGTCGCGCAATTCAACTTTTGGAATGGCGTAAAAACCATAAATTCTGTAGTCACTGTGGACATCAGACGGAAGCACATCCGACTGAATATGCCATGATTTGCCCTGCTTGTCGTTATCACCAATATCCTCGGGTACAACCTTGTGTGATCACCGTAATTACCCGTGGTGATGACGAAATCCTGCTGGCTAAAAATGCAAAAAACAAAACCAATATGTATGGACTGATTGCCGGTTTTGTCGAAGTTGGAGAAACCTTAGAAGAGGCGGTACGCCGTGAAACCTTTGAGGAAGTCGGATTAAAAGTCAAAAATGTGCAATATCTTGCCAGCCAGCCCTGGCCTTTTCCGAGTAATTTAATGCTCGCTTTTCGCGCTGAATATGCTTCTGGCGACATCAAGCTTCAAGAAGAAGAAATTAGTGATGCTCAATTCTTTAAATTGGATCAACTGCCCGAAATTCCGTTTAAAGGCAGCATTGCTTATGCCATGATTAAACACATTACCGAAGGTCATCCTGTTGCAGATGACACCCGTGAATGGTTATAAATTAAGGTTTTAGGGCTTCATCCAAAACCGCTAAAATTTGCTTCTTGGTCTGGAAATAACGACTAAACAAACTCGAAACCGATCCCATAATGGAAACATGCCCTGTCCCCGGAATGGTGATCATTTGGCTATGATTGCCCTTTTCCTGCAAAATACGATGCAAATCTTCTGAATTATTATGACCTACCACTTGATCATTCGATGCTAAAAACAGGTAATGCTTCACCGTATTCGATTCAATAAAATAATAAGGCATCACATGTTGATAAGGGATGCTCTGATCAAACGCATCTGCACATAATGGATCATCTTTATAATCAAAATGATAAGGCCCAGACAATCCAATAATCGCTTGAATTTGAGCACGGCAGTGCAAAGCATACGGCTTTGGATGATACAGTGCCGACATGACATTAAATGCACCGGCTGAATGCCCCATCAACACGATTTTTTCAGTGCGAATATTCAGTCTAGATTGATGCTGGGTCAGATAGTTTAATGCCAGACTCAGGTCATCAATATAACTGGGGAATACATGTTCGGGTGCCAGATGATAATTGATCACCGCAACGTCATAACCCTCTTTGGCAAAGGCTTCACCAACAAAGCGATAATCTTTTTTATCTCCATGTAACCACGCCCCGCCATGTACAAATACAATTAAGGGACGCTGTTCACGTGGAGTTTCGGCAGTAAAAATATCTAGGCGTTGTCGTGCTCTTAAGCCATAAGCAATGTTTTCAACGACCGAATAACCTTTTTTAGGGGTTAAACGATTCAGGGCATAACTACCAAAATCGTAAAGGCGAAAATCCTTGTAAAACATTTTCACCAATGCGACATTTTGTTGCAGTTTCTTTTTGACCACTTGAGTTACATTATTGAGCATTCGTAGGTTCAGCTTGGTCAGGATCAATGGCTACAGGCGTTTGTTCAATCGGTTGTGCATACACCACAGGACTGCTAAAACTTGAAGTTACTGCACGTGATTGTTCAACATTATCAATCAGGGTAATGATTTTAGTGACATTACCGACTTGCTCAAGCACCTGATTCAGATCTTTAATCTCGGCACTATTTAAACGCCCCATCACATATAAAATGCCATCTTCAGTATGAATGCGGACTTTACTATCTGATACCACGACGGCTTTCATAACCAGCCCACGCGTGTTCGCTGTGACCGTGGTATCTTGCATAATGGTGGCATAACCGATCTGGTTACCCACTTTAATATAATTATGTACAGTTTTGACATCGCTCATGGCACGCACATTATCTTCAGCCAACTGCTTTAAATGTGCATCTGGCACTTGGCCGGTCAATAAGACATTGCCATGAAAACTTTCAATATTGACACGAGATTGTTTAAATCGTGCATCTAATTTATATAAATTAATTTTAGCGGTACGTTCTATAGAAGAGTCAATAAACACCTGTCCAAGTGAACGGGCGCCACTCTCTGTTCCTACTGGGGCTGATCCTGTGCCACCAGAGATGAAACTTGCACAACCAGATAAACTTGCTACACACAGTAACGTCATTGCAATACGGTTAAACACTCAGCAAGACTCCTAATCGTTAATTTCAATTCTATTTTATTTCAGCATTTATGCTCTGATTTTGTTCAAAGATTAATAAACTCTTGCTCAAAAGTAAAAGCATTTTCAATCCATTGTTGATCATAAGTGAATTTAGAAAAATCTTGCTGTATTGTTTTTGCAAATTGTTGAAAAAAATCAAAACAAATCACATCAAAACGACAATAAAACTGTTGGAATTGTGGATGAGTATTTAAAAAGCATAAAGCAGATTTCATAATCTTCTTTTGTTTAGAGAGTGAAATCGTTTCACATGATTGTGCATATTGAGTCGCAGAGCGTGCTTTCACCTCCACAAAGATCAATTCTTGATCCTTTTGTACAATCAGGTCAATTTCCCCATATCCACAATGATAATTCGTGACAATGAGCGCAAAACCTTGAGCTTGTAAAAGTGCTAAGGCCTGTTGTTCTGCCCATTGTCCTAAATTTGCTTGCATATTCTTTGCCATTACAAGGTCTTAATGCCTTTTCTGGTATTTTCATAGCAATGTGGAATACGCTGAATATGATTATTGCTGATTTTAATCAACCCTGTACGCCCCTCAAATTCAATACTTTTTAAATTCGGTTCATCTAAATATTGTTGAGCAATATGCCAGGTATCACCGCCAAAGGCCAATAGCCGTTGATATGGCATGGAAACAGGATTGTGTTGATAGGCTTTAATCACATCTGACCATCCCGGATCATATAAAGCGGGTGCATCACAAAACCTCGCACCTTTGGGAATGGGTTCATGTTGTTCAATGGCATTCGCTAGTACATAGACATTTTTATTCGGCAGCTTGGCCAGACTATTGAGCCATTCATTATTTCCGAGCAGTAATAAACTGCTTTGTTTATTCAACTTTTCAGGTATTTCCTCGACAAGAGTTAAGGGATAATCAATTTGTGAAACTAAAGACATGAGAAAAAGTTCACTGTCGACTTCTGTTCCCGGTTGGCGAAAAACATAAAGTTGCTTAATTTTATCTTTCTGCAAAATTTGATTCAGCGCATAAGCATCATCTTTCTTGGATAGACTGAATTGCCAGACATTATCCGATTGATCAGTCACTTCATTTAAAGCCAAAACACGAACTTTGGGTTTGCTTTTGATTAACCCTTCCACCTCATTGCGTGCTAAAGGCCCAATCACCATCTGGGTTTTTTTATTTACATTTATTTTTAGTAGCTGGGAAATTTGTTTTTTATCCGAGTTTACAAATTTAATCGGAGTTTTCTGACCTGATGCTTGATAAGCACTCATAAAACCCTGTTTGACACTCAATCCGGCTCGCGCCATAGGGCCCGATTCAGGTAAAATGACCAATACTTCGGCTTGTGCTTGGTTAAAAATGCAATACAGGATGAAGCCCATCAAATTATTTTTATTATTCAACATTGGAGAAACCTTATGAGTGCTCAGTTATTTGTTGTAGCGACCCCAATTGGGCACTTAGATGACATCACTTATCGTGCAATTAATGTTTTGAAGTCTGTAAGTATTATCGCGGCAGAAGATACGCGTACTTCTGCTCAATTATTAAAGCACCATAATATATCAACTCCACTGACTGCGTGTCATGAGCATAATGAAAGTAACAAAATTGATATATTGATCCAAAGATTGCTAAATGGCGAAAACATGGCATTAATTAGTGATGCAGGTACGCCGCTGATTAGTGACCCGGGTTTTAAACTGGTTCGTGCCGCGCAAGAGCATAATATTCGCGTGGTTCCTGTGCCAGGTGCTTGTGCAGCGATTGCCGCACTCAGTTCTGTCGGTTTGCCGAGCGACCGTTTTAGCTTTCAAGGCTTTTTGCCTTCGCGTCAATCGCAGCGTCGAATTCAGTTAGAAAAGTTAAAAGATGAAACTCAAACTTTAATTTTTTATGAAGCACCGCATCGTATTTTAGAGTCAGTTAAAGATATGGCTGATATTTTTGGTGCAGACCGTCCGGTTGGTTTTGCCCGTGAAATCACTAAAACTTTTGAAACCATCAAAAAAATGACTTTGGCAGAGTTGATTCAATTGATTGAATCTGACCATAACCAGCAAAAAGGTGAAATTGTATTAGTTATTGGTGGTGCAACGGTAGAAAAGGATTTAGATCAAGAAAAACTGGATCAGTTATTGACTCGTTTATTGCAAGATTTATCGGTAAAAGCAGCTTCACAATTGGCAGCTGATTTGATGGGAATCAAAAAGAAAGTGGCGTATCAACGTGCTTTGGAACTCACCAATCAAGAATAAAAATGAGCCAGTAAAAAGTAAAAAAGCATCACTTCTGTGATGCTTTTTTATATCCCTTACAAAAACCAAGCAAAGGCAGGATTAGTCTTTTGCAGATTCATCCGCAGGGACTTCAACAATGCGACCACCACGTGCAAGGAACGCAGCAACTTCATCTTCCAAGGCTTGACGCTGTTTCAGTTTAGCAGTTACGGTTAAAGTTTCTGCTTCAGCCAAATCGCTATCAGTTAGCGCAGGTTCACTGGCAGACGCCCCTTTTTCAGCAGCCTTCGCTTCATCCTCATCTACCGCAGTTTCTTCTACTTCATCGTAGTCATTCATATCTGTCATCTCTATTTCTCCCCACAAATGACTTCTATAGTTCCAATGTGAATTGGTTTTGAATTAGGAAGAAATTTAGCAATCTCTGATCGTTTCGCATAGAGTTAAATGCAAAAAAAACGTATCTTTTTTAATCAAAAAAGTAAACTTATATGAATATTTGTACAAAAATCAGCTTTTCAGTCTCAAACTGCATAACAAGTGTCTTTTAAGACCTGTAATCCGTTGGCTTGAGACATAAAGGCATCTTTTAAGGCTGCGTGTTGCTCCACTTGTTTTAAGCCGAAATTTCGCGCCCAGACTACAGGGAAAAGTTGTGTGGTTTCCATCCAGCCAATCGCAGACATGCTATGCATCATGGCATCATTCTGTCCTTTGCGATGGTGTTCATAGCGCAGTAAAGTTTGTTCATGTGCCCATACGCCACGCTTTTTGTCATGCAATAATGCATCACATAAAATGGCAGCATCTAAACAGCCAATATTTACCCCTTGCCCAGCAAGCGGATGAATTACATGTGCAGCATCGCCAATCAGGGCTAAGCCCGCTTTCACATATTGCTGTGCAGCACGTGCTTTAAGCGGGAATTGTGCCCGTGGTGTAGCTTCTAATACCTCACCTAGCATGTGATGACTCTCACGTGTTAAAAGTGCAGTAAAAGCGGCATCATCAAGAGCTGCATATTGTTCTGCATAATCGTCCGGCAATGTCCACACAATCGATTGCCAATAGCCGTCCTGTTCCGGCTTTAAACTTGCCATGGGTAAAAATGCCAATGGTCCGGTTTCAAGGAAAATCTGACGTGCCACATGCTGATGCGGCTGTGCAGTTCGAATGGCGCAAGTCAAACCTGCCTGCTTGTAATCGAGGATATCCAGGTCAATAAAAGCTTGTTCCCGGACAAATGAGTTTGCACCATCGGCACCAATCACCAGTTTGGTTTTAAGCGCTGTACCATCCGCCAAGTGAATATGCCAGATGCCCACACCTTGTTCTACGCGTATGACTTTGACTTGAGTGCGGTAATCTTGCAGCTGTTCCAGCATTTTTTGCTGAATGGCTAAATTCAAAACACTCGGCTCAACCATCGACCCTAAAGTCTGTTCAGCACTGGGTGTGTTTTGGCTGGCTTGTCCAAAATTAATTTCACCATAGCCGTTTTTATTCCACACCTGCATGCCGCTATAGGGCATCTGACGGGCAAGCTTCTCCCACACATGCACTGTTTTGAGCAAATGAATGGTAGCTTGGCTCAGTGCCAAAACACGTGGGTTTGCAACAGAAAGAACTTTTTGCTCATCTAAAACAGGTGCAGCATCGAGTACCGTGGCCTGAACACCACCTTGTGCAAGCAGCAATGCGGTTAAACCACCCACCAAGCCACCGCCAATAACAACAACATCTAGCACATCTAGAACTTCACTCATGCTTTTAGCCCCATTGCGTAATTTGCCACCAATGGCTTCACGCCAGGAATCATGTCAAAAGCAAGTAATCCGGTATTACGGATCAATTTGAGCACAGGGTTTTGGTTACTAAAGCCACGTACCACAGTGTCGCAGAACTTGATTACACGTTGTTGATCAGTTAATCGTGCCTGCTCGTAAGCAAGTAACATGCTTGGCTCACCAATATCTTCAGATTTAGATAATTGCTCTGTCAGAGAACGCACCAATACATAAGCATCACGCATACACAAGTTAAAGCCTTGCCCGGCAACGGGGTGAATGGTATGTGCAGCATTACCCATTAATACCACACGCCCGACTGCCTGTTTTTCGGCAAGCACTTGGGACAATGGGAAACTAAAACGGCGACCGGTTTTTTGGAACTTGCCTGCTCGGTCACCATAGGTTTCTTGTAAGGCATCCAGGAAATGTTGATCATTTTCTTCACCGAGCCATTCCGCTTCAGTTCCTTTTTTCACTGGCCAAACCACTGAACGGCGGTATTCACCCGGTAAAGGTAAAAGTGCTAAAGGTCCAAGCGGACTAAAACGTTCAAAACCAACGTGGTGATGTGGCTTAGATGTTTGTACTGTGGTGACAATCGCGACTTGATCATAATCATGTTCATCTGCGCCAATGCCTAAAGCTTTACGGCAGAATGAATCACGACCATCGGCAGCAATCACCAGTTTTGATTGTAAAGATAAAGTTTTTTCACCGCGTACAGCTTCAATATGGGCTTGATCAGCATCTTGCGTGAGTGAAGTGACTTGTACACCATCAATCAATTCAATCAGCGGCTGTTTTCTAACTTCCGTTAGAAGTACACGACCGAGCCAGGCATTTTCAATGACTTGTCCAAAGCTTTCGACTTTTTCTTGTTCAGCTTTTAGTCGAGCCTTACCAAAGCTGCCTTGCTCTGTAATATGCACTTCCAGAATTGGAGTGGCATGCTCTTGCAAGGCATTCCACAAACCGAGTTCTTGATAGATTTGAACACTGCGACGTGACAAGGCACTGTTTCGCGCATCAAAACTGGAGTGATACGGGGCAAGATTGGCATCATCATAATTTGGGTATTTGATGGCTTCGAGCAGTTTGACTGCAATATTTGCTTTGGCTAACATCAAAGCGAGGCTTAGCCCCACCATTCCACCACCAACAATGATGACCTCTTGTTGCATGTTTTGATCCTTTCTATGCGATATCTAAAACGTCTAGATATTTATAATCTTGATTGATTTTATATTAGCTCAAAAATTTTCATTTTTATAATGAATTAAAGCTTGGCTTATAAATGATATGAAAGTTCGGGTAAATTTCGATTCTACCACTTTCTATTGATGAAAAAATTTCAACAAGAATACATATAAACTGCAATGTCTCATCATAAAAAAACGGAGCTTAAGCTCCGTTTTTTTATAGGATCAATGAGGTCAGCAAAATAAGCCAATGATATAAATTACGGAAAAATCGGCTTAATGAGGATTGAAGTTGATGTATTCCGATCGTTGTCTGTTAACGCACAATTCTTGTCTGAGGCTCATGATGTACTGATTTACTTAATTTAGTTCCTGTATAGATCAAATAAAGTGCAGACAAACCAACCAAGACATAAACAATTCGAGATAGAGTGCTCATTTCACCAAAGATTGCAGCGACCAAATTGAAGTCAAACGCACCAATTAAGCCCCAGTTGATGCCACCAATAATGGTTAAAGCATAAGCAATCCAGTCTAGAGTATTTAATCTCATAATTTTTCTCCCGCTCTTCTTTAAGTTTATTTGAGGATCAGAGAAAGTATGAGAAGAAAAGTAGATTTAATATGTTGCTTTGATGCTAAAAACCGATTTTCTATGTTGAATTAGTGTGATGTTATAGAATTTAAATTTTAACTTGGTTAGTTTTATTTGAGTTATTCGCGATCAACGTAAATTAAATCACCTCTCGTCTTCAATGAGTATCAATTCGAATTACATTAAATATTGCGATTCTTCCTTAATCTCATCTCAGAAGAATTAAAACGTATCAAACGATCCTATTGATTAGAAATAATTGTGATGACAAGTAAATACGTGCATGTAATATATGCACTGCAAAAATGCAGTTGGTTTTTATTGAAAGATCTAAAAGCCGTGCACCAAGCATATTACACTTTTAATAAAAAAGCCGATCATCAGACCGGCTTTTAATACTAAAAAATTGCTTAGGCTACTTTGGCCTTCGCCATCAACGCTTCAATATCTTCTACTGTTTTCACCACATCTTTGGTCAGTACCAGTGGACCGTTTTCAGTGGCTACCACATCATCTTCAATACGGATACCAATACCACGCCATTTCGCATCTACAGTTTCATCATCTGGTGCAATATATAGACCCGGTTCAACAGTGACGACCATGCCTTCTTCATAGGCACGCCATTCACCATCAATTTTATATGAACCAACATCATGCACGTCCATACCCAACCAGTGACCAGTGCCATGCATATAGAACTGGCGGAAAGATTCATTACGGATAATTTCTTCAATATCGCCTTTCATCAAGCCAAGCTCAACCAGACCTTCAACCATAATACGAACAGCAACATGATGCGGTTCTTTGTATGAATTACCGATACGCACAGCATCAATCGCTGCAAGTTGTGCTTTTAAAATAAGTTCATATAACGCTTTTTGCTCAGGGCTGAATTTACCATTGACTGGAAAAGTACGGGTAATATCAGAAGCATACAATTGATATTCACATGCTGCATCAATCAGGACTAAATCTCCATCGTTTAGCGCTTTGTCATTTTCCACATAATGCAGAATGCAGGCATTTGCTCCGCCACCAACAATGCTGTTATAGGCAGGTACGCAACCATTTTTACCAAAGATATAATTGATTTCTGCTTCAAGTGCATATTCCATCATGCCCGGACGTACAGTTTGCATGGCACGAGTATGCGCTTCGCTACTGATGTTCGATGCAAGTTGCATCAACTTAATTTCTTTTTCGGATTTGTGCAAACGCATCTCATCTAAAATACGATCCAGCTGAATCACATTTGCAGGTGCAGAGGTACCTCGACGTGATTCACCGTTGGCCTCAGCAATCCACTTGGCTACACGCGCATCAAAATCAGCTTGCTGACCAATACGATAGAACAATTTCTGTTTATCGAGCAATTTCTCGATAATTTCTTCATCTAACAGATCGATCGCGTAGGCTTCATCAGCCTCATAATCATCTACTGCACCATCTACACCGGCACGGTAACCGTTCCATATTTCCATTTCACGGTTACGTTCACGGCAGAACAAGCTATAAGTATAACCTTCATCAATCGACTCAAATGTCTCAATGACAGCCACTGCTTCAGGTTCTGCAAATCCCGTCAGATAGAAAAAGCTGCTGTCCGCACGAAATTTATAATCTGCATCACGGTTACGCATAGCAACCGGACTGGTGGCAATAATCGCAATACTGTGCGGACCCATTTCTTCTGCCAGGCGGTCGCGACGTTCCTGAAAATCTGCTTGAGTCAGTTTCATCATTAAGTTTACTTTTGTCTTTTATGAGTGGAGGTTATAACTTTTTAAATAGCCTGTTGTTGAACCAGAATCGCCCGAATTAGCTCGGACGATGTGGTGTAAACATTTCTACAACACTGCTTGCATCTATTGAAGCTGCACTTTTCAATTGAGGTTGAAGCTTTTTCAGCAACGGCGTTTCTGCAATTTCTACTTTCTTTCGTCCCAATGACAGGCTAACAGGAATCAAGCGCACAAATTCATAAAGTTCCTGATAGCTTGCTTCGCCCTCTTCATCATCGTCAGATTCTTCAAACTCGACTGCTGCAACATCTTGAAGATGTTCAATCCATTCGACTTCATCTGGACGGATATGACCTGAAGCCAAACCGAAACCAAGTACAACCCCGGCACACCAATCTGCCAACGCTTGTACACGATCCGCAAGAACGTGTTCGTCATCCGGAAGCAGTGGTAAATAGTCCAGTTCATCGTCTGATAAAGCATGAGAAATATCTTCCGCTTCATCTGCGAGCAAATTCAGCACTTGTTCATCCAATGCTGGAATTTCAAGGGTTGCTAAAATTTGTTGCCATTCATCGCTGGTTGGTGCCTGAGTAACACAAACAATACCCGTAAGTAATCCATGTAACTCACTTGGGCTTGAAATCTCTTCAATTTTTGAAAAATTGTGGTGCCATTCCGACCAACCTGAAATATCGTCTTGCATTCGTTTATCCAATCTCTATACTTCGTATATATTACCTTTGTTTGCAATACTGTGCGACTACCATATGTTAGAAGAATTACAGCGTCTACAGGCGCATATTGGCGTTTTAAAAACGCGACTTACGCATTATGAAAGTGAAAATAGTGCACTCACCGCGGCAAAAGAAAATTCTGCCGAGCATCATCATGCCCAAATTGTGCAAAAGAACGGCATCATTACCAAGAAGCAAGAAGAAATAGATGATCTTAGTGAGCAATTAAGCGATGCACGCTCCCAGTTCAAGCAATTGAATACGGATGCGACTTCTTTAGCTGATCGTTATAGTCGCTTGGAAAAAAGTTGTACCGATCTTAAAAATCGTTTTCAGGAAATTCTTGCTGAACGTAATGAATTACGTGTCATTAAAGAAAAAATGCAAAATGAACAACGTCTTGCTCAGCAGGAAATTCAAGCTTTGCAGCAGGAACGAGAAAGATTGTTACAAAAAAATGAGCATGCCAAGGCCAAGGTTGAAGCGATTATTCAGCGCTTGTCTATTTTAGGGACTGCTCAAGATCAGCACGCGCAAGAAATCCAACAACTTGCTCACCCAACAGAAGCCAATGAGGACATTTAAGCATGAGTGAACAAATTGCTGTTGAATTGCGTGTATTGGGACATAATTTTCGTTTAGCCACCACTGAAACTGAAAAAGCTGATTTGGAACGCGCAGCTGAATTGTTAAATGAAAAATATGATGATTTTCGTCGTAAAGCCCCACGTCTAGAGCCGACTAAACTAATTATCATGGTGGCTTTAGAGCTGATGCAAGAAGTGCTCGCGATGAATAAATCATTGCAAGAATATGCTCACTGCGAGCGTTTGTTGGCGACCATTTTAGAAGATGTGGATGATTTGGCTTAATTTTTGTTAAAATTGGGCAAAGTATCAGCAGTTGAAATCTAAGTTTACAGTTCCTGCACACGGATGATTTGCCAATACGTGATTATTGGTTATACTTATCCCATCTCTGAGATGTTCGCCAGCGAGTCAGATTCCCCTGAGCCGATATCTACACCCCCGGATGCGTTCTGTATATTTAGAGTGTATGCCTGCCTTCGAGTAGGAAACCCAGCAAGTATGCGCCGCGTCCACCTTGAACTTTAGGGTTCAAGGGTAATGACATGCAGCGGCATCTTCGGAGTGTTTATTTAATTTAAAAATAATAACTTAAAAAAATACAGCTAAATTCAAAGCCATCTATCTTTATTATTAATTAGTACATTCAAAATAAATCATCCCCTAATTTTCTAAATGCTCTTTATTTCACTCACTTTGTTGGGATAATTTTAAATTTTTTATGCTTTTTTGCCTTTAAAAACCATTTCATGATTTAAGCTCAAAAGATTACTGTACAGATTGGGTGTCGAGAAAATATAAAATAATTATGCTGAATTTTCACATAATGATATAGATCACACACATACTCCAAAATAATAAAAAATTCTGAAATATAAATAAGATATAAATTTTTTAATCGTACATATCCCTACATAGCTCGCTCCAATCTACCTCATTGTAACTAGATTAATGTGTCACTCTTACCAGATCGAATCTTCGGCAATTAAAACAGAGAATAACTATGTTTGTTAACAATACAGCACCTACTAAAAAAGCTTCTTTTAATCAATTTTCAAATAAAGTTAACGAAACTGCTCAGCATTCTAATACCAATGAACAGTCTCCTAAGCCTGCTCAAGAAGAGCAAACAAAGCCTAAAGACCAGCCAGATCAAAAAGAACAATCAGAGAAAAAATAGCCAACTGCGAAATAATTTAATTTCTGAATCAAAAAAACCCACGAGATGTGGGTTTTTATCATTCATCAGAAACACTATAATTGAGTTAAATCAACTCAAACAATTAAGATTAAAAGATATTTTTTAAGCAATAATATTTAATCTTGCAACCACCCAATTTAGAAATAATTTTTTATTGTTGAAATCTGGAGCTGCCACAGCATCCATTAATATCCATGATTTATTAAAATTAAGTGTAAATTTAAATGGTTTATAAGATTCAAAATCACCAATGTTATGATCATTAAGTTCGAAGAAAAAATCTTTCAACTTATCAAATTGGTTATTCATCTTATAATCAGGAGTTACTTTTAAAAAATTATAAATTTGTTCTATCGCTACCAGTGAATTTGTATTGGGCATTTTAACCTTTGAGTGTTTTTTGAGCCTGCAGTATGACACATATCTAATCAAAAGCCCGAACTTTCAACACAATAGATGAAAAATACCCAAGATTTTCATCTTGGGTACGCTATATAAATAAATGCCTAGCTTTTCAGTCCTATTCAGACTTTTGCAAACGTAAGGCATTAAGCACGACTGACAAAGAACTGAGTGACATCGCCACAGCTGCAAGCATCGGTGTCAATAACAGACCAGTTAATGGATAAAAAATTCCCGCAGCCACTGGCACACCTAAACCATTATAGACAAAAGAAAATGCCAAGTTCTGCTTCATGTTTTTCACGCCCAGTTTCGCCATATGAATAGCATCAGCCACACCGCGGATATCCCCTTTAACCAAGGTGACTTGGGCCGTTTGCTTGGCAATATCGGTACCATTCCCCATTGCAATCCCGACATTGGCTTGTGCAAGTGCAGGAGCATCGTTAATACCATCACCTGCCATTGCCACAACTTTCCCTTGGGCCTGATATTTTTTCACAATGTCTAATTTTTCGGTTGGTGTACAGTTGCCATAAACATGCTGAATTCCTAGTTCTGCCGCGATCAGTTTTGCATTTTGTTCATGATCACCTGTCGCCATGACTACTTCTATGCCATCCGAAATCAGTTGATCAATCACTTGATGCGCATTGTGTTTAATCGCGTCATGAATCGAGATATAGGCCAAAACCTCTTGCTCATTGGCCAAGAAACTAATCACATTACCTTTAGATCGTTGCTGATCAAGTTGTACTTGAATAGTTTCATTTAACTTTAAGCCCAGTTGATCGATGAGTTTTTGGCTGCCCACATACAATATTTGATTTTCAATCTGCCCTTTCACCCCAAAGCCGGTGACATCTTCAAAATCATTGACCTTAATCAGTTGATTATTCGGAACAAGCTTTGTCAAAGTTTGTGCAATCGGATGAGTTGAATATTGCTCAATCGATGCAATCCATTGTTCCACCTGAGCTTGCTCAACATGCTCTGAAAGCAATTTAATCTCTTTCAGGCTCGGTTTACCTTCGGTCAAAGTTCCAGTTTTATCAATAATTAAGGTGGTGACTTTGCTTAAGGCTTCAATGGCTTCAGCATCCTTAAACAACACCCCTTTTTGTGCCGCGCGACCTGTGGTTGCCATGACTGACATTGGCGTTGCCAGACCTAAAGCACATGGACATGCAATAATTAAAACCGCTACTGCGCACATGAGTGCCAAATCAAACTGTGCTTCGCCAAAAACCATCCAGGCAATAAAGGTCAACACACTAATTGCAAGGACGATCATGACAAAATATTTAGCAAATACATCAGCCAGACGTTGCAACGGCGCTTTGGAACGCTGTGCTTCTGCTACGGTTTGAATCATTTTCGCTAGAGTGGTATTGGCACCAACTGCTGTTGTGCGTATACGAATACTACCCTGCTGATTCACTGTGCCACCAATCACCCGATCATCGACTTCTTTTTTAACGGGTACAGGTTCACCCGTCATCATCGCTTCATCGACATAGGTTTTGCCTTCCACCACAATGCCATCCAGTGGAATCTGATCACCTGAAGAAATCTGCAGGATATCGCCCTGTTTCACCATGCCAATATCCACTTCCACCACCTGATCATGCTGCACCAGTTTTGCAGTATGCGGTTGCAGTTTCAACAGTGATTTTAACGCATCTGCGGTTTTGGCACGGGCTTTCAGCTCCATGATTTGCCCAAGCAAACTCAAGGACACAATCATACAGGCCGCTTCATAATACACGGCGACCCCATGACCGGTTTTCGCCTGCATCGGAATCAGTGATGGAAAGACTGTTGCGACAACACTGTAAATAAAGGCCGCCAACACCCCGACACCAATCAGGCTCCACATGTTCAGGTTGCGGGTTTTATAAGAGATCCAGCAACGCTCGATAAACGGCTTACCCGCCCAAAGGATGACTGGAATAGATAAAACCAGTTCAATCCACGGCTGAATATGTTGCGGAATAAAGGCATAGATGTGCGAACCCATTGCCAATACAAATACGATTAAAGTGAGGGGCAATGTCATCCAGAAACGATGACTGAAATCGACCAGTTCGGGATTCGGTGCATCATTTAAAGTCGGTTGCATCGGTTCCAAAGCCATGCCGCAAATCGGGCAGGTTCCCGGTCCTTTTTGTACAATTTCAGGATCCATTGGACAGGTATAATCCATATCCGCTGCACCTTCAGGTACAGGTCGCTGATCCGCAGGAATCAAATAAAATTCAGGATCAGCCTTAAACTTCTCTAGGCAGGATGGATTACAGAAATAGTAAGTTTCGCCCTGGTAATCTGTTTTTAAATCAGTTGAAGTATCTACCGACATGCCACACACAGGGTCAATTTCCGAACTATGTGATGATGAAGGATGAGTTCCGCCACAACAGCTAGATTTCTTTTCTTCAACTGCCGCTTTTGCTGTTGAAGCACAACAGGATGATGCTTTCTGATTGCTTTTTAGATATTGATCTGGCTGCTGATTGAATTTATTCAGACAGCGTTCCGAACAAAAATAATAATCCTGTGATTCAAACTGCGTATGAAATTTAGAATCTGTTTTGACCTGCATACCACAGACTGGATCTGTGAGCGTTTGTGTATTTTCATACACATTTTTTTGATCTGCTCCATCACAACACGATTTTTTTTCATCTGCTTTGGATTTAGATGCACACCCACATCCCGAAGCTTTGGGTTGATCTTTTTCTAAATACTGCTCAGGATTTGCCTGAAATTTATTTAAACAGTTCTGACCGCAAAAATAATACTTTTTTCCTAAATATTCAGTATGCGGCTTGGATAAATCCGTCACGGTCATGCCACAGACGGGATCAATATATTCCTTTTGTTGTGCTTTTTGACTACCACAACATGAAGATGATAGCGCTGCCACTTTGGCTTTATTTGCACAACCACAACTTGAAGTTGATTTATTTTTTGTTGAGAGATATTTTTCAGGATTGCTGGCAAAATTCTTTTTGCAGCCATCGCAACAGAATAAATATCTCTCCCCCTGATATTCAAAATAATATGCTGTATTTTCAGAGACATTCATCCCACAAACAGGATCGGTTTTAACCAATTCAAGCCCTGAATCCTGTTTTTTACAGCAAGGAGATTTTTGTTGCTCATTCATCAGACTCACCTATTTTATTCTTTAATTGTGCTAGCATAAAGTCTGTACCTAGGTACAGAGTCAAGTCATATTGAGGATGTTTTATGCTCACCATAGGAAAACTTGCCAAACAGTGTCATGTCAATGTCGAAACCATTCGCTATTATCAACGCATCGGTTTAATGCGGGTACCTGAAACCATGCAGAGTTATCGTTATTACAATGACAAAGACATTGAAACTTTAAGCTTTATTCAAAAAGGTAAAGATGCAGGACTACAGCTCAGTGAAATACAGGAATTGCTGCAACTTCAACTCGATGATCGGGAACAAGTTCGGCATGTCATTGAACAACGATTAGAAAAAATCGATCAAAGAATTCAGGAATTACAAGCGCTAAAGACCCGTTTAAGCAGTTGGGTGGATGAATGTAAAACCACCAATGAAAGCGGTTGTCCGATTTTGAAAGAACTTAAAAACAGGTAAACTCTATTTTCGATGAATATTTTTGTATTTTTTGGGGACAAATAAGTGATGTCAGTAGATTTAAAAATTTTACGCAAGCAACTTCGACATCAACGTAGAGCCATTTCTCCTTTTGTACAAAAGCAATCTCAACAACGGGTGCTAAACCAGCTACTACGCCTTAAACAATTTCAATACTCAAAAAAAATTGGCGTTTATCTGCATGCCTTTGGTGAAATTCAGACCAGACAAATCATTGAATATTGTTTTAAACAGCATAAAGATGTTTATCTGCCGATGATTTGCACTATGAATAAGCAATTGCACTGGGTCAAAATCACGCAACAGCAATACCGAAACAATCGATTTTCATATCACCCCCTTGGCATGAAAGAACCGGTGGCGAGTCGTGGTTTACATGTATCTAAACTCGACCTGTTAATCATCCCTTTACTTGCATGTGACCTCTATGGCACACGTATAGGCATGGGTGGTGGCTTCTACGACAGAACCTTGGCCAGTGCAGGAAAAACCCCTTTTCGTTTAGGGATTGCTCATGACTTTCAACTCATTCAAGCACGCTTACATCGCGAAACTTGGGATCAACCGCTGGATGCTTTAATTACACCCTCAAAATATTTACATTTCAAACGCTAAACTGGTATTTTTGACCACTAGGAACACTTTAAAATCACACATTTACTCATTTTTTATACATTTTCATTGCCCCTACCCTTGTAATTTTTGAAATACACTTCACTATAAAAATATGGCAACACCGTTGTTACTCATTAGGAGTGCCCATGTCTGAAATTATTATGAATCAAGAAACCTTAGCTACACAGGTTCCAAGCGTATTACCGCTTTTAGCGCTACGAGATGTGGTGGTTTATCCTCACATGCAAATTGCGTTATTTGTAGGTCGTGAAAAATCGATCAAAGCAGTTGACGTGGCTCGTAACAGTGACAATCTCGTATTTGTAGTTGCACAACAAGATTCTCTTACAGAAGAAATTGATCACGACAACTTATATCAATACGGTACTGTCGCGAAGATTGTGCAAGTTGTGAATCATGAAAATGATGAAAACTGTATAAAAGTACTCATTGAGGGTTTACAGCGTTCTAAACTGGTAAAAATCATCGACAACGATGAATATTTATCGGCCGAACATGCGATTAGCCCGATGACAGTTAATGTTGAAGCTGCGTCTCAAGAAACACGTGTGCAAGAACTGCGTGCTTTATTTGCACAATATGCAGAAGCAAAATTACGTAATGCACGTGAATTGATTACTGCTGCAAATAAAATCGATGATTTATTGCAACTGTTGTTCTTCGTGGCCACTCGTGTCCCGTTGAACATCGATGTAAAACAAAAGTTCCTGGAACACGATGACTTTGAAGCACATTTGACTGAGCTCATGACTTATTTGTTACAACAGTCTGAAGAACAACAGATTGAACAAACCTTGCATGACTCAGTAAAACGCCAAATGGAGAAAAACCAGCGCGAATATTTCCTGAATGAAAAAATGAAGGTAATTCAGCGCGAACTTTCCGACATGAACGGCGGTGCTGAAGATGATGTTGCTGAAATTGAACGTCGTCTTGAAGAAGCTGACCTACCTGAACACGTGCGTAAAAAAGCGGAATCTGAATTCCGTAAGCTAAAAGCAATGCAACCTGCTTCAAGTGAAGCTGCTGTGGTGCGCAATTATATCGAGGCGATTTTAGATACGCCTTGGAATAAAGCCAGCAAAGTCAGCATTAACCTGAACAAAGCACAAGAGATCTTGGATGCTGACCACTATGGTCTAGATGAAGTTAAACAACGTATTGTTGAATACTTGGCTGTTCAATCACGCGTTAAAAAACTTAAAGGTCCAATTCTTTGCCTGGTTGGTCCTCCAGGGGTAGGTAAAACTTCACTGGGTGAATCGATTGCCAAAGCCACAGGTCGTGAATTTGTGCGTATGGCTTTAGGTGGCGTGCGTGACGAAGCGGAAATTCGTGGTCACCGTCGTACCTATATCGGTGCGATGCCAGGTAAAATTGTACAGTCTTTGACAAAAGTAGGCGTAAAGAACCCATTGTTCTTGCTCGACGAAATTGACAAGATGGCGCAAGACTACCGTGGCGACCCTGCTTCTGCTTTGCTTGAAGTGCTTGATCCATCACAAAACAGCAAGTTTAACGATCACTATTTAGATCTTGATCTTGACCTTTCTGAAGTGATGTTCATCTGTACTGCAAATAGCATGAATATTCCTGAAGCTTTGCTTGACCGTATGGAAGTGATTCGTCTACCGGGTTATACCGAAGAGGAAAAAGTCAATATTGCTGAACGTTACTTGGTTCCGAAAGCCATTAAGGACAACGGTTTACGTGCTAAAGAATTGACCATTCATGAAGAAGCCATTCGTGACATCGTGCGTCGTTATACTCGCGAAGCGGGTGTACGTAGCCTTGAACGTGAAGTATCAAAAATCGCGCGTAAAGTCGTGAAAGAAGCGGTGAGTAAAAAAGCCAAGAACTTGCATATCGATGTGACTGCTGAAAATCTGTCTGATTACCTAGGCGTTCATAAGTTCGACTTCGGTATGGCAGAGGAAGAAGCGCAAGTGGGTCGTGTAAATGGCTTGGCGTGGACATCAGTCGGTGGTGAATTGCTTTCCATTGAAGTTGCTGCGGTAAAAGGTAAAGGTAAATTCATTACCACCGGTTCACTCGGTGATGTCATGAAAGAATCCATTACCGCTGCAATGACTGTGGTTCGTACCCGTGCAGATGCACTCGGTATTGAGGCTTCAAGATTTGAAGAAACCGATATCCATGTGCATTTACCTGAAGGTGCAACCCCGAAAGATGGTCCATCTGCAGGTTTGGCATTAACCACCGCCTTGATTTCTGCCTTCACTGGCATTCCAGTTCGTGCTGATATTGCCATGACGGGTGAAACCAACCTGAGTGGTCGTGCAATGCGTATTGGGGGCTTAAAAGAGAAACTTTTAGCTGCACATCGCGGTGGCATTAAACTGGTGTTTATCCCTCAAGAAAACGTCCGTGACTTGGTGGAAATTCCAGATAACGTGAAAGCAGGTCTTGAAATTAAAGCAGTGAAAAGTATCGATGAGATCTTGCCATTTGCCTTAATCGAAACACCGAAACCTTTGCCAAAAAATCCGATTGTAAAACCGGTTGAAGAAAGCAAAGCTGCACGTCATTAATCGTATTTAGATACAAAAAAGAGAGCTTCGGCTCTCTTTTTTTATGATGAAAAGTTTTACTATATTAATAAAGCATACGCTTGAAAAATGTACATCCGACCCTCATTTATTATTATAGAGACACAGATGCGCTGTAAGTTTCTGATTAACAAGTTATGTGAATGGTCATCTACATCTCCAGGTGGATGACCTTTTGATCGCAGTCCCAGTATCCATTCAGGGGCTGCGTTTTTTATGCGTTCTTTATCAGTCAGATTGAACCATTAAACTATAAGCCAGCCCGTCTACCACATTGGCCATTTTTCCAATATTCAGTGTTTTCAAACTATCACCATGAGTGTGGTAATGCTTATTTCGAAAAGAAGCGGTATCGGTAATCATCATTGCGGGAATCCCGAATTTCCAATAATTCACATGATCAGAAAATTCCATTGCTGATACAAAAGACGGTGCAGCCACTCTCTGACATTCTAAACGATTAAATATCTGCATCGATTCACAGTAATTTGTCCCCAAATCATAAGACTGTAGATTACTCACTGCCGCAATAAAATTACCATGCCTTGGATAGACCCACTTCAAACCCACGGGATATTGCTGCACAAGATTTTCATCATAGTAGCCAATCATCTCTAAAATATAGACACCTTGAATTTGATCCTTTTGTGCCTGTACTGATTTGGCATGAACATAACTTCCCATCTGCTCGGTTTTAAAAAATGGCGGTTCTTGCAAGGTATAAAATACAAATTCGACATTATTGGCGAGCTGCGATTTTTGCTGCGCCAAAATACGTGCCGTTTCAATCACCCCTGCAACACCGGAAGCATTGTCATCTGCGCCCTGTTGCTCCCCAAACACATCATAATGCGCACCGACAATCACTTTGGCAGAATGACCGGCCGTTAACGTGCACACGACATTTCGATAACCCAAACCATTCACCGAATAATTTTGATACTGGCATGGAACACCAAACAAACGCATTTGTTCTTTAATCCATGCAGAAACGCGTTGTAATTCTGCTGTATTTTTATAATGACGATATCCCTGCTCGCCTATAATTTGCTCCATATAGACCTTTAAATTATCGGTACTGGCTGGTGTTACGCTAGGCAATGCCCATGTCGAAGTCGTAAAAAAAAGAGTGCCAAGAAAAGTGCTCAACCATAAGCCCAAATTTTGATTATTTTTTAATCTCATTTAAATATCTATTCCCCTTTTATTATTTGTGTTTAATCCCTTGTTGAAGATTAAAGCAGCATCTCGCACGACTTTTCAATTTCAATTTGTTGCTCAAAATAAGTAAAACCAGTTTTAGTGTTTATAATAAAGATGACTTTCAAATCATCGAATCTTATGAAAATCCGTATTATTACCATCGGTCAAAAAATGCCAGCCTGGGTACTCACTGGTTTTGAAGATTATTTCAAACGTATTCAGCCTTTTGTGCAAACTCAGATTATTGAATTACCCATGGCAAAACGCGGGAAAAATGATTCGGAAGCGGATATTTTAAAATATCGCCAGATTGAAGGTGACAGCATTCTGAATGCACTGAAGCACAATGAAACCCTGATTGCACTTGAAGTCGGTGGCAAAGAGTTCAGTACTGAAAAGCTGGCTGAAACCATGAAAGGATGGATGCTTGAAGGCAATGATGTGGTTTTAGCAATTGGTGGTCCAGACGGTCACTCAGAAGCGGTGCGTAAAGCTGCTGCATGGCACTGGTCATTGTCTAAGCTAACCTTGCCTCACCCGATGGTTAGAGTCATGCTGATTGAGCAGCTATACCGCGCAATGAGTATTAACAATAATCATCCTTACCATCGTGCAGGTTAAATCAGCAGATTGAATGATTCATCTTAGTTTTTTAGAAAGCTGAAATAGCGTAATTGTTAACTTTTTGTCTTGATGAGAAAATCATATAACTCATTTTCTCATCGTTGCATTTATGCAACAACATGTTGAAATAAACTCTATTTATTCCATATCTTCTTTTTGGCATCATAACCATTACAACCCCAGTCGATATTATTTGAATTAGGCGCATCGTCATGAATTTACAAACTTTACCCGGTTTATTTATTTCACATGGATCGCCCATGCTTGCGCTTAATCCAGAGCAAGTTGGGCCGGCTTTAGAGCGCTTGAGTTTAAACTTCCCTAAACCTGAAGCGATTATTGTGATGTCAGCACACTGGGAAAGTAATGCGCTAGAAGTCAGTAGCAGTGTACGTCCTGAAACCTGGCATGACTTTCGTGGCTTTCCCGCTGAACTTTATGAAATCCGCTACCCTGCGCCCGGTCAACCAGAACTTGCTGAAGAAATCCTACATCTTTTAGCAGATGCAGGCTTGGCGGCTCATGCCAATAGCACCCGCCCTCGTGATCATGGGGTATGGATGCCATTGCTGCATATGTATCCAGAGGCAGATATCCCAGTGGTAGAAATCTCGTTACCAATGAACATGTCTGCTAAAGATATTTATAAAATTGGTCAAACACTGGCTCCACTTCGTGAAAAACAGGTGTTGATTATTGGTTCGGGTAGCATTACCCATAACTTGGCAGAGCTTGCTTGGCGGGGTGAACCGGCCGATGTACCCGAATGGGCATCGACTTTCCGTAATTATGTGGTCAACAAACTGAACCATGACGATTATGAGGCAGTACTGGATTGGCAAACTATTCCCTATGTGCAACGTAATCATCCGACCTTAGAACACTTTGCACCACTCTTCTTTGCGATGGGAACAGGTCATCGATTTAGCATTGTGCATAGTAGTTTCAGTATGGGTTCACTCGGTATGGATATCTATCGTTTTGATTAATTCATAACTTTTTATTAATAAACAACAAAAATTTAGTTATGGATACATTTTGATACTTAACTCATCAGAATGTATCCATATTTTTTGAATAACAATACGATATCCTCATAAAAATTCTTCAAAACCAAGTACTTTTAACATGAAACTTAAATTTTTAGCGATTGCCCTTTTCCCACTCACGCTTGCAGCTTGTCAATCTGGTGATATTCAAAAAGTTGGAGATGTTGCTGTGTCTGTACTGCAACAACAAAATGCAGATAAAACCCTTGCTTCGTATCAATGGAGCAGCAATACCGGCAATGCGCCTAAACCTTTAGTGCTTAATTTTGATGATCAAGGTCGCTTGAGTATTGCAACCAGTTGTAATGGCATGGGAAGCAGCTGGAAAGTGGAAAATAATCAGATTGTAACGGGTCATTTAATGGCTACCCAAATGGCGTGCCCAGAAGCATCCATGCAACAGGAAAGCGTAGCATCAGATTTATTTAATAACCGCAAAGCACCTTTTGTTTTAGATTTAAAAGATCCGCAAAACCCAACGTTAACCGTCATTTCCGCTACAGGTCAAAAATATGTTTTTACTGGAAAAATGACACCTGAAACAAAATATAACGCTCAGGCTGAAATCATTTTCCTGGAAATTTCACCTGAAACTAAACCCTGTACCGGTGTTGGACCACAAACCTGTTTACAAGTCCGTGAACTCAAATACAACGACAGTGGCGTCAAAACCCAGATAGATAAAGACTGGACTTTGTTTTACGACCAGATTGAAGGTTTTGAGCATAATCCTGCTGAACGCCAAGTGATTCGGGTAAAGCGTTATGAAATTAAAAATCCTGCAGCCGATCAGTCTAAATATGCTTATGTGCATGACATGACCGTAGAACGTGCAACTGTAAAATAATTCTGCTTATTTCAGATATAAAAAAACCGATGCCTAAGCATCGGTTTTTTTCATATTCAAGAAAATATATTCTTAGAATACGCCTTGAGCCAACATCGCATCGGCAACTTTTACGAAGCCAGCAATGTTTGCACCATCAACATAGTTTACAGAACCATCTTCTTTAGTACCGTATTTAACGCAGTTACGGTGAATTTCTTTCATGATTGCATGTAGACGTTCGTCAACTTCTTCGAAAGTCCAACCCAAACGAATCGCGTTTTGAGACATTTCAAGACCAGAAGTTGCAACACCACCAGCATTCGATGCTTTACCTGGCGCATAAAGAATTTTTGCTTCGATGAATTTCTCAACAGCCTCTAAAGTAGATGGCATGTTTGCACCTTCAGCAACAGAGATCACGCCGTTTGCAATCAATTGAGCTGCATCATCCGCATCCAACTCGTTTTGAGTTGCACATGGAAGCGCGATATCACATTTGATTGACCAAGGACGCTTACCTTCAAGATATTCAAAACCGTGTTTAGACGCGAATTCTGAAATACGACCACGTTTAACGTTTTTAAGTTCCATCACTTCAGCAAGTAATTCGTCAGTGAAACCATCTTTAACGTATACAGTACCTGCAGAGTCAGAAAGTGAAACCACTTTCGCACCCAAGTACATTGCTTTTTCAGCAGCATATTGTGCAACGTTACCAGAACCTGAAATCGTTACCACTTTATCTTTGAAGCAGTCGCCACGAGTTTTCAGCATTTCCTCAGCGAAATAAACTGTACCATAACCTGTTGCTTCTGGACGAGCCAATGAACCACCGAAAGTCAGACCTTTACCTGTGAATACGCAAGCAGTGTCATTACTCAATTTCTTCATCATGCCGGCCATGTAGCCAACTTCACGACCGCCCACACCGATATCACCGGCAGGAATGTCAGTATTTGAACCTAAGTAACGATAAAGCTCGATCATCAATGCCTGGCAGAAACGCATGATTTCGCCTTCAGACTTACCTTTAGGGTCGAAATCTGAACCACCTTTACCACCACCCATCGGGAGTGTAGTCAAAGCATTTTTGAAGGTTTGTTCAAAACCTAAGAATTTAAGAATTGATAGGTTCACAGATGGGTGGAAACGCATCCCACCTTTGAATGGACCGATTGCTGAATTGTACTGTACACGGAATGCACGATTGACATGTGTTTGACCTTTGTCATCAACCCAAGAAACACGGAATTGAATTGCACGTTCTGGCTCAACCAAGCGTTCAAGTAGACCATGATCAGCATACTCCGGGTTCTTTTCAATGAACGGCCAAAGGCTAGTCATTACTTCTTCTACAGCTTGTAGAAATTCAGGTTGATGTGCATCACGTGATTTAACGTAATCTAGGAAGTCGTTAAGGCTGTTATATTTCAACACTTAATCCTCAGCAGAAAGATGGATCAAAATTGGTCAAATTTTCAAAAAATGATAATTTTTGGCGCAAAATATTAAATAGCTTTTGTAACAATAGCACAATACTTTTTTTTAAAAAAACTTAAATAATATTTAATAACATATATTTATTTTAATTATAACCATTTTTTATCTTACCATTAAAGCGATGCTGTCTTACTGTTTTTGTTATCTTTTCGCCCGATAATAATGCGCTTATAGCGCCATTTTTGCGCATAAGATTAAAGGCCGAAATCATGCTAAAATCATCCAACTCGTTTTAATCTTCTTTCGGTATGCTGCTATTTCTTCAGCAGTCGTGGTTTATACATGAATTCGCAACTTGCTCTCATCCAAAATATTGATGCCCTCCTTCCTCAAACCCAGTGTGGCTTATGTGGTCATCGGGATGGATGTTTACCGTATGCAAAAGCAATCATTGAGGGTGAAGAAGCCAATAAATGTGTCCCAGGCGGTCAACCTGTTGCAGATGCCTTAGCTAATTTACTCGGTCGTGCGCAACTGAAAGCCGAAGAAAGTGTTTGGCCAATTCAAACTGATGGTCGTCCACAACGTATGAAAGCCATTATTCGCGAAGATGAATGTATTGGTTGTACCAAATGTATTAGTGCCTGCCCTGTGGATGCCATTATCGGCTCGGGTAAGCTCATGCACAGCATTTTGACGGACCTGTGTACAGGCTGTGAACTTTGCATTCCACCTTGCCCTGTCGACTGTATTGATTTGATTGCAGATCATCACCCAGTGCCCGATGAGACCATGCGGATTGCAGAACAAAATGGCTTGCGAAATCGCTATTACTCACATATTCAACGTGAGGAAAAACGACGCGTAAACCGTAAAGGTCCTGTGGTGCGTGCCAATATTGATACTGCATTATTTGCTCAGTTTTCAGCACAAAATGACAGTGTCCCAGACATTGTAATTACTCAAACTGAAGCTAAACCAGCAGTCCATTTAGATGCCAAATCGACCATTGAACTTGCAAAATTTCGTACGCAAATCAAAAAACTAGAAAAACAACTCAGTGTTCGCGAGGATGCGAAAAAACGTCAGCAACTAGATGAACTCAATCAACAACTCAATGCTTTGCAAGGAGCATAAAGAATGCCTGTAAAGAATATGACTAAAAAACAAATTCAGGTATTTTTTGAGCGATTGCGTGAGCAAAGACCCCACCCAAAAACCGAGCTTAATTACACCAGTCCTTTTGAACTTCTAGTAGCTGTGACGCTTTCTGCGCAAGCAACCGATGTCAGCGTGAATAAAGCCACGAACAAATTGTTTCCTGTCGCCAATACCCCTGAAGCCATTTATGCACTCGGCGTAGATGGCCTGAAGGAATATATTAAAACCATTGGCCTATATAACGCTAAAGCCGAAAATGTCATCAAGGCTTGTAAGATCCTGATAGAGAAGCATAACAGCGTCGTACCAAACAACCGTGCCGATCTGGAAGCACTACCCGGTGTTGGGCGTAAAACAGCGAATGTGGTGCTGAATACCGCCTTTGGTCATCCGACTATGGCGGTTGATACCCATATTTTCCGCGTAGGTAACCGAACTGGTCTGGCGGTTGGAAAAAATGTGTTAGAGGTTGAACATCGACTGGTTAAAGTCATTCCTAAAGAATTTATCATTGACTCGCACCACTGGCTGATTTTACATGGCCGTTATTGTTGTATTGCCCGTAAGCCGAAATGTCATGAATGCGTGGTGTCGGATATCTGTCAGTGGCCAGACCGTTTTGAATTTGGCGCAGCGAAAAGTATTCCGGTGAAAATGATTGAAGATAAAATCTAAATTCAGTGTTTATCTTTATTTTTCTGTTGCAATTTAGGATGTAGCTGACGCTCAGGTTGGCTATTTTTCTTTTCTGCCGCTTCTTGCTTTTCCACGCGACGCAAGAATTTGAAACTTTGAACCATTAAAGCCAATACCCCAATACCCAAAAAAATCATCAATACAATTAAGCCAATTTTTAGCAAGGGATCATCCTCAAAATAGCGTAGAAATTAAAAGAGCCCTAATATGACTTAGGACTCTTTTAATGTCAAAACATTCACCGCACTAGGGCATGTGAATTATTTTGATTGATCTAAAATCGCGAACAAATCAGTTTGAACTTCTTCAATCGGACGAAGACCATTCAATTTGTTATAAGTCGGTGCATTTTCGCCAGAAGCTGCACGACCTTGATAGAAACCGACCAATTGTTCAGTTTCAGTATGATATGAACCCAAACGTTTACGAATCGTTTCTTCTTGATCATCTGGACGCTGAACTAAATCTTCGCCAGTTTCATCATCTTTACCTTCCACTTTAGGCGGATTGTAAACAACATGATAAACACGGCCAGAAGCTGCGTGCTGACGACGACCTGAAAGACGTTGTACGATTTCTTCATCAGGCACATCAATTTCGATTACGTGATCGATATTAATGCCTTCACTCTCCAAAGCTTCTGCTTGAGGAATCGTGCGTGGGAAACCATCAAAAATGCAACCGTTTACACAATCAGGTTGAGCAATACGTTCTTTAACAAGACCGATGATGAGCTCGTCAGATACGAGACCACCGCTTTCCATCACGCTTTTAGCTTTAAGACCTAATTCAGTTCCTTCACGAATTGCAGCACGGAGCATATCACCGGTTGAAATTTGTGGGACATTGTAGCGCTTACAGATCAACTGAGCCTGTGTACCTTTACCTGCTCCAGGTGGTCCGAGTAATATAATGCGCATAAAAAAACATCCTCATTTAACAATGTATATGACGCCTTGTGTATGTCGAATCTGTTGATTCAACATGCATTCCAGCATCTAATTATAAGAAAGCCACAAACAAATGGATTGTACCCGCTATAAATCCAGTTACACCACCAAGGAGAATCAAAATCCATTCATCTTCCTGAAAAGCAGGACGTAATAAATTCTGAAACTCTCTTGGGGTCAGCTCTAGAATACGGTCTCTAAACATTTGATAGATTTTCTGTGCACGGCTCGCATTAAAAGCAGGGTCGCATACAGGCACCATCGTAATTTCAATCGAGCGATCGATCAAGTCCGTCTTGAGTTTTGCGTACTCTTTTGGCCCTAATGAGAGCTGTAAAGAGGTTCTAACCAGAGGTGTTTCCATAATTTCATTGATATGGCGTTTAACGATACGGCGAGTTTTGTTTTTCTTCCCGCCATACATCATCTCAGTCATGATCGATTTTAACGTAATTAAGTCTTCTGTGACTACTCGAGCAAAAACTTCTGACACTTCTTCCTGGCGTTTCATAAACGCGCCCTGAATATTGTAGGTGCCAATACGTGGAATCACAGGTTTTACCCAAGGAAACTTACGATTTTTAGTTAATTCAAAGAATTGCGGATAACGAACATAATGCGGTTCAAGCGGATTAAACACCATCCAGATCGCAATCCAGTTGGTCAGAAACCCCCAAATCGCAGCCCAAAATGGTACAGTCCAGTGCCAGGGTACAACAAACCAGACAATCATCTGGAATACACCAAAGAACATCCCGATTAATGCACTAATATGCCAAATAAAGTTGATTTCTTTCTGACCAACCTTGAGAAACATATTGACCATTAAACGGCGATCACCTTCCATTTGGCGAACCACCATTTCACGCATATCCACAAGTGACTCGACGTTCATGGTCAGTTCGGTCACAAGTTCTCTTAAGATTCCTGGCAACTGTTTCTGTGCCTGAGCATAAATACGGCGCTTGATCGAATAAGGCAAGTTTTCCCAAAGCACCGCATTCCGTTCAATCATCATCTCATCAATGATGTGTTCAAGTTCAAAACCAACCTGTTCACCAATGATACGCGCCATATCTTCAGGGTCCATCGCATCCAGGAATTCGTGCAATGACCCCAGTTTTGATAGCGTGTTATCGGTAATAATCCCTGAAATACGGCCGGCTTTACGTGGCACAATACCCTGCCAACCAACCGGTAATGAACCTAAATGGAATCCCCAAAATGTAATGGGATAAAAGACCATTTTAAGCGCCATCCACACATGTGCCCAAGTGACAAAAGCAGTTACAGGAATAATGCTAAGTACTGCCCAGAAATCTGGGCGTTTCAAGAAGGTTTGCCACAATTCGTTGACGTACTCAAGCATGCATAATATCCATTTTAATTTTTAATCACCAAATACTAAATCGTATAAAACTGAACATTTTCACTATAAACCGATACTTAGAGTATAGGAGAATTGTATTCTCGGCTCTATTTCAACCACAACATTGCCATTTCTATCTTTTAACTCTTCACCAGCACCAATACCGATACTAAAACTACTAATCCGTTCATTGCTTAGCAAAACATAGGCCAGATCTACACCTGCCCCCAATCTTTCTTCATATTCATTGTCTACGCGTTTACTTTCAATATGCCCAGCATAAACCCCGAAATAATAACCATTTTTATCCTTACCAGTGAGATGGTAAGGATAACGAAAGCCCACCTGCGCCCCTGGATTATTGTCATCATTAAGAAACACCCCAGCTTTTGCATAGGCGATTCCATAAGGATTAACCCATTCAGCATTTACATGCGCTAATTTGTGGGTAAAACCGGCTCCTACATTCCATGTTTTTGCACTTCCTGGTGTTAATTTCGCTTCAGGTAAATATGGATTGTCTTGTGCATGAGCTACATTTGCTAGCGCAAAAAATGCCAGCAAAGAATACGCCTTTGTGATTATTTTCATGGTTGTCCCTAATTTTATTTTTTAATACAGTCCTTTTTTTCAATTTTGACTTTAGCAGAATTATCAGAACTCTTATATACTGCACTCTACAATTTTAATGTCTGTAAAGTCAAAGTTTAAGCTAAACAAACCCAACGTTTCGCCTGAACAAATATCAAAAAATGATGACATGCGTTAGAATACCCCACCGGTTTTTCCCACTCTCCTGTATGTAAGTCGATCGCGTATGAAGCAGCACTTTCCTTTAAAAAATGTCCAACAAGAAAAGCGCATTTATCGCAATCGAGTGTTTATATCGGTCGGGATTGTTGTATTCTTTCTTCTTCTACTTGTTACCCGTTATGCATATTTGCAAATTGCAAATTACGATGAGTTTTCAACTGCCTCAGATCAGAACCGAATTCGACTGCAACCCTTAGCGCCTGCACGTGGTTATATCTATGACCGTAATGGCGTTTTACTTGCAGACAATTATCCGGTGTTTTCAGCGACAATTTCACGTGCTGATGTTAAAGATATTGATGATACGGTTAAACGTTTAATCCCAATTTTAGCGTTAACTCAAGAAGATATAGACCGTTTTAGCAGCCGAATTAAAACCTCAAAAAAAACCGAACGCGTTGCACTTAAATTAAATTTAACTGAAACCGATATCGCCAAATTTAGTGAAGTGAAGTTTCAGTTCCCTGGGGTCAATATAGAAACTCAAATGACCCGCTATTATCCGCATGGTGAATTGTTTGCGCATGTGATTGGTTATGTCGGTCGGATTAATGACAAAGAATTAAAATCGATTGATAAAGATTTATATGCAGGCACCAACCTCATTGGGAAAATTGGGGTTGAAAAATCCTATGAAGACCTTTTACACGGTGTGCCCGGCAATGAATCTGTTGAAGCCGATGCACATGGTAATGTGCTGCGTAATTTAGGCCGTAAAGACCCTGTTCGAGGCAATGACTTATACCTGTCGATTGATTATGGCTTACAAGTTATTGCGACAGAACAGCTTGCTGGACGCCGTGGTGCAATTGTTGCACTGAATCCCAAAACTGGGGAAATTTTAGCGCTGGTTTCAAGTCCAAGTTTCAATCCGAATCTGTTTGTGACCGGGATTAGCAATACCGACTATAGTGCGCTACGGGACAATCTTGACCAACCGCTTTACAACCGTGCAGTTCAAGGGGCTTATCCTCCGGGTTCAACCATTAAACCGATGTTTGGTTTAGGTGGCATTCATTATGGTTATGTCGACTGGGCGACTGCTATCTCTGACCCTGGCTATTTTACCTTGCCGGGTGACAGCCACCGTTTCCGTGACCATAAAAAAAGTGGTCACGGTGCTGTAAATATGCATAAAGCCCAAGTGGTGTCTTGTGATACTTACTTTTATGTGCTGTCTTATCGGATGGGCATTGAAAAAATGAATGCCTGGATGCGCCAATTTGGTTTTAGTGAAAAAACTGGCGTGGATTTACCAAGTGAAAGTACCGGTTTATATCCAAACCCGGACTGGAAAATGCGCACCCGTAAAAGCAAATGGATGAAAGGTGAAACCATTTCCGTGAGTATTGGCCAAGGTGCCTTTACTGCAACGCCCTTACAACTCGCCATGGCCACTGCGATTACCGCAAATCAGGGCTCACACATTACTCCACACGTACTGCGTGAAAGTCACGGTGCAAAACCGCATAAAACACACAATGCACCAGATGGAATAATTCAGTTTAATGGTAAACCTGAAGACTGGATTAAAATGCGTGACGCGATGGTTGATGTGATCGAAAGTGGTACCGGTCGTGGTATTCGTACCCCGATGTATCACATTGCAGGTAAAACCGGGACAGCACAGGTTAAAAGTATTGCGCAAGGTAAAAAGTATAACGAATCATTATTAACCGAGCGTCAACTTGACCACGGTTTATTTGTCGGTTTTGCTCCTGCTGAAAATCCTGAAATTGCCGTTGCAGTGGTTTGGGAAAATGGTAAACACGGTGGTTCAGCAGCACAATTGGCTCGTCCTATGTTTGATTATTGGCTGCTGAAACGTAAAAAAGACCCAATCCGTCCAGCCGACCATCAAATTAGTGGCGGCTTAATGACTGCAGGCATTAAACCGGGTGAATTGCCAAGTGGTATCACTCCAGTGACAGCTGATGCTAACGCGACCAATCCACCTCAATCAGCACAGCCTGCAACTCAAACTACGCCAAGTACAGCACCATCAACAAGCTCACAACCAGTAGAGAATGACTGATCTATGAAAAATCAACTCCGCATTATTGGTGGTGAATGGAAACGCCGCCAACTTGCTTTTGCCAGTATTGATGGTTTACGTCCTACACCGGATCGTGTGCGTGAAACTTTGTTCAACTGGCTGATGTGGGACATTCAAAATTCAAATGTCTTAGATCTGTGTGCTGGCTCGGGTGCCTTAAGTTTTGAGGCTTTGTCACGTGGCGCGTCACAAGTGGTGATGATTGAACCGAACCGAACTCAAGCTGCATTCTTAACAGATAATTTGCAGTTGCTTAAAGTGACCAGTCAACATGCAAAATTAAAAGTCGCCACAGCTCAACAAGTCTTACCTACGCTCAAAGAACAATTTGATCTGGTATTTTTAGATCCACCTTATAGCTTGGATTTATGGGAAGAACTGGCTCAACTTGCCGATCCTTTAATTAAGGACAAGGCTTTTATCTATGTTGAAGCCGATCGTGACTTAAATCAGCTGAAACTTCCATCTTCATGGCAACAGATTAAACAGACCAAAGCAGGAACCGTTCGCGCAGGGCTGTATCAAAAAAATATGGCTTAATCAGAAGCAATAAAAAAGGATTCCTGTATGGAATCCTTTTTTTCAAATGTCGTCTGCCAATTTAAGGTCAGGTTACAAACCTGTTAACGATTGTAGTGTCGACCACGATCACTTCTGTCATGATGCCGGTCTTTGTTGTTCCAATCTCGGTCACCATGTTGTCGATCATAATGTCCGTTGCGATCTCGATGACCACCATAATCGTCATCCCAAGGATCAACAACACAGCCAGTTAATGACACTGCCAATACAGAAAGTAATATCACTTTTTTCATCATGTCCATCACCTCTTTACTGCACTCTGCCAGTATTAAAGGATTTAATGGAGAGTGAACGGAGTCATTGTTGCTCTCTTGTAGTGATTTATTCATTTTTTATTCATAGTCAAAATATCCAATACGTATCTTATTAAATCCTTTTATTCAAAGTTCTACTTAGATTTGCAGAAATTCAGCTAACTATAAGCTTGGCTTTTCCACTGATCTTGAGAATACTGCTGCCTTTCTTTATAACCTTATCCCTATGACTTGGCTGTTATTTATTCTTGGCGCAATGGTCGCAGGTTTTGTACAGGGACTCACAGGTTTTGCTTTTGCCTTGATTGCCATGTCTTTCTGGGTCTGGGTATTGCCTCCGCAAATTGCTGCACCTTTGGTAGTTTTTGCTTCGGTATGGAGTCATATTATTTCCTTATCCAGTGAGCAAAAGTACCCTCATCTCAATAAATCACTGGTTTTCCCCTATTTAATTGCAGGCCTTATCGGCGTACCTTTAGGCACTTACTTACTGCATATTATTCAGCCAGAAACCTTTAAATTGGTTCTAGGCTTATTTTTGGTGGTGTGGTGTCCGATCATGTTCTTCAATCCTCAATTTCCACGACTGAAACAATCAGGCAAATTTGCGGATAGTCTGGTTGGGTTTATCGGAGGAATACTGGGTGGTCTAGGTGGATTTTGTGGCTCACTGCCTTCGGCTTGGGTCATGCTAAAAAACTTATCCAAACAAGAACAACGCTATATTTTACGGCATTTTAATTTTGGTATTCAGGTGTTTACCTTAGTGGCCTATTTGCTCCAAGGTACACTCGAAATACAACTACTGCCTTATATGGCTATCTTGCTGGTCAGTGTCAGTTTTCCTGCAATATTGGGAGCAAAATTATTTTATAAAATTTCAGAGCGACAATTTAAACATACCGTATTAAGTCTGTTATTTGCATCTGGTGGCTTTTTAATTTTCAGCACCCTGCTGTAAATTTGTCGATGATGAAAATATTTAAAACTCATTTAAAAAATCAGATGCCCAGAGTTGGAATAATCCCCCCTGAAAGATAGTCCAAAAAGTGAGATAAACCTCATTTAATCAAAAAACATGCAATTGATATTCTACATTCCATGAATGTTAGAGAAAACTTTATACAATAACTTATCCTCTCCACTAGTTTTTCTAAAAATGAAAACCTTGATTTTGTTAGCAGGGATTATTCTGCTAACAGGCTGTACTTTAGGCTCATCTCGTGATGTCAAACATGCCGAAAAAATGCTTGCATACTTTCAATGCAATAAAATTGAAAGTGCACAAATGACGCATAGTTCCATTACCTCATTTCACGAACAATCACTCGCTTCTAGCCGGCAAAAAGCAGAATCTTATGTGCAAAGTTATAAAGAGGGTGAAGAGTTATTTGATGTTCCCTTAACTGATGTAATTAAGGATCAATATGCCATTTATCAGGAGGCTTGCCAGCATTTAGGTGGAATCAGTCCAACACCAAACAAATAAATGTGCTTATTTCATCTCGTTAAGTTAATGCCCTACGGATTTGATCGTCACTAAAAAGTGCTCAATCACATGCTGACTGACGAATGCTAAAACCTCGGGGCAAAGTTTTTGTAATTTCTAAATCTAGTTCATGTTTTAAAGCAAGACAGGGATAAATCTCCCTGTCCTTTTAAAAACTACGCTTCTTAAAAACTATGCTTCAGTGTAATAACGCTGATCAACACTAAAATTTTCTGGGAATTTAGCGTTGATTTGTGAATAGAAATCCATAATTTCAGCCATATCTTTTTCATAATCCCCTGTAGGATATACAATTTTTCCTACACCGGTTTTTTTCTTGGCATAATCCATATAGGCCAAAGCAATAGGTACACCTGCACCCGTTGCCACATGATAAAACCCGGTTTTCCATTGTTCTTGTTTTGCACGTGTTGCTTCAGGTGTCACCAGCATCACTAACTTTGGATGGTCTTTGAATAAATCGGTCATGACCTGAACCATACTTGGGCGCGGCTCCCCTTCTGCTTTTGGTGTACGGTCAATACCAATGCCACCCAAAGCACGTACAAATGGCCCAAATGGAAACTTCATATAACTGTCTTTAATGGTTAAACGAACATTCACCCCTAAAGCTTTTAGCGCTAAACGGGCATATAAAGCATCCCAATTACTGGTGTGTGGTGCTGCAATCATCACGCACTGATCTAAATCAAGTGGCCAATGATTATCAATTTCCCAGCCCATCATTTTTAAACTTTGTTCAGCTAACTTTTCGAACACAAAAACACCGCAACCTAATAAAGTGCGCAGATTTTAACAAGGTCACTGAAATAAGATAGCTTAATGCGAACAATTAATGATCAATTAATATATAAATGTATAACTTAGAATTTAAATGAAATAGGTGTTTATTTTTCAACCATTATACCTCGTAGAAATCATTGTATTTTTAAAGAAGAATCAAATTTACACAGCAAAAGTTAAACAAAAACAGTAATATCTATCTTTAAAACCCATGCAAGCAATAACAAAGCACGAACAATATCACTCTTTAATCAGCCTCTTTTTCTATGTAGTTTTAAAAGTTGCGTTGTCATATAAAAGGAACTAAATCGTGAAAAAAACAATATTAATCCTATCCCTTAGCACAATCACTTTAGCTGCCTGCAGCAAACCGAATACCGATACGCATGAAAGTGATCAAGCACCTGAAAACACGGTCAATCAAACTCAATCTATGCAGCCTACCAATGCTCAACCTGCAACCCCGATGGGTGATACTGCAGAAACTTCACTGGATTGGGCGGGTGAATATAAAGGTGTTTTCCCCTGTGCTGATTGCCCAGGCATTGAAACAGAACTTGATTTAAAAGCAGATAAAACTTATGAATTAACGCAAGAATATTTGGGTAAAGGAAAAGGCAATGAATTTAAGGTGAAAGGTACTTTTAGCTTCGATCCGGATAATCCATCGGTCATTCGCTTAGATAAAGCCGGTGAAAATCGTAAATTTTTTGTAGGTGAAAATTTTGTAGAAGCGCGCGATATGAACACAGGAAAAGCTATTGATTCAAAGCTTAATTATAAATTACAAAAAGATCTTAATTAGTTTAGCTCCTTTACTCCCCGGCATAAAAAGCCTGAAATATGGCTTTTTAGCCCCTCCTTTTTGTATACTCGTCACGATTTGCTACAAATAAATCATTTATTTAATGGCTTAATACTAGCGAGATCATCCAGTTATGCTTATGGTTAGAAAAATATCTTTCTAATTAAATGATCATTATGAAACAAACGATGATTACACTTAGTTTTTTTGCCATGTTACTTTCAAGTGGCTGCGATAATACAAGTACATCATCCCTGAATGAAAAAGTTAATCTCCCTGAGCAGCCTTCAAAACCGATACAGGCTAAAATTTCCGATTGGGTTGGCCATTACAAAGCATTTATTCCCTGTGATGCTTGTGAAAAGAAACTCGTTTCACTCCGACTTCATCAAAACAAGACTTATACCCTAAAGGAAATTAGTTTCTTTAAGCAAAAGATTAAACAAAAAGACTCTTCAGGGACATTCACTTTCGATGAGCAAAATTCAAATTTATTGCAATTAATGGACAATAAAACCAAGCAAAATCGTTATTTTTCTTTGCATGATCATTCAATAGAACCCCTTGATCAAAATAAAAACCAATTCAAAGATTTTGAAAAATACCAAATTCCACAAGTGCAAAATATTGAAGTGAATAATGCACTCAAATATGTAGATATTCAGGCTGATTTATTTAAATCAGAAAAAATAGAATCTAATGGCATTGAAAGCACAAAATTGACGTATTTTTTTGAAATTAATAATAATTCAGATCGACCGCTTAAATTACGCGACAGCGATATTGTTTTAGTGGATGCGAAGAATAACGAACATATTTCTACGATTGAAAATAATCCAATCTCACCTATTAAGCCTCATAAAACCCAACATGAGCTTGTATCGTTTATCTATGCTGAATCACATCAACCTGCTTATATCAACATCAAGTAATTTGAATATTGATAAAAAAATCCCCGCATAAAGCGGGGATTTTTTTAGATCGGGATGATCAGTATGAATTACATCATACCGCCCATACCCCCCATGCCGCCCATATCAGGCATAGCAGGTTTATCTTCTGGGAGATCAGTGATCATGCATTCAGTTGTAAGCATCAATGCAGCAACAGAAGCAGCATGCTCAAGTGCAGAACGCGTTACTTTTGCAGGGTCAAGGATACCCATTTCAAGCATGTCGCCATATTCGCCAGTCGCAGCGTTATAACCGAAGTTACCTTCGCCATTTTTAACAGCGTTGATCACTACAGATGGTTCATCACCTGCGTTTGCAACGATTTGACGAAGTGGTGCTTCAATCGCACGACGTAAAATATTGATACCTACATTTTGATCATCGTTTGCACCAACAATACCATCAAGTGCTTTAGCTGCACGTACTAGCGCAACACCACCACCTGCAACAACACCTTCTTCAACTGCAGCGCGAGTCGCGTGAAGTGCATCGTCAACACGGTCTTTTTTCTCTTTCATTTCAATTTCAGTTGCAGCACCGATTTTAATCACTGCAACACCGCCTGCTAATTTAGCAACACGTTCTTGAAGTTTTTCCTTATCGTATTCAGACGTAGATTCTTCAATTTGAGCACGAATTTGTTGAACGCGATCTGCGATTTGAGCCGCATCACCTGCACCATCAACAAGAACAGTATTTTCTTTAGAAACAGTTACTTTATGCGCTGTACCTAAATGTTCTAAAGTTGTTTGCTCAAGTGACATGCCAATTTCTTCAGAAATTACAGTACCGCCAGTCAAGATTGCGATATCTTGTAGCATAGCTTTACGACGGTCACCAAAACCAGGTGCTTTAACCGCACATACTTTGATAATACCGCGCATGTTGTTTACTACAAGAGTAGCCAACGCTTCGCCTTCAACATCTTCAGCGATGATAAGCAGTGGTTTACCTGTTTTAGCAACCGCTTCTAATACACTGATCAATTCACGGATGTTGCCAATTTTCTTGTCAACCAGAAGAATGAACGGGTTTTCAAGTTCAGCAGTTAAAGTGTCTTGTTTGTTTGCAAAGTACGGGCTGATATAACCACGGTCAAACTGCATACCTTCAACAACGTCAAGCGAATCTTCAAAGCCTGAACCTTCTTCAACAGTGATTACGCCTTCTTTACCCACACGTTCCATTGCTTGCGCAATAAGTTTACCCACAGTGGTGTCAGAGTTAGCAGAGATCGAACCAACTTGTTCAATCGCTTTAGTATCAGAAGCAGGTTTAGCCGTTGCTTTAATGTTTTCAACTACAGCGCGAACTGCAAGGTCGATACCACGTTTCAAATCCATTGGGTTCATACCCGCAGTTACTGATTTGATCCCTTCGTTCAAAATTGCTTGAGCAAGTACAGTTGCAGTTGTTGTACCGTCACCTGCGATGTCATTGGTTTTTGAAGATACTTCACGAACCAACTGCGCGCCCATGTTTTCGAATTTATCTTTTAGATAAATTTCTTTGGCAACCGTTACACCATCTTTAGTGATGTGTGGTGAACCGAAAGAACGGTCGATAACCACGTTACGACCTTTAGGGCCTAAAGTTACTTTTACCGCATCTGCAAGGATGTTTACGCCTGCAATCATTTTGCTGCGCGCTGAATCACCAAATTTTACTTCTTTAGCTGACATGCTTTACTCCAAATATTTTAATTTTCAAAAAATTTGATTAACTGAAAAGGTCTGAATTAGTCTTCTAAAACGGCTAAAATGTCAGACTCTTTCATGATAAGAAGTTCTTCACCTTGTACTTTTACAGTTGTACCTGCGTAAGTACCGAACAAAACTTTGTCGCCTACTTTAACGTCTAAAGCACGTACGCCATTGTCAGTAACCTGACCATTACCTACTGCAATGACTTCACCTTGAGCCGGTTTTTCAGCAGCAGAACCTGGAAGTAAAATACCGCCAGCAGTTTTAGTTTCTTCTTCAACACGACGAATAACTACGCGATCATGTAATGGACGAATATTGCTCATTGGAAACTCCATCAGACTAAGTCTTTTATTAGTGAAGTAATGATGACTTTGTTATTCCATCGGTCATCATCAAAAATAATTTCGATGTCACTTTTGTGGGGATGGAAAAAAACGCTTCAAGGGGCAAACGAAAAAAAAGTGCTGTTTTTGTATTTTTTTTAATCAACCCTCACTGTTTCTTTATTTATTCAGCATTTTGTTCATCTAATACAAATTCTTTTTGTTGTTCATCAAAATAATAATGCTGCACGTCGGCATTTGCCTGAATGACATTAAAACTATTTGGCAAGCCACGATGTAATCGGTAAGAAGTCGCCGTACCTGCATGAATATCCAGTACAGGATGTGCTGCACCTAAACGATAAATATCATTTAAGTCATACACCGCCGATTGATGCAGATGTCCATGCAATAAGCCATTTAAACCGCTTTGGCTCCAAGACTCTAAAGCCATACGTCCCAGCATCGGACAGTCTTTTACCCCATGCGGATCATTCGGTGGGGTATAAAAAGGCTGATGCGCCACGATCAGTTTGATTTTATCTGTAGGTGCGATCATTAATGACTGGTCAATCTGCTGGATTTGTTGCAAAGAGATATGTCCGCGGGTGTGATAACGTCTTCGAATACTGTTCACCCCAATCATATAAAAATGTGCAGTTTCTAAAGTATTTTCCATGTGGCCAAAGAATAATTTATAGCGGGTAAATGGACTAAAGATGCGGTTCCATAGATGATACAGCGGAATATCGTGATTGCCGGGCACCACCAAATAGGGAAGATCCAAACTTTCCAAAAACTGTTTGCAATCATAAAACTGCGTATAGCGCGCTCTCTGGGTTAAATCGCCACTCACCACGACAGCTTCAAGAGGTTGCTCTTGGCAAAAGAGACGGATTGCAGCCATACAGGCTGGTTTTTCCGTCCCAAAATGTAAATCAGACAGATGCAGAATCATGAGGAACCATTATTTTTAATGCATTTTTACGCACTGAAATTTTAAGCGGCGGCTGCATTTCAACAATTTCACCATCTAAAGCCACAGTTAATTTTTTTCGTTTTGAATAAATTTTAACTTCATCCGCAGAAAAGCTATACACATCTGGTGCTTGGTCTAAGTTCCCCCTCATCAATTGCCATAACATTTTAAACAAGGTACGTTTATCGCTTTTGGCGACCACCACACCCGCCACCTTGCCTTTTGCAGCAGATTCTGCAATACGCAGATTCATCTCTGCCAGTTGCAACTGATTATTGCCGAAAAAAATCAGTGGCGTTTTCACCGGATATTTTTTTCCATCGACTTCTATTTCAAGTTTCAGTTCTTTACGATCACGAATCAATACATCCAAACCCGAGGTATAGGCATTTAAAGCAAAACGACCAAAACGCTGGTTGTATAATTCACGTCTTTGAATAAATAAAGGATATAATCCCAAGCTGGCATTATTTAAATAAATATGATCATTGATTTGTGCAACATGCACTTCACGGATCTTGCCTGTAGCAATGGCTTCAGCCGCCTTTAATAGATCCAGTGGAATATTGAGCAATCGCGCCACATAATTAAAGGTTCCCAGTGGAAAAATTCCCATCGGAATATCCGTTCCCATGAGCTGTGCCGCGACAGCATTTAAGGTTCCATCACCACCCGCAGCAACCACAACACCAACTTCACTCGCCTGTTGATGACGTAAAATAATTTTTTTCATTAAATTAACAAAATTTGCTTCTGCACCAATTTCAAAAGCCTGAATTTCATAACCATAAGCCGTTAAACACGTTATAAGTTGTTCATAGACCTCATCTTTATCCACAGCATGAAATCCTGACTTTTTATTATAAATAAGAGACAGTGGCTTTAAAGGTTCTGACATTTTCTATACTTTTTTGAAGCAATTGCTCTAATTGTGTCCAATTTATCGGCAATTAAAAGCCTGTTTATGTAAAATTCGAATTACCGCCATTTATTTAATCAATAATAACTCTCATAAAAAAAATAATACTAAGTTATTGTTTTTAAAATACATAGTTAAAATAAATAATGCTCATAACAATTAAAAATACCTAAAACAAGAAAATAAAAATTTCGTAAACCATTGTTTTAATAAGTATTACATAAGAGCAAACATAATCTACCCCCCTATTTCCCATACTTCTTTAGTCTTATTTTTTTTACGATTTTATGCTTTAATACAGCCACTTTTTTTTATACTTAAATTGGAATGTTGTATCCCTTCATTCTAATTATTATTTGTACACACAATTGTACACATTTGAGATAGGCCTCACCATGACCCAAGTGAACGCACCAGAATTCGTTCGTCACCCTAAGCTAATTGCATGGGTTGAAGAAATTGCAAAATTAACGAAGCCAGCGAAAATTGAATGGTGTGACGGTAGCGCAGAAGAATATCAACGTTATATCGACTTGATGATCGCTAACGGCACTATGCAAGAGCTTAACCAAGAAAAGCACCCTGGTTCTTACTTAGCTAATTCTGATCCTTCTGACGTTGCTCGTGTTGAAGGTCGCACATATATCTGCTCAGAAAAACAAGAAGATGCAGGTGCGACAAACAACTGGGAAGCTCCAGCTGAAATGCGTGCTCGCCTTAACGGTTTATTTGATGGCTCAATGAAAGGACGTACTTTATACGTTGTACCTTTCTCTATGGGTCCTTTAGGTAGCCATATTGCACACATCGGTATCGAATTAACTGACTCTCCTTACGTTGCAGTAAGCATGTCTAAAATGGCTCGCATGGGTAAAGCTGTTTATGACGTTCTTGGTACTGACGGTGAATACGTTCCTTGCGTACACACTGTGGGTGCTCCGCTAGAAGAAGGTCAAAAAGACGTTGCATGGCCTTGCAACCCTGAAAAATACATCGTGCATTACCCAGAAACTCGTGAAATCTGGTCTTACGGTTCTGGTTACGGCGGTAATGCATTGCTTGGTAAAAAATGCCTAGCTTTACGTATTGCATCTTCTATGGGTCGTCAACAAGGCTGGTTAGCTGAACACATGCTGATCCTTGGTGTGACAAACCCACAAGGTGAAAAACATTACATCGCAGCTGCATTCCCTTCTGCTTGTGGTAAAACCAACTTTGCAATGTTGATTCCACCAGCGGGTTACGAAGGCTGGAAAATTGAAACTGTAGGTGACGATATTGCCTGGATCAAACCAGGTGAAGATGGTCGCTTATATGCAATCAACCCTGAAGCTGGTTTCTTTGGTGTAGCACCTGGTACAAATACCAAGACCAACCCGAACTGTATGGCTACGCTGAGCAAAGACGTCATTTATACCAACGTTGCTGTGACTGATAACGGTGAAGTTTGGTGGGAAGGTCTGACTAAAGAAGCGCCTGCTAACCTGACTAACTGGAAAGGCCAACCACATGTTGCTGGTGAAAAAGCTGCGCATCCAAATGCACGTTTCACAGTTGCTGCTGGTCAATGCCCTTCTATTGATGCTGACTGGGAAAATCCAGCTGGCGTGCCAATCTCTGCGTTCATCTTCGGTGGTCGTCGTGCAGATACAGTGCCTTTAGTTTCTGAAGCTTTCGACTGGGTTGATGGCGTTTATAAAGCTGCAACTATGGGTTCTGAAACTACTGCTGCTGCTGTTGGTCAACAAGGTGTTGTTCGTCGCGATCCGTTTGCGATGCTTCCATTTGCTGGCTACAACATGGCTGACTACTTCTCTCACTGGTTAGAAATGGGTGAACAAGTAGCAGTTAAAGCTGAAGCTGCTGGCAACAAACTTCCTAAGATCTTTAACGTAAACTGGTTCCGCCGTGATGCCGAAGGCAACTTCGTATGGCCTGGTTTCGGTCAAAACATGCGTGTTCTTGAGTGGATGATTGATCGTTGTGAAGGCCGCGCTGAAGCGACTGAAACTCCAATCGGCTTAGTTCCTACTTATGAACAATTGAACTGGACGGGTATCGACTTCTCTAAAGAGCAATTCGAAACTGTTACAGCTCAAGACAAAGATCAATGGATCAAAGAGTTGGAAAGCCATACTGAATTATTCGCTAAATTGGGTGAACGTTTACCAGCTGCGCTTAAAGCACGTCAAAACGAACTTTTAGAAGCTGTTAAAAAATCTGCTTAATTTCTTGAATTAATTGATAAAAGGTCACTTCGGTGGCCTTTTTTTATATTAATATAGCTACGCAAATAATTTCATAACTAATAAAAAGAGAAAATTTCATGTTAAAAACATTCACACTTACAGCTTGCCTGCTCGGCTTGTCCAGTCTAGCTATGGCTCAAGCAGCTACTGCAGAACAATCCTCTCTTCACGTCTGTGCAATTAAAGGCACTCCAGACTCTAGCCAATTTCAGGTCCAAAAGCGCATTAAAGTTGCCAAAGGTACTTACGGCAGCGTAGAAGAACTATATTCACGCTTTGCCGAGCGTGCACATCAGGTCGGTGGCAATGTGGTAATCAATTATAATGCTAGCCAAAGATTCGGTTTCTGGCCTTGGCGCATGGTACGTCCAGTAGTTTCGGGCACTGCAGTTAAATGGAATATGCCTGTAGATTGTACAAGGTTGGGCGGCATTGAAATTTAAAATAATTTAAAACAATTTAAAATAGAAAGTTAAACGCAGTCTGAGCTAAAAATTCAATTGAAGATCAACACTGCAATTTGACTCAAATAAAAGACCGTTAAGACGGTCTTTTATTTCATTTTTAAAAAACTTAAGCTGCACTATCCTGCGATCTCTTCACCAGCAACTTCGAAAGATATTGATCCAATACCTGAATCTCGTCATCCCTAAATTGATATCCTAGCTTGGTTCTGCGCCATAAAATATCTTGACTGGTTCTGGCCCATTCTTGATCTACAAGATAATCGACCTCTTTGGCAAACAAACCATGCCCAAAGTCTTCACCAAGTTCATCCGTCACTGTAATACCATTTATAAATTTCCATACCCGAGAACCATAGGCATGCGCCCAGCGCGAAGCCAATTGGAATGGTACATTTTCGATGTTTTGCATAATTTCCTGAATTAACCATTCAACTGAAACCAGGTTTTCTGCGCCAGGCAATAATGCTTTTTCAGTCCAGGGCTTTTTCATTATCGGAAAGAAAGGTTGCAAATGTGCAATTGCAGATTCAGCCAGCTTTCTATAAGTCGTCAACTTTCCACCAAACACCGAAAGCAACGGCGCATCATTTTTCTGTTCTTGAGATACAGCCAAAGTATAGTCGCGGGTGATCGCAGATGGATTATCAGACTCATCATCACATAAAGACCGGACACCCGAATAGGTATATAAAATATCTTCAGTAGTTAACTGATGCTTAAAATGATCATTATAAACATCCAGCAAATAATCAATTTCAGGCTGGGTAATATTGACCCGATCTAAATCACCTTGGTATTCGTGATCTGTGGTCCCAATTAAGGTGTATTGATCCAAATAAGGAATTGCAAAAACAATACGCTGATCATCATTTTGAAGAATAAAGGCTTTATCGCCTTCATATATTCTCGGCACGATAATATGACTGCCTTGAACCAATCGAAGCCCATGAGGTGATTTTTGTTTTAAGTTCTGTTGAATAAATTGCGCGACCCACGGCCCCGCAGCATTCACCAATACTTTGGCTTGAACTTGATAAGAACCTTGTGCATTTTCCAAATGCACCACCCACAAACCATTTTCACGGTATGCAGATGTACATCGCGTTTGAGTAACAATATGCGCACCCAGCTCACGTGCTTGCATCGCATTTAAAACCACCAAACGCGCATCATCCACAGCACAGTCTGAATATTCAAAACCCTGCGTTATTTCTTCTTTTAAAGGGCTGGTTGCTACATCAAAATGAATATGTTTTGAGCCTGCTAATTTTTCTCGCTTACCCAAATGATCATAAACAAATAAACCGGTCCGAATTAACCATGCAGGCCGTAAATGCGGCTGATGAGGCATGATAAAACGCAAGGGACGAATAATATGCGGTGCTTTGGCCAGTAAAATTTCGCGTTCAACCAGCGCTTCATGAACCAAACGAAACTCTTTATGTTCAAGATAACGCAAACCACCATGTATAAGCTTGCTGCTTGCAGAAGAAGTGTGGCTTGCTAAATCATCCTTTTCACATAAAAATACAGACAACCCTCGCCCTGCAGCATCCACTGCAATACCAACACCATTGATGCCTCCACCAACCACTACCAAATCATAGACCGGATGACTCACTTGCATGTTCACCTCCTCTAATTTTATTAAAACAGCTGACTTAAATTTCTTATTGTCCTAGGAAACTTAACACCATTTAAACTGAAATGACACTTGGAAATCATGAGTCAATGGGATGAATATAAAATAATAATGGGGCTGCCGCAGCAAAAATAAACAATGCATATAAATCATCAATCTAATATGTCTTTCAACCACTTCACTTTCAGGCACTTAGACTGTGAACATTTTTTATACAAAACTAGAAACTCCCACGCGTATACCATTAAAACAATAGGTTTAACATCTAAAAAACAATACCAAAATGGACTTGAACACATGATTGAACAAAACGTTCCTCAAGTAAATTTGGATACCAAAACACGGGTCAAATCCATTCTGGGTGGCTCAGCAGGTAACCTGGTGGAGTGGTATGACTGGTATGTTTATGCCGCATTTACATTATATTTTGCCCATTCATTCTTCCCCAAAGGCAGTCAAACTGCACAATTGCTTCAAGCTGCCGCCATTTTCGCAGTTGGCTTTTTAATGCGTCCGATTGGTGCCTGGATCATGGGTATTTACTCGGACAAAAAAGGACGAAAATCGGGTCTCACTCTTTCTGTGACCTTGATGTGTATTGGTTCTCTAATGATTGCAGTAGCCCCAACGCATGATCAAATCGGGATATTTTCACCCATTATTTTAGTGGTTGCCCGACTCATTCAGGGCTTAAGTGTCGGTGGAGAATATGGTGCCAGTGCCACCTATTTAAGTGAAATGGCAGAAAGAAACCGACGCGGGTTCTTTTCCAGTTTTCAGTATGTCACTTTAATTGCAGGTCAGCTTACCGCACTCTGCGTTCTACTCATTTTGCAGTTTGTACTGACTGAAGAACAACTCCATGAGTGGGGTTGGCGCATTCCGTTCTTTATTGGCGCCTGCTTGGCCATAGTCGTATTCTATATTCGTCGTGGTCTGCTCGAGACCCAATCTTTTAAAAATGCCCAACAAGATAAAACCCAGCCTCAATCGAGTATGTTTGCGCTGTTTAAGCATTATCCCAAACAGGCATTTACAGTATTGTTTTTAACTGCTGGTGGTACGGTAGCCTTCTATACCTATACCACCTATCTGCAAAAATACTTAGTCAATACCTCTGGATTTAGTAAACCTGAAGCCACGCAAATCACCACACTGGCACTGTTTATTTTCATGTGTCTACAGCCGTTTGCAGGTGCTTTGTCGGATAAAATTGGACGCAAACCGCTGATGATTTCCTTTGGGGTACTCGGTGTTTTATTTACATATTTCCTATTTGATAAATTAGGCCAGACCCAAGACTACTGGTCCGCATTCTGGATCTGTTTAGCAGGATTGGTGATTGTCACAGGCTATACCTCCATTAATGCCGTGGTGAAAGCCGAGCTGTTCCCTGCGCATATCCGTGCATTAGGTGTCGCATTTCCCTACGCGCTTGCCAATACACTATTTGGTGGCACAGCAGAGTTTTTCGCCCTAAGCTTTAAAGAAGCCGGACATGAGTCCTGGTTCTTTATTTATGTCACCATCTTAATTTCTATCTCATTGATTGTTTATATCTTTATGAAAGATACCAAGCACCACTCAGAAATTAAAGAACATTAATCTAAAGTCATTTTTAAAAGCCTTTCTATATGAGAGGCTTTTTCATTTGCCTATTCTATTGAATAAAAATAATGAGTTAAATGTACTAAACGTTCAAAATCAAGACAATGCCTAGACTAAAGTCGAATGAAGAAGCAAAAACATGAGCGTATAACGTACCTGTAAAAATTTATTTCAAACTCCCACAACAAAATATATGTTTTTAAATTTTTTCGTTTCGAAGAATTTAAAAGGATGTGTTTTGCCAACATTCTTTTGGAGAATTGTTGTGACAGATTCATCTCCCCAGGTTGCGGCTCCGCAACTTGATAGAAAAACTCGTTTCAAATCTATCCTTGGAGGCTCTGCAGGTAATTTAGTTGAATGGTATGACTGGTATGTCTATGCCGCATTCACCTTGTACTTTGCTTCGCAATTTTTCCCTGAAGGCGATGATACGGTCAAACTGCTTCAAGCAGCAGCGGTATTTGCACTGGGTTTCCTGATGCGTCCGATCGGCGCATGGATTATGGGTATTTATGCTGACCGCAAAGGCCGTAAAGCAGGTTTAACCCTATCGGTTTCACTGATGTGTGTCGGTTCACTGATTATTGCCTGTGCACCAACCTATTCATCTGTGGGTATGCTTGCACCCGCCCTATTATTGTTTGCCCGCTTACTGCAAGGCCTAAGTGTCGGTGGTGAATATGGTTCTAGTGCAACCTATTTGACTGAAATGGCAGGTAAAAAACATCGTGGTTTCTTCTCAAGTTTCCAGTATGTCACCTTAATTTCAGGTCAGTTACTTGCGCTTTGTGTGCTGATCATTTTACAACGCACACTTACTGAAGGTCAGCTTTCTGAATGGGGATGGCGTATTCCCTTCGCGATTGGTGCCTTACTTGCCATTGTCGTATTCTGGATTCGTCGTGGTTTGGTTGAAACACAATCATCTAAAGAAGCTCAGGAACAAGCAAAAAATGGTGGACCTAAATCAGGTGCACTGGCTTTATTTACTAAATATCCCAAACAAGCCTTTACTGTGATCATGTTGACTGCCGGCGGTACGCTTGCTTTCAATACATTTACAACCTATTTGCAAAAATATCTGGTCAATACTTCAGGCTTTGAAAAAACCACTGCAACCGAAATCACCACTGCTGCCATCTTTATTTTCATGTTGCTTCAACCTGCTGTTGGTGCGCTATCCGATAAAATTGGTCGTAAACCGATTATGATTACCTTTGGTGTATTGGGTGTATTGTTTACAATTCCAATTTTTAATGGCTTGGGATCAACCACCAATCCAACGACTGCCTTCATGCTGTGTATGAGTGGCATGGTGATTGTAACTGGCTATACTGCCATTAATGCGGTGGTTAAAGCGGAACTATTCCCTGCACATATTCGTGCATTGGGTGTTGCTTTACCGTATGCCATTGCCAATACTTTGTTTGGTGGTACAGCAGAACTGGTTGCTCTTAGCTTTAAAAATGCAGGTCATGAAAACTACTTCTTCTACTACATTACCTTCATGATTGGCTTGTCTCTCATTACTTACATCTTTATGAAAGACACCAAAAAGCACAGCATGATTACTGACGACTAAACCCAGCGTATTCAGTTGATTAATCATCTAAAAAAAGCTTTCCAAGTTGTCACAATTGGAAAGCTTTTTTATTTGATATCCGTCTTGATCACATCGTTAAAAAAGCAGGCTTATGGCATACTAAATACAATAACAACGCTTGGAACTTTTGAAGATGAACAATATATATAAATTGCTTGGCTTAGGTTTTATGGCGCTTGGACTTGCTGCATGTCAAAGCACACCACGTCCATATAATGGTAATGTCGGATATCAGATTGAAAGTCAGTCCAATGGCCGTGCAACCTTGGCTTATACTTTGGCAGGTCGCAAAAGCCAGCAAGTGGATGAGAGAAAATTACAACGTGCTTGTCAAAAAGTATTGGGTTCAAATAAACAATACAAAATAGATATTTTAAGCATTAGTGAAATTGCCAATCCCGCAATACAAACTCCACAATATGGTCGTCAACTTGGTCAAAGTCGCACCAGTGTGAGCTTAAGCAACACCCCTGACCTACACAATAGTGAAGACATGGCGACTCGCGAATCTTTAGATGCTACGCGTCCAAGCACATTGAGTGTCGTTCGTTATACTTGTTCTTAATCGCTTTAAATGACTTATTAATTTAAAAAGACGCTGTTTACAGCGTCTTATAAAAACTAACATTTCGGAATTCTTTAGATTCATCCAAATCTGGCCAAGTCGTGGCACTTCGTTCATCTAGTTTTTGATATTTTGGATGACTAAAGTTTTTCACCCGACTGTCTGCAACCCACACCTCAGATGCAAATTTTAAAAACTCATCCAGGAAAAAACGATTGCATTGATCATAGAGAACATCCGCTGCTAACAGCACATCAACCTGTTCTGCTTTATACAAATCATCCAGATATTCAAGCTCCACATCATTCAATTCTGCATTGGCACGGCAGGCATCTAGACTAATTTTATCGATATCACAACAAATGACACGTTTAGCCCCTGCCATTTTCGCTGCAATCGCGACTACGCCCGATCCCGCCCCAAAGTCGAGTATGACCTTGTCTTTAACATGATGCGGCTCTGCAAGCAGCCACTGCGCCATAGCAAGCCCTGATGCCCAACAGAAGATCCAATACGGTGTATCGTTCCAGATACGACGAATCACTTCATCGTCTAAACGGTCAGTCGGAAATACCGGCGGAATCAGCCAAAGTGAAATCGGTGTTTCAGGCAATTGCTGTGCCATTAACTCACAACCGGGGATCACCTCATGCAAGGCTTGGATAAGATGTTCTGGGGCTTTAGGAAATTGAAATGTACAGCTCATTGGATTTGTTATTCGTTTTAGATTTAAGAAATGAATACTTGTCTAGACAAGAAGTTCCCTCTCCTTTTAGGAGAGGGTTAGGGAGAGGATTATGTAAAAAGCCCCCTCATCCTAGCCTTCTGCCTGAGGGAGAAGGAACATCCTATATGAATCAACCCAAAGCTTTTTCAGCAGCTTCAACAGTTTGACGAATCAAAGTAGTAATGGTCATTGGACCTACACCACCTGGAACCGGTGTATACGCAGAAGCAACTTCTTCAATCCCTGCAAGCTGGATGTCACCTACACCACCGCCATCACGTGGATGGAAGCCAGCGTCTACAACAACTGCACCTTGTTTGATCCAGTCTTTTTGGATCAATTCAGCTTTACCTACCGCACCAACGATAATATCCGCTTGTTTAACAAAGTCAGCTAAGTTTTGCGTACGTGAATGGCAAATCGTTACTGTTGCATTGGCTTCAAGTAGCATTGCAGCCATTGGTTTACCCAAAATCGCAGAACGACCGACAACCACTGCATGTTTACCGGCAATTTCAATGTTGTTTTCTTTAAGAATGGTCATAATACCTGCTGGTGTTGCAGAACCATAAGCTGCTTCGCCCATCGCCATACGACCAAAGCCAAGGCAAGTTACGCCATCGACATCTTTCGCTAATGAAATTGCATCGAAACATGCACGTTCATCAATTTGCTCAGGAACTGGGTGTTGTAACAAAATACCGTGAACATCTGGATTTGCGTTTAATTTTTCAATTTCAGCCAGTAACTGTTCGGTTGTGGTTTCTTTGCCTAATTCAACTTTTAACGAATCCATACCGACACGGCGGCAAGCATTGCCTTTCATACGTACATAAGTTGCAGATGCACCATCATCACCGACCAAAATAGTCGCAAGAATGGGGGTACGATTTGTTTTCGCCTTTAATGCTTCAACGCGAGTTAACAAGTCTGCTTCAATTTGCTTCGCCAATGCACGACCATCTAAAACTAATGCCACGGCACATCTCCAAGTGTTGATATGAATCAATTTTGCAAATAATACATGATTATTTCGCCAATTTTATTCTATATGCCGATTTTATGTGCATATACACTATTTATAGTATTGTTTTTTTTTCAAAGATTGCTAATATGTGCATCACCAAGAGATGGCGGGGTGGCAGAGTGGTCATGCAGCGGACTGCAACTCCGTGTACGCCGGTTCGATTCCGACCTCCGCCTCCAATCTTGTTAAAAATGCCCGAGTGGTGAAATCGGTAGACACAGGGGATTTAAAATCCCCCGCCCACAAAGCGTGCCAGTTCGAGTCTGGCCTCGGGCACCATTTTAATACTTCTTAAAATGGTGCAATAAAAAATCCAGCTTAATGCTGGTTTTTTTATGTCTGGAATTTCTTCCAGACTTCTCGCTATTTTATTTTGGCAGTTATTTATTACTGAGCTTCTTTCAAATAACCTTGCAAACTATCATCCAGCTCTTGCTGTAAATGTGCCGGCTTGATGATTTTTAGATAAGGAATCCAGTAACGTACCAATGGATTCAACTCCTTCTGATGCCGAATATGACAGCTAATCAATAATCCCCCTGTTTCCGATTCATCTAAAATCGTCTGTTCGGGAAAAATTCTGCGTTGCTTAAAATAAATTGCGACATCAGGATGCACTGATAAAATCACTTCCTGTTTTTCGTGCTGAAACCAAATGCCATCTTCATCTATTAATTGCTGCAGAACAGCCTGATCATGTTCAAACTGTGAAAGCCGATGGCTACAGATAATTTTCTCAATACGGCCAAGACGGTAAACACGCAGCTCCTGCTTGCGTACAGCCGCCAAATACCAGTTACCCATGTGATGAATCAATCGATACGGTTTTACAACCCGAATTTGACCTCTGTAAAACAACGCGATTTGCTGTCTTTTTTGAATACTGCCAGTCAGCGCCTTAAAGTGTTCGGCATACTGCGTCGCATCTTCAAAGTTATAGCCTTTGGCAGAAAAGACCAGATTGGCACGGTTATCAAATAACTCTCTTAAAAACGAGATATCCAAAGACGGATAAAGGTCATTAATTCCCGACAATTGTGCGAAATTTTTAATATCCTGTAATTTGAAACGCCCGAGATAGGAAGATTCCAGATAGAATTTTTTGGTTTGTGCATCCTGTATTAAAGGGAGATAAGAATTGAGTCGGTCAAAATCACGTTCAATGGTTCGGGTACTGACCTGAAACTCACGCGCCAGCTCCTGTACACTCAACTGATGCCCTATATTTAGTTTGGTTAAAATACCCGCCAAACGTTCCGCAAGGCGCTCATGCGTTGACGCATTGCCCTTCATAGATACCCTCTTTGTGCTTTGCAGCACAGTGCATAAAATGCTTAAAATTTTTAAATTATAGGAAAAATTATACAGCCAAATAAAAACTAAATTTTAAATATTCACTTCAACTTAAGGCTAATAGGCAATGCTCAAATCACGCTTTAATGCGACTTGCAGCACGGTTTTTAGAACGTTTACGATTGAGCCGTTCGACATAACGCTCCAAATGAAGCATGGCTTGATAAAGCTTATGCAGATTACAAGGTAATACCTGATTACGAATAATCGCTTTATGCAGACGCTTTAATGCACGGAAGCTGTGGGCATGAGTATATGGAGCTGACACTATTTTCATAATACATTCCCTCTATTGCATGAATTTTCAACTAAAACCAAACAATTTGGTCAGGTTTCATCTAAGTGCTAATTTACTCCTTCGTTTTGACAGGTTGTGTCGAAGATTCGACATTTTTTACCATTTTTTAAAATTTCTTCACTGTTTTTCAATCAATTAATTTGAACTACTTATCATTTTTTATGCAAAATAAAAGCCAACATTTGTTGGCTTTTATTATTTAAAGATGGAATAGTTAGATGATTTCCACCACGATCTTCCCGATATGCTCACCGGTATCCATAGCAGCATGTGCTTCCTGAATCTGATCGAACTTAAATGTTTTATAGATCATCGGTAAACATTCACCTTTTGCCCATAGAGGTGCAACGGTTTCTTGCAAGCCTTGAGCGATCTCTGCTTTTTCAGCCGTGGTACGTGCACGCATGGTTGAACCGGTAATAGTCAAACGTTTCATCATGATTTGACCGAGTTTCACCTCTTTGGCTTTTGCACCACCCAAGAAAGCGATATAGACCAGACGACCATCACGACGCAGTAAATTCAGGTTACGTTCCAAATATGGCGCACCGACCATATCTAAAATCACATCTACACCACCATTGTCGGTAGCGTCGTTAATGACTTGTTCAAAGTCTTGAGTCTTGTAGTTAATAGCCGTGGTTAAATCTGAAATAGCAGCAACTTTGTCGTCCGAACCGACAGTTGCAAAAGTTTTGATGCCAAGTGATTTGCACAGCATCAGCGCAGTCGTACCAATACCGCTTGCACCACCATGAACCAATACAGTTTCCCCTGCTTTGGCTTTACCCATTTGGAACACATTTGCCCACACGGTAAAGAATGTTTCAGGAATGGCTGCGGCTTGAGTAAAGCTTACATCTTCAGGGATCGTTAAAGCTTGGCTTTCAGGCACAACGCAATATTCCGCATAACCACCACCATTGGTTAAGCCACAAACCTTGTCACCGACTTTAAATTTAGTGACATCGCTACCTACAGATTCAACAATACCTGCAACTTCCAAACCTGGAACTGGTGTTACACCTTTAGGCATTGGATACAAGCCTTGGCGTTGCAAAATGTCTGGGCGGTTAATACCAAAAGCATGGACTTTAACCAAAACTTCATCTGCTTTTACTGTTGGTACTGCAACAGTTTCATAGGCAAGTTTTTCGACACCACCCGGTTCTGTGATGATAACTTGCTGCATGTTAGCTTGTGACATAATTTCTTCCCTTTCAATTTATTAACTATTCATCTATCTACGGTTTATTTCAACATAGTTTGTCTGTGCTTTAAAGCCAACTCCTGCTTATGTCTGAGAGCCTACCATCATCTAGAGAAATACCCCTAGATGTCGGTTTAATTTGGTTTGGCCATAAATAGCATAAGGAAACGACGAACCAAAGGCAGCACCATGATAATCAGTGGAAATGCCATCAGCCACGATAAACTCCATGCATGCAGCCACAAAGAAAAGAAGCCATCCCCAAAACCTTTATTAATAATCATGTTAAAACAAGAAATCGCGCCACTCATGATGCCAGATAAAAACAGAGGCAGGAGCCACGCTAAATGTTTGGGATGAATTTTTGGAAGATGGTTATGCATAATTGACCTATATGTACTTCGTCTTGATGTTGGCTTTTATAGATGCTTTGAGTCTTTTTAAATGTCGGTGATTACATTCGAGCGATGTCTACAGCGGCTTGATCGATCTTTTCTGCTATCTCACGGACTTGTTCAGGTGTGAGCTCACAATGCTGTATTTTCAGGCGCAAAGATGTTTTGAGATTTTCCATCGCACGTTTGATATCGACATAGTGTTCGTCATTTTGGATTTGCTTGCGTGTGTTAAAGCGGTCGAGGATTTTTTTTACTGTTTCTTGATTCCCTTCAAGATGTTGAAGACCTGTAGGCGTAATACGGTATTGCTTACGATCATCGGCACTCAGTTGAGCCTGAGTATATTGATGCTCTTCCAGATAGTTGATTGTCGGACAGATGGTACCTGTACTCGGCTTATAATTGCCACCGACCAATGCCGCAACGTCTTTAATGATGTCATAGCTATATTTAGGAGATTGCGCAATAAAGTGCAGTACCAACAGTTTCATCTGACCTGCTTCAAATAAGCGTTTACGTGGTTTTGCAGTGCTTTTAATATCTGAAACGAGATCAGTATTTGGCATAATTAAAATACACATCAAGATTAATTAAGATATATCTTAATATAAAAACATACCTATTACAAACGAATAAATAGGAATAAAAAAACTCGCTTTAAAGCGAGTTTTTTTATTAACAAAGTCTCATAGACAGGTACTTCTTATTATGAGCGCCTTTTTTTATAATCTCTCACCATCCGATCAATCACATCTTCAGGGTAACAAATTGGCGTATACCCGCCTGCTTGATTATATGCACTACGTTTACCACAACGACTACCATTTCTTGCAGAGTTATAAGGACAGGGACAATTTCCTGGATAGCTTTCAATCGACTGCTTAATAATTTTTTGCTTAATCGCTTCTGTACTTTCACTATTTTGTTTGGCTTCCACACCAAAAGCTAAGCACAACCCCATTAAAATAAATAATTTTTTCATAAATACCCCTCAATATTTGTATTGTATCGAGAAGCAATTTAAGTGAAAGTTCAAATTTAAAATAAATGTATATTATTCAAACACTTAAAACTCACCAAAATAAAAAACCCGCATTAAGCGGGTTTTCTTTTAAATCAGCTCAGTCTTATAGACGAACCAATTCCACAATTTTCTCAGCCAGTTCTTCAACAGATTCTTGCGTGAAAGTTACGTCTGTCGCTTCTGCAACAGTCGTAATTACCGCAATACCTGTTTCACGAAGAAGTGCAACTTGAGCAGCATCAAGGTCAGCTTTCGCAATCGCTACGATGCCTTGTTGAAGCAACAAGTTTTCAAGCACTTGCGCATTTTCCAATGCTTTGGCAGATACAGTGATTGACGCAGGTTTTTGACCCAAGCGCGCCGCACGGTCTTCCGCTGTTACAGGATTGGTATGTGCAGACCATTCAACAGTATCTTCCACCATACCCGCACCAATCGTTACGTTGTTCAAACGATCAATGAAGATAAACGAACCGGTGTAACGGCTGTCTTGATAACGGTCAAATACCACTGGCGCATCAAATTCAACAGTGACATTGGCAATAGCATTCAGCTCAAGGTGATCCACTTGCATTTGTTCAAGCGTGTTCACATTGGTACGGAAGTTGATGCCAGTAACTTTGGCAGGAACAGTTTGTGTACCAATTTTGATGTTATACAACTTGCCAAGCACAAGCGGTTGATCCGCCATCCATACCACAGTCGCTTTAACCGAACGTGAAATGGCAGGAATACCCTGATCCGCACGGATCAACATATTGCCGCGTGAAACGTCAATTTCGTCGTTTAACGTCAATGTCACCGCTTGACCTGCAAATGCATGTTCAAGGTTGCCATCAAAGGTTACGATTTCTTTAACAGTTGAAGACTTACCCGATGGTAACGCTACAATTTTATCACCCACGTTGATTTCACCAAGCGCAATCGTACCTGCAAAACCACGGAAGTCGAGGTTAGGACGGTTGACATATTGCACAGGGAAACGGAAATCACGTTGCGCGGTATCACGATTAATTTCAACAGATTCAAGTGAACCCATTAAAGTTTGACCCGTATACCACGGCGTATTTTCAGACTTGTTCACCACGTTATCGCCATTCAATGCAGAAATAGGCGTAAAGATTATGTTGCTTGGCTTACGATCGCCCAATTGGCTCACGAAGTTTGCATAATCTGCTTGAATTTCATTGAAGCGTGCTTCAGAGAATTCAACCAAGTCCATTTTGTTGATTGCAACAATAATGTTCTTAATACCGAGCAAGCTTGCAATATAAGTATGACGACGAGTCTGGGTTTGCACACCGTAACGCGCATCAATCAAGATGATCGCAAGGTCACAGGTAGATGCACCTGTAGCCATGTTACGCGTATATTGCTCATGCCCAGGAGTATCGGCAATGATGAACTTACGTTTTTCTGTAGAGAAATAACGATATGCCACATCAATGGTAATACCCTGTTCACGTTCAGCTTGCAAACCATCTACAAGTAACGCCAAGTCAGGTGCGTCACCTGTTGTACCTACTTTTTTAGAGTCACGAGTTACGGCTTGCAATTGATCTTCATAGATCAATTTTGAATCGTAAAGCAGACGACCAATTAAAGTCGATTTACCATCATCCACGTTACCGCAAGTCAGGAAACGTAGAAGGTCTTTATTTTCATGTTGTTTCAAATAGCCCAAAATATCCTGGCTAATTAATTCTGATTGATGAGACATCGCTCAAACTCCACAAATTCGTTAGAAATCGGTTTTAATCCACCTACCCCTCTTTATGAAAGAGGGGGTTAGGGGGAGATTAGAAGTAGCCTTCCTGCTTCTTCTTCTCCATCGAGCCTGCTTCATCATGGTCAATCATACGACCTTGTCGTTCAGAGCTTGTGGCTAAAAGCATTTCTTGGATAATTTCCGGCAAGGTGTTGGCAGTTGATTCAACCGCACCCGTTAATGGGTAACAACCTAAAGTACGGAAACGTACCGATTTCATTTGTGGAACTTCACCTTCTTTTAAAGGCATACGTTCATCATCAACCATAATCAGTGTGCCACTGCGTTCAACCACAGGACGTTCTGCAGCCAAATAAAGTGGTACTAATGGAATACTTTCCAAATAAATGTATTGCCAGATATCAAGCTCAGTCCAGTTTGATAATGGGAACACACGAATACTTTCGCCTTTGTTCACTTTACCGTTGTAAAGATTCCAAAGTTCAGGACGCTGGTTTTTAGGATCCCAACGGTGCTTCGTATCACGGAAAGAATATACACGTTCTTTAGCACGTGATTTTTCTTCGTCACGGCGCGCGCCACCAAAAGCAGCATCGAAACCATATTTATCAAGTGCCTGTTTTAAGCCTTGAGTTTTCATGATGTCGGTATATTTAGAACTACCGTGATCAAACGGGTTGATACCTGCTTCAACACCTTCTTTATTTTGATGCACGATCAAATCGAAACCATGGGTTTTGGCCATGTTGTCGCGGAATGTGATCATATCTTTGAACTTCCAGCCCGTGTCTACATGCAGTAGCGGGAATGGGAGTTTTGCAGGATAGAATGCCTTTAGGGCGAGATGCAGCATGACTGCAGAATCTTTACCAATGGAATACAACATGACCGGATTTTCAAATTCGGCAGCCACTTCACGGATAATGTGAATACTCTCAGCTTCAAGCTGTTTAAGATGAGTAAGTCTTTCCTCATTTATGGACATTGACAACACCAGCTCAGATCAACGTGTACTTATTACACTTTTAAAAATATATATATTCATTATAAAGATTTAGTTATCCCAACTATTGCTTGTTTTATTATATTGATATGCAAAATTGTCATATAAAGCTTATCTAATAATGAGTATAAGTTTTTATTAATGATTCACTTAAATAATCTTTTTTTATTTTACTTAAGCCTGGCGACCACAACAACCAAACATTAAAATGTACAAAATCTAAGCTGATCGATATTTTATCTAAAACCTATATTTTATTCAGTCTGGAAATTTCATACAGTAGCCAAACCCTCTTCCCTCGCCTATGTTCTTTTGAATTATGCCTACGCGTACTATCGACACCGTTAAATCCAGCCTAGAACACGCACAACTTGCCGGCTATATCTATCAACACAACAATCATTTACTGGTTCTTCAAGAACCCTTAAATGATGATGGTTCTATGCTGAATAACTTTGTTCAACATGAGCTTACTGCTGACCAAATCGGGCTTCAATTTGGTCTACGACTTTCGGATAATCATTTTGATTTTTTGATTGGGGTGACTCATAGCAATCAGGATCGAAGCTACGAAATTGGTGCGGGAAATTTGAAGGCCGATCAAAAGGCATTTAACTTGCTTTATGCTTTTTATAACTATCCCAAAGCATTTTATTTGGTCAGTCTTCCTCTTGCAGCCAATAGCGCGCAACTTGAAGATGCCATTGAAAGCCAATTGTTCAACCAACCCAAATTAGATTTTCTCAATAATGCAATTAAAACCAATCCAATGGGACAACAAGTCAACTGGATGAAAAGCTTTATTGTGCAGCAAGCCTTAGATATGAAAGTCCGGATTCAGACCTGTTTGAATTAAGGTCTGCTTAAATTTCAAGACCGGATTGTTTTGAGATACCTTTCATTCAACTCATATAATCAAAGTGTGGATGATCGGTATCTCTCAGGCTTTTAAGCATTTTTGTTCTTTTATAGGATGGTTAATTTAAATCATCCTCTATAGACTTTCCTAAAAATATTCCTAAATAAAATAATTAGACAACTCAACAAGCGACATCACATTTATCTCTTCATTTATTTGTTTTTTTTAGACAAATTTATTCTTCAATGCTATCTTTAATTAAGTTTAATTTTTAAACAAAAACCAATAACTTGAATAATTTACGCGAACAAACATATAGAGATAAACATTAATGTGGGAACTCATTACTCATTCTTCCAACCTCATTTTCAGCGTTTGTATTTGCCTGATGTTGCTATTGGGTATTTTAGAACTGATTTTGCTTTTACTGGGTGGTGGCTCTCAAGGATTCTTGGAGCAATTTTTACCGGATGATTTAAGCACTGCACAACATGCTGAAATTGGCGTCGATGCCGATCAAAGTATTTTTACCCAAGTTTTAGACTGGTTGTATTTGGGTCGTGTGCCACTTTTTGTCTGGCTGATTATTTTCTTAACCATTTATGGTTTAACCGGTTTTATCATCCAAAGTATTTTCCATCATTTTACTGCACACTTTTTTAGTGCCTGGATTATTGCACCTGCCTGCCTGTTCTTGAGCATGCCATTGGTACGCTATAGCTCCATGATCATTTCAAAAATTTTACCGCAAGATGAAACCACCGCTATTTATAGTGAAGAATTAATTGGACGCACGGCGGTGATTATTTTAGGGGAAGCCAAAATCAATTCACCTGCACAAGCCAAAGTTCAGGATCAATTTGGACAAACCCATTATGTTTTAGTTGAACCCGAACAAGACGAAATATTTACTCAAGGTCAGTCCGTGGTCTTGACCCAAAGAACCAAAATTGGCTTTCAAGCCATTACCCTTTAATTTTTTACTTTTAATAAAACAATCGAGATAACAATGTTAATGTCGAATTTATACAACATCTTAATCATCGCGGGTGTAATTTTTGCCGCACTGATCATTATCGGGATCATTATTGCCAGACTGTACCAACGTTCAAGCAAAGAAATTTCTTTTGTACGTACAGGTTTTGGTGGGGAAAAGGTGATTTTAGGTGGTGGTGCCATTGTACTGCCTGTGCTGCATGAAACTATCCCGGTCAACATGAACACACTGCGTCTGGAAGTTCGTCGTGCAGATGACCAAGCCCTGATCACCCGTGACCGTATGCGTGTAGACGTGATGGCAGAATTCTACGTTCGGGTTAAACCCACAGCAGAATCAATTGCAACTGCAGCCCAAACTTTGGGTCAAAAAACCATGTCACCGAATGAATTAAAGAACCTGGTCGAAGGCAAATTTGTTGACTCATTACGCGCAGTTGCGGCTGAAATGGCAATGGAAGAACTGCATGAAAAACGTGTCGATTTCGTGCAAAAAGTTCAGCAAGTGGTGTCTGAAGATTTATTTAAAAATGGGTTAGAGCTTGAAACAGTATCACTGACTGGTTTAGACCAAACTGGTTTTAAATACTTTAATCCGCAAAATGCATTCGATGCGGAAGGTTTAACCAAGCTTACAGAAACCATCGAAGACCGTCGTCGTAAGCGTAACCATATTGAACAAGATACTGACCTTGCCATTAAAACCAAGAACCTGGAAGCTGAACAGGCACGCTTGCAAATTTTGCGCGAAGAAGAATATGCAAAAATGCAGCAAGAACGTGAAATTTCAATTCGTAAAGCTGAACAACAGGCAGAAATTGCAATGCAAGAAGCTGCAAAAAAACGTGAAGCGGAAGAAGCACAAATTGCTGCCGAGCGTGAAGTTGATTTAAAACGTATTACTGCGGCACGGGATGTTGAAAATCAAAACATTCAAAAATCGCAAATTATTCAACAAGCGCAAGTGGAACAAAAGAAAACCATTGAACTGGCTGAACAGATTCGTGCCATCGCCATTGCCGAAAAATCTCGCGAAGAATCAGAAGCTAAAGCTTCAGCTGACCGTGCCCGTGCAGAAGCGGTAAAAGCCGAAGAAGAAGTCATTACAGTACGTGAAACGCAACGTGCAGAACGTCAAAAAGCAGTTGAACTGGTTGCAGCAAAACAAGCCGCAGAAAAAGATGCAATTGCCATTACCGTTGCGGCAGAAGCAGGCAAAAAAGCAGCCATTGATGATGCGGAGGCCGTTCGTATTGCTGCTGAAGCCAATGCTGAAAAAGAACGCTTAAAAGCCAAAGGTGAAGCAGATGCTAAAATTCTGTTGGCACAAGCGATGGAAAAACAATACCAAGTCGATGCCGAAGGTACACGTGCGGTGAACGAAGCCAATAACATCTTGTCTACCGAACAGGTCGAAATGCAGATTCGTTTGGCCTTATTGAAATACCTACCTGAGATTATCCGTGAAAGCGTTAAACCGATGGAAAATATTGATGGTATTAAGATTCTACAAGTCAATGGCTTAGGTGGGATTGGTGGTAGCGGTGCCCAAGGTGAAGGCTATTCAGATCAAGGGCAAATTGGCTTGTCTGATCAAGTGGTGAATAGTGCTTTACGTTACCGTACGCAAGCTCCGCTCATTGATAGCCTGATGAATGAACTGGGTATTCAAGGTGGTGATATCAATGGTTTAACGCAAAGTTTAAAGCCTCAAGTGACTACACCTAAGTAGATCTTCAAAATTCAAAAAATGCAGCCTAAGTAGGCTGCATTTTTTATTTCAATCCGAATAAATTTTATACAATTATTCTGCATAAACTTACTTGAGTTACACCTGTAGAACGCTACATTATCTGCTGATATTGCATATATAGAGAATAATAATGACTCACTCTATTTACCCCGCCTTGCGGTTTAAAGAAAATGCCAAAACTGCATTGGAATGGTATTGTTCCATTTTCCCAAATAGCCAAATTATTCAACAACAGGACGCTACGGTAAAAGCACAATTTGCAGGTGTCCCATTTATTGGTATTAATAGTGGTTCCTCTTTTACCACCAATCCTTCTATTTCTTTTATGGTGATTTGTGAAAGCTGCTCTGAAATTGATAGATTCTGGAAGCGCTTGATTGAAGGTGGTTCTGCACTGATGGAATTAAATCAATATCCATGGAGTGATTATTATGGCTGGCTACAAGACCAACATGGTTTTAGCTGGCAACTCTATTTAGGCAAATTATCCGATGTAAATCAGCAAAAAATTGTCCCGACCCTGATGTATTGCGGTGCATATCAAGGACAGTGTCTGGCAGCATTAAACGTCTATCAAAGTTTATTCAAAAGCTTTCGGACTCAAGGCATTTTAAAATATACCGAGGGTGAATTTTCCGGACAAGTGAAACATGCTCAAGTGATTGCAAATGACTTTACCCTCATGGCAATGGACAGTGGTGTTAAACAAGATTTTGAATTTACTAAAGGTATATCCTTAGTCATTGAATGTGAAAATCAAGCTGAAATTGACTATTACTGGAATGGAATCACCTTACATGGCACTGAAGACTGGAGCAGTTGGTGTAAAGACCAATTTGGTGTCAGTTGGCAAATTGTCCCGAAAAACTTATGGCAGATTTTAAACAATAACCCTCATGCCCAAGATGCCATATTCAAAATGAAAAAGCTTTCGATTCAAGATTTGATTCAAGCTCAATAACTTTGATCAGCCCAAATCTGACTACACTATAGCCACAACTGTTTTCTGCTTTTTCAAAAGAATAATGGGCTATACAGTGAACAATCCGCTTAAAAACGAGGATAAAAAAATGATAAATTTAAAATATATATATAAAAATCGTTTCATTCACTGTTTTTATTTAAGTATAGGTTGTCTGCCTTTGTCTGCAAACTCTGCGAATTTAACTCAAATTAAAAATCACCCCATTGATGAGATTGTTCAGCAGAATATCGTCAAAAAATCAGCCCCATCTGCAAAAAAAATCACCAAAATTGATCAGATGCGCATTATGCATATTGATATTGACTACGTATATGACAAGGACAAAAAACAGCAACATGAGAATATTCGGAATTTAATAGAACGGATTCAACAGATTCAGCCCAATACCATTTTTTTACAGGCTTTTGCTGATCCAGACGCGAATGGGTCGGTAGATCAGGTTTACTTTAAAAACCGTCACATCCCATTAAGAGAAAATCTTTTTCCGCTCCTTGTGAAGCAAATTCGTAGCAAAACACAGGTGCAGCATATATATGCGTGGCTGCCTTTAATGGCTTGGGAATTTCCAAAAAGCTACCACATTCCCTATGTTTCACATAGTGGCGGCGGAAAGCAAGGTTATATTCGAGTTTCTCCATTTGACCAACAAAATCTTAAATACGTTTCTGAAATTTATTTAGATTTTATGAAGTCCAATTCAGTCGATGGTGTGCTCTATCATGATGATATCACTCTCAGCGATTATGAAGATATTTCTGCTCCTGCCCGAAAGATGTATCAAGCGTGGGGGTTTAATTCAGAGCAGGTATCAAAACTTCACAATTCTCCAAAACAAGCGCCATTAGCTCAACACAAAACAGCATATCTTGACCAATTTGCTGAAGGTATTAGCAAGATACTTAAACAACAGCAACCCAATATCCTTACTGCACGGAATATGTATGCACCCGTGATATTGAATCCCGTTAGTGAAAATTGGTTTAGCCAGTCGATGCCAAGCACATATAAATACTATGATTACAATGCCATCATGGCGATGCCCTATATGGAAGAAGCAGATGATCATCAACAATTTTATTTAGACTTAATTCAACAGTCAAAAAAATACGATCCAAAATTGGATCGTACTATTTTTGAACTTCAAGCAGTGAATTGGATAAATAATCAGAAACTTTCAACGCAAGAAATTATTGAGACTATACAATTTTTAGAAAAACATGGGGTAAAACATATTGGTTATTACCCCGATGATTTTGTCAATGAACATCCTCATCCATCTAAGCTGAAACACGTTTTTTTAACTGATGATTAATCTCAAAAAATTCCAGCTTCCCTTTGTTATCATAATAAAGGGTTAGATTCTTCGCTTGTTGCATATTTAAAATATCTACCTTATTGACCTTAAAACTTTTAGCAATCTGTTGTTCATCTATGGCTAAAGGAGTACTACGGCGTTCACGGTTATAAAAACGAATCCAGTTATACGTTGCCCAAAGCAGCAGTCCACAAATAAAAATGACTATCATAAGGATGATATTCATTAAACTCAGCTGGCTATCGGGTGCAGCCTGTATCACCAACTGTTGATAAATTGTTTCACCTTCTACCCACCAGAAGAATACTGTCAGCAGCGGCATAAACAACCACATAAAAGCGAACCAACCCACAATTTGCAAACTGTAGCCCACTGATTTATTTCGTACATATTCTGGTTGATCAATGTATGCAGGAAGTTCTAACTTCGACTCATCTTTAACAATATGAAATTTATCTATATTAGTATTAGTCATTTTTCGCCTCTCCTCTAAAACCACGATCTGGACTGACCCATCGCGCACGCTTTTTAGTTTTGAAAATTGTTTTGGGCAATGCTACAACCGTGGTCAGCATGGCTAGAATCCAGAAAAATAACGGATACCAAATAACCCAAAAATAGTTCCTGAACATTCGATCTTTATCGTAGGATTTATCAATCCATAAACTGACAAAGAATTGGATAAGACAAGTTAGCCCCAGAATCACCCCATACCATTGAGGAAAGAGCGATTGAATTGCCCACTCGCCCGGTAAAGAAAAAAACAGACCGTATAAGTACAAAAGAATAATACCAAACATCACATATGCCCAAACCACACTGATAACGGATTCCAGTGCAATCGGCCACATCCGGCGCAAATTCCATTTAAATAATCTAGGTAAATAAGCCATTAAGACTTCAATTCCACCTTGTGCCCAACGTAAGCGTTGTTTCCACAACCCATTTATTGTTTCCGGCATATAGATGTAACAAAGTGCTCTTGGCACATATTGCAGATCCCAGTGATCGAATTGTAAACGCCATGAAACATCAATATCCTCTGTGATCATGTCATCACGCCAATAACCAATGCGATTTAAAGCAGTTTTGCGGAAACCGACAATAGCCCCCGACACTGTAAAAATACGCCCATAGGTTCGTTGGGCACGTTTAATTAATCCAATGATGGAGGAAAATTCACCGACCTGAATTTTACCAAGGATACTAGAACGGTTCACAATACGAGGATTACCTGTTACAGCACCAATTCGCGGGAAACGGGTTAAATGATGCATCATCCATAACACAGCATGCGGGTGTAATAAGGCATCCCCATCAATACAGACCAAATATTCATTTTGACTCACCATTGCACCCGCACGAAGTGCATAGGCTTTACCTTGGTTTTCAGCCAAATGAACCACTCTAAGTTTTGGATATTGCAGTAAAAGCTCATCTAAAATTTCAGCAGTTTTATCTCGACTACCATCATTTACCGCAATCACCTCAAACTTTGGATACTGGGTTTGCATCGCAAATTTAATAGTGTCTCTTACCTGGGCTTCTTCATTAAAACAAGGAATAATAATACTGCAAGCATGTTCACTAGCGGATGGTATGGCAGGTTGTTTACGTTCATGCTTTAGATAAAACCACATGCCGCCTGCAATCCATATCCAAGCCATAAATAATGGATAGAAAAAAGCAAAGCCAAAATAAAAATCACTGAATCGAAGTTCATTAAACCATTCCATTATTTTACCTCCTTAGCAAGGTTACGCTCATAAGGATTTCGATAAGTTAATGGACTACCATTGGTGCTTAATTCCCGATAAAGATTTTCCTGAATCTTCTGTCCATCTTTTAAGTGATAGTTATTAATACCAATTTTTTGTACAGATAAATTTTTTAAGGTTTGATAATCGTACTGATACTGTTTCCATTCACGTTTTTTGGCATTGGGATTGACCGTAAAACTAAAAATCAAGCGCTGTATTTGTTTATCACTCAATTGTTGTAACTGCTTTTGTATAGCTTTAAATATTTCAGGATGACCTACCGGATCAAATTCAATATAAAGGAAATCGCTATAAGTTAAGCTATGCTCAATTAAGGGTTTTATACCCTCAACATGTTTATCCTTTAAACTTATTTTTAAAGCAGTCTGATAGTTATTACTAATATTCGAGTAATACTTGGCCTTTTGTTTAGTTCTTTCTTTAATTTGAAAAACTTGATTTATTTTCTTACTACAGTCCGCATCCCAAGTTTTATTTTTTACAGCACATAGAAACTCATCTCCTGTTTCTATTACCAAGCCCTCAAGATTCGTGTTATTTTTAACCAAATCAGCTGTTAACTCTGCAAGATTAAAACCTTGTTTTGTTTCCAGACTAATCGGCAGTTCTGCATATACATCATTTTCAATACGTGTACGTGCTTGCCAAACTGTACGATTAAGCAGATCTTGACGCATACCCAACTGGCGATTTGGGAAATATGTCACATCTATTTTTCCATCACCATTCTCATCAGCTACTGCTTTTAATAAAATCATATTGGTTTTTAATGCGCTGACTTGATCTAAAAACTGTCCAAGTTTTTGATCAAAAATTTGATTATTGGGACTGACCATTTCAGCTAAATCGAAACGGATAAAACTGTGACGTTGCTTATGAGGGGCACGGGCAAAAGTTAAAAAATCTTCCATCTGAGTGCGAAGCATTTCAGGCGTTGGATTATCCATCACAAGAGCGCGTTGATATGTTTTGCCCGAGTCTGCAAAGGTAGACATACTGCCCAAGCTAAAAGACATTGGCAATCCTGCCTTTGCCGCAAGTTGTTCGCTTTCTTTTGTCACTGCACCATAAGGCCAAAAAACACCCTGGGTGTTAATACCAAGTTCAAAATCTAAGATTTCTTTAGACTTTTTCAAGTCTTCCACCACTCGTTCCTGATAAGCTTGATCAGACTCATATTTCTGAAGTTTGGGGAAATATTCACGGGTAATTGCGGCAGGCTGCATATTTTTTTGTGGATTGGCAAGAATACCTTTATGCATACTGTCTGAATGTGAAGCAAACTCGACTAAACCTGATTGTTGCATTTCACGCATTTGATCCCAATTCATCAAGTTATTTTTACCATAAGCTTCATAAGCGTCTTTGGTATTGCCATTAATCCAACTTGTGGGAATGGCAAATACAGCAGGAAAGTTATATTGTTTCAATAAAGGATAAACATGGGAATAACTACTTAATGCGCCATCATCAAATGTTAATAAAACTGATTTAGGAGGCAAACTCTTTTTTTTCTGGCGAGCTTGCCATACATCTTTCAAGCGAATGGGATGCCAACCTTCTTGCTGGAGCCATGCAAAATATTGCGCTAAATTTTTAGTACTAATCGCATAAACATCTTTATCTCCTATTCGAGCAACATCATCTCGCACATCATGAAAAGTAAGCGTCACAAACAGATTATCTGGTATTTCAATTGCAGCCTTTGTTCCATTTTGAGCCATACCCAGTGTAGGAATTGCCAAAGCTGCAATCACAATTACTGCAAATGTTTTTTTTGCAATTTGCTTCATTAAAAACGCCCCTCAAAACCAACAGTTCCATACGTTCTCTTTTCATCTTCACCGTCATAAGGATGTGTCCCCCATCCAATGCCGTAGTTTAGACTCCAGGTTCGATTAATTTTCCAGTCATGTTCATAAAATACGTTATAAATCGGTTTTGAGGAAAATCCATCTTGCCCAAAAGCTCCGACAGTTGCTTGAAAATGTTGTTGAAAATATTGGTCATAACGACGCCAAGTCATCCAGTCATGCTCTAAAGTCATTTCTGCGCTATAACTTTCTTCAGGATTGAAATAATCAACTAGAACTTTATCGTTTTGACTGTAATACCCACCTAATGCCAAGTTGGTAATATGATGGGGTGACTGAAAAATCTGCTGTTTAAAATAAGTGGAAAATTCCTGACGGGTATTTCCATCATCAATATCAGTCAGTTGATATGTTGCTCCAGCTTTGCGAGATTCATTCTGTTGCCAATTCATGCCAACGGAATAAGATTGACCTTCATCGCCATTTCTAATGGCTTGTAATGGAATATCAGCCTGACTATTGAAACCTAAAACATACTGCCAATGATCATTTAACCATTGCGACCAATTCAATTTCACACCAAAACGATCGGCTTGATCATCTATGCTTTGAGAAAGCATAATATTTGCAACTTTACGACGTGATGCCCATTCAAGACCAAGCCCTAAGCGTTGATCATCAATTTTACCCTCAGTGTAGTCAGCCGAACGAATGTGATGATCCACATAAGTACGATAATTGTCATAAAACCAGGGGCTGTTAATGCGTGTCCAGTTTTCCTGTTCTTGACTTCCCTTTAAACGATTAAGCAAGGCAGAATTATCAGATTCACTCTCTGAAAAAGTACTCTGATGTTGAATAGATACATGATTTCGATCATCAAGTTCTTTTTTACTTTTTATGACTGCGGTATCTCCTGGCATATTTTGCATGAGATAAGCATTCTGCTTACGCCATTGTTGAATATCACCTAATGCTTGCATGTTCTGTAAATGATTCACTCGAACACCTGGATCAACAGGTTCAACGCCATCCCACTGTGCCAATGTCCATTCAGAATGCTGTGGTTTTTCACGCCATCGTTGAATAAGTGCAAGATGATATTGATAAATCACATTATTGGGCGCTTTTGCAACCAACTCCTCAAAATGTTGTTCTGCTTTAGCATCCTCATTACGATACGCGTAGTTGAGACCGACTAATCCTAAATATTCACTACGGTCATCATGGGTCACTTTATCAACCCCTTTTGCATTACTGTATTGAAAAGTGGGCAATAATTTGTCCATATCAAGGAGTAATTGATTGGCTTCTTGAAACTTTTCTTGTTCAATTAAAGCGTAATAAATACCGGAATAAACTTTAAAGTTGGGATAATTTCTTTCTTTCAGCAAACTTTTATATTGCGCTTCAGCTAATTTAGGTTGCTGAGTCTTTAAATATGCATCTGCAATTGAGTGACGCACATAAGCAGGCATTTGATCAATCGGCAATCCAATTTTTGGAATTTGCTCAAAGACTCTTTCAGACCAATTTCTCTCATTCAATGCATAAATATATTCATAGTAAAATTTACGTTTGATATTAGGATCATTAGGCAACTGAGCTTCAAACTTTGTCATATCGGCGATGACTAGATCAAGTTGTTGATAAGCAACATTTCCACGATCACGATAAGTTGAAAGTTTGTAATACTCTACTGCATTTATAATGCGTTGGGTAAATTCACCAATTTTTGCATTAGCTCTAAGTTGGGAATTTTTCGTTAATGATTCATTCTTTTGAATATATTTTTCAGCCTTAGCATAATCAGCGTTTACCATAAGTGCCAATGCATACTGTTCTTGCGTACTGCTATTTTGATTCTTTTCCACAGCTAGGCTAGCTGCATTCAACTCCTCAATCGGCATATCTAATAATCTGTATGCATAAGCGAGCTGTGCTAAATAATCTGCTTCCACATAATTGATATCAATCTGAGAAAGTGTTTTTTTTGCTTGATCCGTTTTACCCGCTTCTGCCTGCAACACTCCTATCAAAACCAACCATTGTTGATTAGGATCATCTTGAGCGAATTTTTTTGCCCATTGTTCTGCCAATTCAAATTTCTTTAAATCCCGCAGTGCTTTAATTACGCTAATCTTTGCATATTCTGGAAATTGGGTATTTTGTATGCCAGAAAGATATTTAATATCTTGCTCGGTAAATTTTTGATGTTCATATGCCATCACCACAAAGTCAGCAATCAGTTTCTGATTATTGGGTTGAAGTATTAATAATTGTCTGAGTTTTTGTACACCTGCATCTACTTGCCCTTGCTTAATCGAACCTACTGTTTCTTCACGTTGCGGGTCAACAGAGTCCCTATAGATTAATTCTGCATGCAAGAATGAAGAAAACAGTAAAGTGCCACAAGAGAGCGTAAGTATATTTAATTTAGAATTTATTTTATTCATATTTAAAATATTCATCATTCATTGTTATTAATTATTGCAATGAAATAAACAATACCCTCAAACCTTCTGATATCAATACTCTTTTGTGTTTCATTTTGTGTTTTTAAGTATTAATGTGACACTTATCACTTTATTTTAACCGTGAAAAATTTAATATTTATCTGTTTTATATTTTTTTCTATGAGAGTATTTCTGTTAAGAATAAATAGCACAGTCTATATTCTCTTATCAATTCGATAATTTTTAAATTAAAATTTTCCAACCTCTGCAAGATTTAATGTCAAACTGGTCATCATTTATTTTCTATAATTTAAAAATACCATTGAATAAAAAAGCCCTCAAATGAGAGCTTTTTTTATTTCGCTAAAAATTAAGCTAAGCCTTTATCTTTCAGCACTTGAAGCATAGTCGAACCCAATTCTGCTGGACTACGGGTATATGCCATGCCTGCTTTTTCAAAGGCAGCAAATTTTTCTTCTGCTGTGCCCTTACCACCTGAAATAATTGCACCTGCATGCCCCATGCGTTTACCTTTAGGCGCAGTTACACCCGCGATATAACCCACAACAGGCTTGGTGACATGGGATTGGATATATTCAGCTGCTTCTTCTTCTGCCGTTCCACCAATTTCACCAATCATAATAATGGCTTCGGTTTGCGGATCTTCTTGGAATAGTTTTAAGCAGTCAATCTGGTTCATACCTGGAATTGGGTCACCCCCGATTCCAATACAAGTAGACTGACCTAAACCAAGCTTAGTCGTTTGCGCCACAGCTTCATAAGTCAATGTACCCGAACGCGAGATGATGCCAATTTTACCCGGTTGATGAATATGACCCGGCATAATCCCGATCTTACATTCACCCGGTGTAATAATTCCTGGACAGTTTGGACCAATTAAGCGTGCGTTATTGCCATAAGTTTCAAGATAACGTTTGGCTTTAAGCATATCTAAAGTTGGTACGCCTTCTGTGATCACCACAATTAATTCAATACCTGAATCAATCGATTCAATAATTGAATCAAGTACAAAAGGTGCAGGCACATAAATAGAGGTTGCAGTCGCACCTGTTTCACGTACCGCTTCTTTCATGGTATTGAATACAGGAAGGCTTAAATGTGTTTGCCCCCCTTTACCGGGTGTTACCCCACCAACAACTTTGGTGCCATAAGCAATCGATTGTTCTGAATGGAAAGTTCCATTTTTACCGGTAAAACCTTGTACCAACACGGTTGTGTCTTTATTTACTAATACGCTCATGATTGATACTCCCTTACGCTTTCACTGCAGCAACAATTTTTTCTGCGGCATCAGCCAAACCAATCGCAGAAATTAATTTCAAACCTGATTCATCGAGTAATTTTGCCCCTAACTCTGAATTGTTGCCTTCTAGGCGAACAACTACAGGTACAGTGACATGTACTTCCTGAACCGCTGCAATAATTGCCTCTGCAATCATGTCACAACGCACAATACCACCAAAGATATTGATCAACACACCTTGTACAGAAGAGTCGGAAAGGATGATTTTAAATGCTTCAATGACGCGGTCTTTGGTTGCACCACCGCCAACATCAAGGAAGTTCGCAGGCTGACCACCATATAATTTGATGATATCCATGGTTGCCATGGCAAGACCTGCACCATTGACCATACAACCAATGTTACCTTCCAAAGCAACATAGTTCAGATCAAATTCAGAAGCTTTCAATTCACGCTCGTTTTCCTGAGATTTATCACGCATTGCTGCGATTTCAGGTAAACGATACAGTGCATTTGAATCGATCCCCACTTTTGCATCGACACACAAGATATCGCCATTTTCTCGAACTGAAAGTGGATTAATTTCAAACAGGGCAAAATCATTTTCAATAAATGCCTGATAAGCAGCCGTCATAATTTTGACAAATTGGTTGATTTGTCCATCTTTTAAGTTAAGTGCAAAGGCCACTTCACGTGCTTGAAAAGGCATTAATCCCACCAAAGGATCCACTTCTATCTTAATAATTTTTTCTGGCGTTTCTTCTGCGACTTTTTCAATTTCCACACCGCCTTCAGTCGATGCCATAAAAGTTACGCGGCGGCTAGAACGATCAACCACTGCACCGAGGTACAATTCACGTTCAACGGGATAGACATCTTCACACACCAGAACACTATTTACCGGCTGACCATTGGCATCCGTTTGATAAGTCACAAGGCGTGTCCCAATAATACCATTTACATATTCAGCGGCTTCATCGCTTGATTTTACGACTTTAACCCCACCTGCTTTACCACGTCCCCCAGCATGAACTTGAGCCTTCATTACGGCAAACTTACCGCCGAGTTGCTCAAATGCTGCTACAGCTTCTGCTGCATTGGTTGCCAGTACACCCTCTTGAACAGGCATACCATATTTTTTTAATAACGCTTTTGCTTGATACTCATGTAAATTCATCGAATAACCTTTTATTACTTCTTTGCTTTGTTATGACCCACCAATACCCAGACGTCCGTCAAAGCAGTATTGGCATTTTTTAAAATCGTTATCTTTATTTTTAGATGATTGTTCCAATAAAAACAACCATGAAATGTAAAAAGAGCGACCTAAGTCGCTCTTTTTTCGAATTACTTACGCTTACGTTGAATCGCGTGAATTGCACGTCCATCGACTGCCAGTGCAGCTTCATGTACCACTTCAGAGAAAGTTGGGTGACCGAAAGTCATCAACTGTAGATCTTCAACTGAAGATACAAACTCAAGTGCGATCATCCCTTGGTGAACGATATCAGACGCAGCAGGTCCAATCACGTGCATACCCAATAAACGATCCGTTTTTGCATCAGCAACAAACTTCACGAAACCAGCGCCTTCACCTGCAGCTAAAGCACGACCATTTACCGCAAAACCGAATTGACCAGTTTTAACTTCATGACCTTTATCAATCGCTTGCTGTTCTGTTAAACCTACCCAAGCCGCTTCTGGGTGTGTGTAGATTACAGAGATGATGGTGTCGTAGTTGACTTGAGCAGCATGACCGTGAATACGTTCAACTGCCATTACGCCTTCTTCCATTGCTTTATGTGCAAGCATTGGACCGCGTACCAAGTCACCAATCGCATATACACCTTCAACAGAAGTTGCACACCAATCGTTTACTTCAACCAAACCACGCTCTGTCAATTTAATGCCTGAATCATCAGCCAATAAACCTTCAGCATATGCACGACGACCTACACAAACGATCAATTTATCGAAAGTTTCAGTTTTGTCTTCACCAGCTTGGTTATATTTAACCGTCACTTCACGACCGTTGATTTCAGTACCTGCAACTTTTGCACCGATACGGATATCCATACCTTGCTTAGTCAACAGTTTTTGGAAGTCTTTTGCCAAAGCTTTATCAGCCATTGGCAAGAATGCATCCATTGCTTCAAATACAACAACTTCTGCACCCAAACGACGCCATACTGAACCCAATTCAAGACCGATTACACCGGCACCAATCACACCTAAACGCTTAGGTACTTCTTGGAATTCAAGCGCACCAGTAGAATCAACGATTAAGTCTTGATCCACAGGAGCTACAGGAATATTTACAGGAACCGAACCCGTCGCAAGAATCACATATTTAGGCTCTAAAACTTGAACTTCACCTTCAAATGGAGTGAATTCAACTTTTTTACCCGCAAGTAATTTACCAGTACCTTGTAACCATTCAATGCCATTGCCTTTAAGCAATTGAGCAATACCACCCGTCAATTGATCTACAACTTTGTCTTTACGACCAAGCATTTTAGAAAGATCAAATTTAACTTCACCCGTGGTAATACCATGGTCATCTAAATGCTGAACGGTATCTTCATAACGATGTGAAGAATCAAGTAAAGCTTTAGAAGGGATACAACCCACGTTTAAGCAAGTACCGCCTAAAGATGGCTTGCCTTTATGAATACGTTTTTCGATACAAGCAACTTTATAACCAAGTTGAGCAGCACGAATCGCCGCTTCATAACCACCTGGTCCACCGCCAATTACAACTAAGTCAAATTGTTGAGACATTTTTATCTCCAAAAATGGGCCTAGAGGTTCGCCCTAAGCCCATGGATTTATTCTTTAGAATTAAAGATCAAGGATAAGACGAGCTGGCTCTTCTAACAATTCTTTAATTGCTACAAGGAAACCTACAGCTTCTTTACCATCGATTAAACGGTGGTCATAAGAAAGTGCCAAGTACATCATTGGTAAAATTTCAACTTGACCATTTACAGCCATAGGACGCTCTTGGATTTTATGCATACCCAAGATTGCAGTTTGTGGCGTGTTCAAGATAGGAGTCGACAACAATGAACCGAAAGTACCACCATTAGTAATAGTGAACGTACCGCCAGTCATGTCTTCAATACCCAATTTACCGTCACGTGCTTTAGCAGCAAAACCACGGATGCCGTTTTCAACTTCAGCATAGTTCATGCGGTCTGTATCACGAAGTACAGGAACCACTAAACCACGCTCAGAAGATACAGCAACACCGATGTCATAGTAACCGTGATACACGATATCGTCGCCATCAATTGAAGCATTTACCGCTGGGTAGCGTTTAAGTGCTTCAGTTGCAGCTTTAACGAAGAATGACATAAAGCCAAGACGTGCACCATGACGTTTCTCGAATGCATCTTTGTATTGAGCACGCATTTCCATGATTGGTTTCATGTTCACTTCGTTAAACGTCGTCAACATTGCAGTGCTTTGCGTTGCAGCAAGAAGACGTTCAGCAACACGTTTACGAAGACGAGTCATTGGAACACGTTTTTCGATACGTTCGCCAATAGCAACGCTTAATGGTGCAGCAGCAGGAGCCGCTGGTTTAGCTTGATGACTTGCAACATCTTCTTTAGTGATACGGCCACCACGACCAGTACCTGTAACATCAGCAGCAGCAATACCAGTTTCAGTCAATGCTTTACGTACTGCAGGCGCTTGATCAGAAACAGGTTGAGCACGTTCAACAACAGGTGCAGCACCCGCTTCAGTTTGAGATGCAGCTTGTTCAACTTGTCCTTCAGACTGAACTGCTTGAGTTTGCGCAGCGCCTGAAACAGCACCTTCTTCAAACTGTGCAATCACTTCGTTAGAAAGAACAGTTTCGCCTTCACCTTTAAGGATAGTAGCGATTGTACCGTCAGCAGGAGCAACAACTTCTAAAACAACTTTATCAGTTTCGATATCGCAGATCACTTCATCACGTGATACAGCTTCACCTGGTTGTTTGTGCCAAGTTGCGATCGTACCGTCTGCAACTGACTCTGGGAATACCGGTGCTTTAATTTCGGTTGCCATTATTTAGAATCTCCTGATTGTTCAGCTACGATCGCCAATGCGTCATTTACTAGCTGAGCTTGTTGTTTTGCATGCAAATATGGTGAACCACAAGCTGGCGCAGCAGAAGCTGGACGGCCTGCGTAACTGATACGAACTTGTTTAGCAGATTTCATCACATCATCATATAGACGTGGCGCGATGAATAACCAAGCACCTTGGTTTTTCGGCTCTTCTTGAGTCCAAACTACTTCTTTTAGGTTTGGATAAGAAGCAAGTACTTCAGCAATACGTTGTTCTGGGTATGGATACAATTGTTCGATACGAACGATTGCAGTGTTGTTTAGATTTTCTGCACGACGTTTTTCAAGTAAGTCATAGTAAACCTTACCGCCACAAAGGACTAAACGAGTCACGTCAGCGTGGTTGATTTGATCCACTTCATCAATCACAGTCTGGAATGTACCAGTTGCAAGCTCTTCTAAAGTAGAGGTTGCGAGTTTGTGACGAAGTAATGACTTGGGTGAAGTCACGATCAATGGCTTACGGATTGGACGAACCGCTTGACGACGCAATGCATGGAAAATCTGTGCAGGTGTCGTTGGAGTAATCACTTGCATATTTTCTTCAGCACATAACTGTAAGAAACGCTCTAAACGTGCAGATGAATGCTCTGGACCTTGACCTTCATAACCGTGTGGAAGCAACATGGTTAAACCACATACACGTTCCCATTTGGTTTCACCTGAAGCGATGAACTGGTCGATTACAACCTGTGCACAGTTCGCGAAGTCACCAAATTGCGCTTCCCAAACAATTAAACCATGCGGAATTGTGGTTGCATAACCATATTCAAACGCAAGCACTGCCATCTCTGACAACAATGAGTCATAAATTGCAGTACGCGGTTGGTTTTCTTTGATATGACAAAGCGGAATATAGGTTGAACCATCGACCTGATTGTGCAATTTCGCATGACGATGCGAGAAGGTACCACGACCAACGTCTTCACCAGTAATACGAACCATGTAGCTTTCGTCAAGCAAGGTTGCATAAGCTAAAGTTTCAGCCGCACCCCAGTTCAATGGCATTTCACCAGTTTGCATTTTCAAGCGTTCATCAATCACTTTCGCGACTTGACGTTGCATCACGAAACCTTCAGGAAGCTCACGCATTTTTGCGCCAATTTCTTTCAAGCGTTCGATTGGGAAAGTGGTATCCCAAACATCTGTATATTCGTGACCTAAATAAGGTTTCCAGTCCACAAACATTTTTGTATTTGGTTCTAATACCAGTGCGTTGGCAACATGCTTGCCTGCTTCAAGATCTGCGCGGTAATTTTCAACCATTTGATCAGCAGAGGCACGGTCAAGAACACCTTCTTTAACCAGTTGATCTGCATAAAGTGTACGTGTAGTCACTTTTTTGTTGATCACTTGGTACATCATTGGCTGTGTTGCTGCTGGCTCGTCTGCTTCGTTATGACCACGACGACGGTAGCAGAACATGTCAATCACAACGTCTTTACGGAAAGTATGACGGAAATCATGTGCCAATTGAGTCACGAAAATCACAGCTTCTGGATCATCGCCATTCACATGGAATACCGGTGCCTGAATCATTTTCGCGATATCAGTACAGTATTCGGTAGAACGTGCATCACGTGGATCAGACGTTGTAAAGCCCACCTGGTTATTTACCACAATGTGAACTGTACCACCCACTGTATAACCACGAGTTTGTGACATCTGGAAGGTTTCTTGGTTTACACCTTGACCTGCAAATGCTGCATCACCATGTACAATAATTGGCAATACATCATCACCACCAATGTCGCGACGACGCACTTGACGAGCACGTACAGAACCTTCAACGACTGGTCCAACGATTTCCAAGTGTGATGGGTTAAACGCCAATGCCAAGTGAACTTCACCACCCGCAGTCATTACGTTAGATGAGAAACCTTGGTGGTATTTAACGTCACCAGAACCTTTTTTATGAATTGATTTACCTTCAAATTCACCAAAAAGATCTGCTGGGTTTTTACCCATGATGTTAACAAGAAGGTTGAGACGACCACGGTGTGGCATACCAATCACAACTTCTTTACAACCTACAGCACCTGCACGTTGAATGATTTCATTTACCATAGGGATAAATGATTCACCGCCTTCAACACCGAAGCGTTTAGCACCAACGTATTTGTTACCCAGGAATTTTTCTAGACCTTCAGCTGCAGTTAAACGCTCAAGGAAGTGTTTTTTCTGTTCTGCAGTAAAGTTAAATTGTCCTTTCGCACCTTCAAGACGTTGTTGAATCCAACGTTTCTCTTTAGTGTCAACAATGTGCATGTATTCGGTACCAACAGACCCGCAATAAACGGCTTCCATTGCTTCAACCATTTCACCAAGCGTCGCTTCTGCTTTACCTAGTGCAAGGTTACCTGTGTTAAATACTGTATCGAAATCAGATTTAGTTAAACCGTGCGTAGCAAGATCAAGATCAGGCACGTCTTCACGTTTTGCCAAACCTAATGGATCCAATTTTGCTTTTTGATGACCACGATTACGATAAGCAGCAATAAGTTGTAAAACGCCAATTTGACGACGTTCATGCTCAGAACTTACAGAACTTTGAACAACAGGTTGTACGCGGCTTGAATTGCGACCTAATAAAAGGAATTGCTCACGTACATTGCTATGTGGTTGATCACCTTTAGGGAATTTATCGAAATATTCACGCCAGTCAGCTCCAACTGAGTCTGGTGACGTCAAATAATGTTCATAAAGTTCTTCAATATACGCTGCACTGTCAGCGCTTAGTTCAGTGTCAAGACGCAGAGCGTCAGCAACTTCTTGCATTTGTGGACCCATTTCCTATTGCAAAAACATTTTCAGGATGCTTTTTAAGCGAACCCATGATTAATAATGTCAAATTGGTAATATGACATTAGTCCCCATTAGGCATAAGCCATGAGGCGTTATCACTACATCAGGAATAACCCAATGTGAATAATGAATCATAACGCCCTCATTGGCATCATCACTCATTTAAATACTCGACCGAAACCGAGCAATTTTTTGCAAATCGACTTAGAAAAAATAACTGCGCGACCTATTTTTTCTAAAACGATTGATCTCTATTTATAAACCTTATACACACTCTAAAATGTTGAAAAAATGTACATAAATAAGGCGCTTTTTTTTAAATATAGCGATGTGTCAAATCGTAACATGATATCTGGTTACAATTGATTTTTTTGACACATACCTCTCATAAATTAGCGAAATACATACTTAACATTTTCAACTAACATATGGTGCTTTATTTAATAATTGGATTCAATGTAGACTATAGTCCCAAGCCAGCAAACCCAATACAATAAAAGAGAGCACAATATTTAAACTGGCCCTCTTTATTTAGGTTATATCTTAACATTTTAATCTCAACTTTGTAGATTCAAACTTGAGATTGGCGCTTTAATTGTCAATTCGAACAACTTAACTACAATTTAATTAAGCTTTCATGTCATTTCGATTTATTTTTAAACAATTCCAATCATTTAATTCAACACCAATAACAGCCACCCTGACCCATTACATACATTTTTTGCATGAACCTATAAATCATTATGACATTCAAAACATAAAAAAAGGCACACCATGAGGTGTGCCTTTTTGACTGCTACAGATTAGCCTGCTTGGTCTAACAACATGCTACGGATGTGACCGATCGCTTTAGTTGGATTCAAACCTTTAGGACAAACAGATACACAGTTCATGATGCCTTTACAACGGAACAAGCTGAATGGATCGTCAAGACGAGCCAAACGATCTTGAGTTGCTGTATCACGAGAGTCAATAATGAAGCGGTATGCATTCAACAATGCTGAAGGACCCAAGAATTTGTCCGGGTTCCACCAGAATGATGGACATGCAGTTGAACAGCATGCACAAAGAATACATTCATAAAGACCATTTAAATGCTCGCGCTCTTCAGGAGACTGTAAACGTTCCTTCGCTGGCGCAGGCTGATTATTGATCAAGAATGGATGAATTTTGTTGTACTGATCGTAGAACTGATTCATATCAACAACCAAGTCTTTTACTACAGGCAAACCTGGTAAAGGACGAATGGTGATTTCGTTTGGTAAATCGTTAAGATTCCACAAACAAGCCAAACCATTTTTACCGTTGATGTTTACACCATCAGAACCACAAATACCTTCACGACATGAACGACGGAACGTTAAAGATTCGTCTTGTACTTTTAACGCAAGAAGAGCGTCAAGCAACATACGGTGCTTGTCAGTCAACTCAAGTTTAAAAGTTTGCATGTACGGTGCTTTATCCTTATCAGGATCATAGCGGTAGATATGAAATGTACGGATACCTCTACTCATCTTTATTCTCCTGATTAGAATGTACGTGGTGCTGGTGGAATCGCATCAACCGATACTGGTTTGTAACGGACTGGTTTGTATTCAAGATGGTTGTCTGAAGAGAACCACAAAGTATGCTTCATCCATTCATCATCACGGCGACCGTAAGAATATGTTGGGTGATCTGCTGGTAATTCATAATCAACAACAGTATGTGCACCACGACATTCTTTACGAGCAGCAGCAGAAATTAACGTTGCTTTCGCGACTTCATATAAATTCTCAACCTCTAGAGCCTCAACACGTGCAGTGTTAAATACTTTAGATTTGTCTTTTAAATGAATATTACGAACACGTGGCTCAATCGCAAGAATTTGTTTCACGCCTTCGTCAAGTAATGCTTGAGTACGGAATACACCAGCATGGTCTTGAACGATGTCACGAATTGCATCAGCAACGTCTTGAGCATTTTCACCAGAAGTTGATTCATCTAAGTGACGAATACGCTTTCTTGTATTTTCAAACACTGTGGTCGGAAGCGGTTGGTATTCATCACCGTGATGTTTAGTCACGTAATCAATAATATGTTCACCAGCCGCCTTACCAAATACAACCAAGTCAAGCAGCGAGTTGGTACCTAAACGGTTTGCACCATGTACAGATACGCAAGAACACTCACCAATTGCATAGAAGCCTTTAACAGGTTTTGTATAGTTACGCTCACCGCCATTGGTTGAGTAAACGTCACCACTTTTGTCATAACCTGCTTCAAAGTTAGTATCCGAAGCACCTTCAGGAACAACAACCTGTCCATGAATATTTGTTGGAATACCACCCATTTGATAATGGATTGTCGGCACAACAGGAATTGGTTCTTTAGTGATGTCAACGTTCGCGAACTTCTTACCAATCTCAAATACAGATGGAAGACGTTTCATGATGGTGTCAGCACCTAAATGCGTCATATCTAGAAGGATATAATCACCTTTAGGACCACAACCACGACCTTCTTTAATTTCCTGGTCCATAGAACGTGATACGAAGTCACGTGGTGCCAAGTCTTTCAAAGTTGGTGCATAACGTTCCATGAATGGTTCGCCGTCTTTGTTGCGAAGGATTGCACCTTCACCACGACAACCTTCAGTCAACAATACGCCTGCGCCCGCAACACCTGTTGGGTGGAACTGCCAGAATTCCATATCTTGTAATGGAATACCAGAACGTGCTGCCATACCAAGACCGTCACCAGTATTGATATACGCATTGGTAGATGCACGATAAACACGACCCGCACCACCAGTTGCAAACAATGTCGCTTTTGCTTGGAATACCGCAATATTACCAGTTTCCTGGTCAATTGCAGTCACACCCAGTACATCACCAGCTTCGTTACGAATCAGATCAAGCGCGATCCATTCCACGAAGAATTGAGTACCCATTTTCACGTTGCTTTGATAAAGCGTATGAAGAAGCGCATGACCTGTACGATCGGCAGCAGCACACGCACGAGGAACAGCTTTTTCACCGTAGTTCGCAGAGTGACCACCAAATGGACGTTGGTAAATTGTACCGTCCGCATTACGGTCAAATGGCATACCCATGTGTTCAAGTTCATAAACAACTTTAGGCGCTTCACGACACATAAATTCGATTGCGTCTTGGTCACCTAACCAGTCCGAACCTTTTACCGTGTCATAGAAGTGGTAGTGCCAGTTATCTTCTTGCATGTTACCAAGAGATGCACCGATACCACCTTGCGCTGCAACAGTGTGCGAACGTGTTGGGAATACTTTAGTCAGCACTGCAACATTCAAACCCGCTTGAGCAAGCTGATATGAAGCACGCATACCTGAACCACCACCACCAACGATGACTGCATCAAAAGTGAGGTGTTGAATGTTTGTATAATCTTCTTTAGGGGTTATCGCGCCCATGATATTTTCCTATCAATTCGCCCAAAAAATCTGGATCGCCCAGATTGCATATGCAAATACAGCAATAATTACTGCTGATGTCAGCACTAGGCGTAAACCTGAAGCTGAAGGACCCATTTGACGAGTAGTCACATAGTCAGTGAATACCTGCCACATGCCGATCCAAGCGTGTGCGACAAGAGATAAGACTGCCAACAAAGATAAAACCTTCATTGGTAATGTCATCATAAAGCCAAACCATTGTTCGTAGTTAAATCCGCCATTAATGAGGATCCAACCAAACACCACAACAGTATAAACAGCTAATACAACAGCACTGACACGTTGGATAAACCAATCGCGAGAACCTGAACCCGTAAAACCTGTAGCACTTTTCATTAGAGAACAATCCATACAAATGCTGCAATAATACCAATTGCAGACAAGATCAATGAAATAGTAGCTGCTATACGACCACTTTGCAGTTCTTCGGCAACACCGATATCTGCAAGTAAATGCTTAACACCCGCAATAAAGTGGAATATTAAACCGGCTACAAATACCCATACGATGAAACGCACAATGAAGCTACCGAAGATTGCTTGAACTTGAGCAAAACCTTCAGCCGAAGACAATGATTTGTCTAAAAGCCACAAAAGTACCGGTACGAGTAAAAATACGATGACACCAGAAAGACGGTGTAGAATTGATGCAATAGCCACAGGGGATTTTAAGTTTACTTCTAAAACTTGACCCATGGACAAATTGACAGGTCTGTTGCTTTTCACAGCGGGCATCCTGTAAGTAAAAACTCCATCCGGAGTTTGTTGGAATTAATTCGAAGGAAAGCTAGCATTGTTAGGTATTTGCAGTATCCAGCAATACCTAAACTTAAAACGACAGGGAATTATAAAACGTGAACTATTAAAATACAAACAATCACATTTACCTTTTCCACAAAAAACCATTAAATAAGAATCATTAGCATGAATTCCCCTACTAAAGTAGACAAAATACATCTAAGAAAACATAGCTATATACTTGGTTTTTATTAATTAAAACACTATTTGATTGATCGTTTTTTGCTTTGACAATTAAATCAATATATTTAGACTAAAGATGAACAAAGCACCCTAATGGCTTGTTATCTCTTTATATAATGATGAATCAGGAAAATTACCTGTATATTTTTTAAATAAATATAAGGTATTTATGTAAAAGCACATATTGGCAACATCATGAAACGAAATAACAACTTAGTCTGTGCATAACTCCCCGCCCTCACCCTATAAAGTTCACTATATAGACAAAAACATGGCTTTTTATCACACAATTGATTAATAAATCATCATTTTCACCGCAGCAAATCAGTTATTTTCTATACAAACGCACACTTTTTTACAGATGATTAATCGCTTTTTATTATGAATAAGAAAGCAACACTTCCCTTCAAGCAATATCGGTAAGTTACGAGAATTATAATGGTTTAGTCATAAAATCCATTTGTAAAACTCAAAACATCTAGAGCTTTTAAGAATTAAAACTTGCCTACAATTAAAGCAGTAGCATTATTTTTTTCTGCACCTAAGCAACAATTTGACTTATTATAGCGTGTCTGTGCTGTGATTTTTCTCATCATTATTGGATTATTTTTTGACCAAACCCTTATGAAAACGTCATTTTTTATCCATAAGTATAATTGACAAAATTTCAGTACTCACTAATCTTATAGCAAATTTTTGATCCATCTGATTCGCGCATTAAAAGATTAGTACTACGAGTCGGATAAAACATTCACCAGGACAGGAGATCTATTGAATGTCTGAAGCAACTGGCAAAAAAGCCGTTTTACAGCTTGATGGCAAAGAAATTGAATTACCAATTTACAGCGGCACATTGGGCCCAGATGTAATCGACGTTAAAGATGTGTTGGCCGCAGGTCACTTTACTTTTGATCCTGGTTTTATGGCAACAGCTGCATGTGAATCTAAAATCACATTCATCGATGGTGGTAAAGGTGTTCTTTTACACCGTGGCTACCCGATCGACCAGTTAGCAACTAAAGCAGACTACTTAGAAACTTGCTACTTATTGTTAAACGGCGAACTCCCAACAGCTGAACAAAAAGTAGAATTTGACGCTAAAGTTCGTAACCACACGATGGTTCACGATCAAGTTAGCCGTTTCTTCAATGGTTTCCGTCGTGATGCTCACCCGATGGCAATCATGGTTGGTGTAGTGGGTGCGCTTTCTGCGTTCTATCACAACAACCTAGACATCGAAAATGTTGATCACCGTGAAATTACAGCAATCCGCTTGATTGCTAAAGTTCCTACGCTTGCAGCTTGGAGCTACAAATACACCATCGGTCAACCGTTCGTTTACCCACGTAACGACTTGAACTACGCTGAAAACTTCCTTCACATGATGTTCGCTACTCCTGCGGATCGTGATTACAAAGTTGACCCAATTCTTGCTAAAGCAATGGACCGTATCTTTACGCTTCATGCTGACCACGAACAAAATGCGTCTACTTCTACAGTACGTCTAGCTGGTTCTACAGGTGCTAACCCTTACGCATGTATCGCTGCGGGTATTTCTGCACTTTGGGGTCCTGCTCACGGCGGCGCGAACGAAGCTGTTCTTAAGATGCTTGATGAAATCGGCTCTGTAGAAAACGTTGCTGGCTTCATGGAAAAAGTGAAAACTAAAGAAGTTAAACTTATGGGCTTCGGTCACCGAGTTTATAAAAACTTCGATCCACGTGCGAAAGTAATGAAAGAAACTTGTGATGAAGTTCTTGCTGCTCTAGGCATCAACGATCCACAACTTGCTCTTGCTATGGAACTTGAACGTATTGCGTTGTCTGACGAATACTTCATCAAACGTAACTTATACCCTAACGTAGACTTCTACTCAGGTATCATCCTTAAAGCGATTGGTATCCCGACTGAAATGTTTACTGTAATTTTCGCTCTTGCACGTACTGTTGGCTGGATCAGCCACTGGTTAGAAATGCACAGCGGTCCTTACAAAATTGGTCGTCCACGTCAACTTTACACTGGTGAAGTTCAACGTAACATCCAAGGTCGTTAATTCGAAAGAATTCTACGATTTAAAAAACCACCCTTTCGGGTGGTTTTTTTATGACTTAAAAATACTTTAATTCTTCTGAATACCCAATAAACCACTTTGTTATCTTAAGCTCAGCACAAGATCACGCTTTTTGAGACAGGAACGGAATACAGTCCTCATAGGCCTGACACTCTTGACCACGTGATTTTTTAATAAAATAATCCTGCACCATCTGCGCCTGCTGTTCAATGCCATACTGCAAAAACAATTTACCCTGCTCTAAGACATAACGATATTTGCGGTCAAATATTGCCTTACGCACCACAGCCAAACCTTGCTGAATTTGCCAAACATGAGTCAGCTCATGAATTAACCATGACTGTTTAGCTAACGACAGTTTCGAGAAGTCTTCGCACCAGTTTTGCGGGTGGAAATAAATATGTCCATTCGGACTAATGGCATAATTTTTAATGACCCCACGATGTGCCACAATTCGAATAGCATCCAGCTGCAAATCTGCACCAAAAACAGACTGTGCAAGCTGCCTTTCACCTTGGGTTAATTTACGATTCTTAACCTCAAATAACTGATTCAAAGTATGCAATATAGGTTTCATAAACAATGTCATCTGATCGGGCAATAACCATGCATTTTAGCGTTCTTATTCTGCCATTAACGCTGTAGTTTTTTTGTCTAAATTCAGATTTTTTTTTGTTTTTTTCTCAACAAATGCCGCAATTCGTATATAGTATCGAATTGCTAATTATTGATTAAACATCTATTTGTTTGTCGTCACGTACACAGCGTTGAACCAATAGCCATAATAAATCATAAGTCTGTGTATATATCCCTATAGGTATAGGATTAAGTTGTAATGAAAAGTTTTAAAATTGCCCTTGCACAATTCTCTCCGCATATTGGCAATATCGAAGCAAATGCTCAAAAAATGCTTGAACAGGTAAATGAAGCCAAAAAACAAAAAGCTGATTTAATTATCTTCCCAGAGCTTTCAACCCTTGGCTATCCTGCGGAAGATTTATTACTCCGCCCCAGCCTTGCTAAACGTACTCAAAAAGCATTTGAGCAACTTAGCCAAGTGAAAGACATTGTAATGGTCTTTGGTTTTGTCAATCAAACAGAAGATGGTCACCGCTACAACGCTGCAGCGGTCATGAAAGATGGTCAAGTGCTTGGTATTTACAACAAGCAGAACTTGCCAAACTATAGCGTATTTGATGAAAAACGTTATTTTAGCGAAGGACATCAACACCTTGTTTTTGAATATTTAGGTCATAAATTTGGCGTTTTGATTTGTGAAGATATTTGGTCACTAAGTACCGTGCATCAATTATCACAATTGAATGTTGAAACCGCTTTAGTGTTAAATGCTTCACCTTATGAAGTGGGTAAACCGCAACATCGTCTTACCACCATGAGCGAGCTTGCTAAACAATTGAACATTAATTTGGTTTATACCAACCAAGTCGGTGGTCAAGACGACCTTATTTTTGATGGCACCAGTTTTGTTATCAATAAAGACGGCAACATTGCCTTACAAGCACCAAGCTTTAAAGAAGATCTTTATTACGCCGAATATGCAGCTGAACAACAAGCTTATAAAGTTGGAACAGTAACTCCTGTTTTAGATACCATGGCTGAAATTTATCAAGGTCTAGTTTTAGCGACGCGTGATTATATTCAACGCTCTGGCTTCCCAGGTGTGATTCTAGGTTTGTCTGGCGGGATTGACTCAGCACTAACACTTGCGATCGCTGTTGATGCAATTGGTGCAGACAAAGTTCAAGCCGTGATGATGCCGTATACTTACACCGCTCAAATCAGTGTTGAAGATGCTGCCGCACAAGCGAAGAATATGGGTGTGACTTTCGGTATTGCCGAAATCAATCCAATTGTTCACAGCTTTATGCAAACCCTGTATCCATTCTTCGGCAACAGCCCTGCGGATGCGACTGAAGAGAACTTACAGGCTCGTTCACGTGGCACACTGTTAATGGCATTATCGAATAAATTCGGTAATCTGGTATTGGCTACCGGTAACAAATCAGAACTTTCTGTAGGTTACTGCACGCTGTATGGCGATATGGCGGGTGGTTATGCCGTTCTGAAAGACGTGTATAAAACAATTGTGTTTGAACTGGCTAAATACCGTAACAGCATTTCAGAAACCCCAGTGATTCCTGAACGTGTGATTACTCGTCCACCTTCTGCTGAACTTCGTCCTGACCAAAAAGACCAAGATTCCTTACCTGCTTATGACGTACTTGATGCAATTCTTTATGCCTATATTGAAGAAGATATGAGCCAAGATGACATCATTGCCAAAGGCTTTAAAAAAGAAGTGGTTGAAAAAATCATTCGTCTGGTCGACCGTAACGAATACAAACGTCGTCAGGCTGCGATTGGCCCGCGTATTAGCTCACGCTCATTTAGCCGTGAACGTCGCTATCCAATCATGAATGGATGGGCACCGGGTGCCTAAGCAGGACTTTGCTCCACAGTTTGCTCAAGCGCTTATGCTTGAGCAAACTCGCTTTATTAAAAAACAATTATTAGCACAACAAAATAACCCATACATAGAAAAATTTATTCATCACATTTATACCCATTCAGATCAAATACTGTTAAAACAATGTATTCAACTTGAAGCATTACAAGATGTGGTTCAAAAATATGCCTTTGAACTAAATTTAGGCGCGGAAATTTTAGAATTTATCGGCCTTATCGCACAAAGAATTCATCATCTTGCCATTAATAGCCACACTCAAATCAATGAGCTATTTTCTGATGAATCTTTTGAATTATGGCTGTACAAGATCCTTGAATTAGACCAGTTGCGTCATTATATTCAAGCCAACTTGCAGCACAATCCACAAGTAAACCATGTGAGTTTACAGCTGGCCAATCAAATTCTTGAAAGTAATACACCTTGGCTGGATCACCTACGCAAGTTAAATACGCATGAATATGGTTTAGGTTCCAAAATACTAAGTTTTATTCAAGACCAACAACAAAACATTGAACTCAAACTTGAACAGCAACTTGCTCAGGCATTACTCAAACAACTGGGTAATATCATTTTATTGCCCAATGAAGAACTTGCCGATATCAGTCTGCATTTATGGGATGATGTTAAACAAAGAACCCTGAAAGAGACCTTCTCTCAATTCCAGGCCATCGACTTTGAAGAGTTTTTTATATTGGTCTATGAAACATGGCGACAGTTGAGACAAGGCGAATACTTACAACAGGTTATTTTGGATGTTGTAGCCGTTTTTTATAATTATTTTGCCGATTACAACCTACAAGAATTATTGCAGTCTGTTGGCTTAAATGAAGCTGATTTGCATCAGGAAGCACTGCGTTTCTTGCCGCATGCAATTCAGGCTCTAGAACAACAAGGTTTATTAGACGAGATTCTACAGCAACTGATCTCGCCTTTTTATTTAAGTGAAACCACACATCAATTTATTGAGCAGTATATCCAAGATAAATTGTAATTCTTTTCTCGTATTTTTTGTCTTTATATAAGCTAATACTTTTTTGACCCACAAAAAAAAGAGACCACGCTGAGAGCGTGGTCTATAAAAATGGTGGCTATGACGGGACTTGAACCTGTGACCCCCGCATTATGAGTGCGGTGCTCTAACCAACTGAGCTACATAGCCATAAACTGTGTGCGCATTATCTAAATTTCAGCGAGTAGCGTCAAGCCCTTTGTTTTACAAGTGTTCAGACTTTAAGCAATTTAAAATTTTTAAGTTAATATTTAAACAAACCCCGCTTTTATTCATGATATTTTTCCCATTATTCTCCCCAAAGAAAAAGCTCAATAGAGCGAGAAGCATATGAATCAATTCAAGTTAATCTGTATAAGCCTAGTTGCCATTGTGGGTACAGGCTGCCAAGTGATTTCCCCTCTATTTGTGAACTACAATGGCGTACGTATGGATGTGGCACGCTGGATCAACAATCAGCAACTGCTGAGCATGCAACAAAAACGCAGTCTGGCCCAGCTCAGTAAAGCACAGCAAAAACTCTATCGAATTGAACAAATTCCAGAAGATCAAAAATTAGCGATTGCCAAACAAAACCAGATCGCATTGCATTGCGCATATCAGCATTTAACTGAACATAAAATTAGTCAATTACAATTGATGGTGTTCGGTCCAGAGAAGAAAGACGCTATTTTAGAAAAATACGATCAAGAATTTCCAAAAATTAAACTGGCAGCAAGCGCCATTCAGTGCGAATAAATTATTTTTTAAATATAAATTTTAAGCATAAAAAAAGGTCACGCTTATAGAAGCGTGACCTATGAAAATGGTGGCTATGACGGGACTTGAACCTGTGACCCCCGCATTATGAGTGCGGTGCTCTAACCAACTGAGCTACATAGCCAAAACTGTGCGCGTATTATCTATTTCAACATGCTGTATGTCAAGAAATATCACACAATAATTGTAAAAAAATTGGTGAAGTGAGCCGATAAGCCGGGTTCTGTCGTGAACGATCATTCCTCTAGGCGCACAATCACTCGTACGCTCAAGCGACCTACCCGAATCCAGCACGGGCCGTGCCTCAGGATTCCTATTTGGTCTTGCTTCTGGTGGGGTTTACCTTGCCGTGAACTGTTACCAGACACGCGGTGCGCTCTTACCGCACCCTTTCACCCTTACCATCTCTCTTGGTCTCCCCGAAGGGAAATTGCAAAGATGGCGGTCTACTCTCTGCTGCACTTGCCGTCGGCTTTCACCGCCCAGGCGTTACCTGGCACCCTGCCCTATGAAGCCCGGACTTTCCTCCCCTGTTTCAATCACGAAGATCTACACAGCAGCGATCGTCTAGCTCACTTCGGGGCGCATCTTATCAAACTTCAGCACTAATTGCTTGTGGTTTTTTGAGCAATCAGTTTTTTATATTTATCCATCAATTGATCTTGTGACTCCACATGCTCTGGGTCATTCGGAATACAATCGACTGGACAGAATAATTGACACTGGGGTTCATCAAAATGCCCGACACATTCGGTACATAAGTTTGGGTGAATTTCATAAATGATTTCACCCATAAAAATGGCCTCATTCGGGCACACCGGCTCACACACATCACAATTGATGCATTCATCGGTAATATATAAAGACACGCTACCAACCTTGCTGCTGTTTCCGTTTAAAGGCTTCAACCACCGCTTGCGGTACAAACTGGGTCACATCACCATTTAAACGTGCTATTTCACGTACCAACGTAGATGAAATAAAAGAATATTGCTCTGAAGGGGTTAAAAACACCGCTTCAAAATTCGAATCAAGGCGACGATTCATATTGGCCAATTGAAATTCGTACTCAAAGTCAGATACTGCACGCAAACCACGAAGCACTGCTGTAGCTTTTTGTTCGCGGAAAAAATTCACCAACAAACCATCAAAGCCGACAAACTCTACATTGGGCAAGTGACTTAACGAACTCTGCGCCAAATCCACTCGCTCTTCTAAACTAAAGACTGGATTCTTATGATGACCAATGGCAATGGCAACCACAACTTCATCAAACATTTTCGCTGCACGTGACACTAAATCGATATGACCATTGGTGATTGGATCGAATGTGCCCGGATAAATAACGCGAGTTTTAGACATCCATTTGTACTCTAGTTTATTGTGTAGATACTTATTTTAACAAAAACTTGTTTTTTTAGTGAATAATCCTCATAAATTTAAAAAACTTCATCTTGGTTCGAGTTGCGGTACAATAGCAGTAAGATTGGAAGTATCAGATTATGGCGAAAGCAAGTATTGTAGTTAAAAAAAATAACGGTGGAACTATTGCACTTAACAAACGTGCCCGCCACGATTATTTTATTGAAGAGAAGTTTGAAGCTGGTCTTTCATTACAAGGCTGGGAAGTAAAATCCATGCGTGCAGGTCGTATGACCATCGTAGAAAGCTATATTACCTTTAAAAATGGTGAAGCCTTCTTGTTTGGTGCACAGGTTCAGCCTTTGCTGAGCGCATCATCACATGTTGTGCCTGAAGCAACACGTACGCGTAAGTTGTTATTGAACCGCCGTGAAATTGAAAAGTTAATGGGTGCGATTAACCAGAAAGGTTATTCATGTGTTCCATTGGCGTGTTATTTCAAAGGTCCAAAAGCGAAACTTGAAATTGCCTTAGTGAAAGGTAAACAGCTGCATGACAAACGTGCGACTGAAAAAGACCGTGACTGGCAACGCGATAAAGCCCGAATTTTCCATAAATAAGTTTTTATCTATAAAACAAAAAACCTCCATCTGGAGGTTTTTTAATATTCACATCAATCTGCTTTTATTTTAGTTTAGCCAGCAATAAGCCGATATATTCACCAAACCAGATGGCTGTATCTAAATCACCCTGTGGCGGAGTTATTTCAACCGGTGCGTTATCGGACTGGGTCATTAAGCCTAAAAAGCTCGACATCCGGTTCAAATCCTGCGCACTACGTCCTGTGGGCATCATCGGCAAGCCTGTCCACAACATGCCATGTTGCATGGCAAACAAATTAATCTGCTGCAATACTGCTAACTTGTCACCGCTCAATCCACCACCATTGGTGAAACCTGCTGCGATTTTGCCTTGCCATGTGCGTGCCAACCAGCGTTTGGAAGACTGCTCCATAAATAACTTCAAAGCAGCAGTTAGACTCCCCATATAGGTTGGGCAACCGAAAACAATCGCATCAGCTTGATCCAGTACATCCCAATCGACGTGTTCAATGTTCATGCAATGCACATGAATGCCTGTTTGCTTGGCACCCTGAGCAATAAAAGAGGCTACTTTTGCAGTATGTCCATAGGGGCTGTGATAAACGATGGCAAGAGATTTCGAAGATAAAGACATATCAATAAAAGCAGTAAATTTTAAGCAAGTTTAACAGTTTCAAGCCATAAACACGAATGTGGCCATGCGTCCTGTCTTTGCTTCACGGCGATAGGAAAAATATTCTTCCGCTTGCTGGTAGCTACACTGGTCACCACCAAGTACAACTTCAACACCTTGCTGCTTCAGAATAAATCGTGCGATGGCATACAAGTCGGCATAAAACTTGGCGGATTTTCCACTGTCTTTAAAAGCACTCTCCAGTTCAGGATATTTTGAACAAAAAGCGAATTTGACTTCTTCACCAATTTCAAAACATGGCTGGCTGATCGCAGCACCTAACCATGCCCAAGTTGGCTGACTTTGCATGCTCGCAATGGTATTTTCAACAATACCATTGGCCAAGCCTCGCCAACCGGCATGCAAATTGGCTATTTCCGTTCCATCCACATTGCCGAGTACTACAGGCAAACAATCCGCAGTCATCATCATTAAAGCATGCGCTTTACGCTGGGTGACCAGACCATCACCTTCCAGTGCATGAAAAGGAATTTCTTCATTGATGGTATGACAAATGGTACTGTGCGTTTGTGTCATCCAGCTGACTTTATCGACGCCGAATTCAGCAAACTCGTGTAGTAACGCCATACGATGCTGCTGCACACGCTTTGCATCATCATGGACATGCAATGCCAGGTTAAATCCTGCAAGTTCAGGTTGAGCAGAGGGTTGAGTTTTTTGATGATGCACTCGTGTCTGCCCAACAAATACGCCTTGTGGAAGCCCTTGAACAAATTGCATGTCTCTTTCCTTATGATTCATAGCAAGCGATAAAATAGCTTAGTAGGCTTGGTTTTCGCTACGTAACACTTCAACCAATTGAGCAAAGTCATCTGCCCACGGTGCTTCAAACATCATATCTTCACCTGAACGTGGATGAACCAGGCCAAGTTTTGATGCATGTAATGCCTGGCGTTTAAAGCCACGCAAAGTTTCACCCAGTAATTCAGAAGCACCGGCAGGAACGCGGACACGATTCATATATACCGGATCACCGACCAGACCAAAACCCAGATAACTAAAATGAACACGGATTTGATGGGTACGACCGGTTTCCAGACGCGCTTGTACACGCGTGAAATGCTGGAAGCGCTCTTTCACATTGTAATGTGTTACCGCATCCTTACCACCCGGCAAGATGGCCATTTTAATACGATCAACCGGATGACGTTTAATCGGCTCATCAATGGTACCACCGGCAATAATTTTGCCGTAAACAACCAGATCATAAACACGGTAGACGGTTTTCTTCGCCAACTGCTTACTCAATGCAAATTGAGATTCCAGATTTTTCGCAACCACCAGCAAACCGCTGGTGTCTTTATCAATACGGTGTACCAGACCGGCACGTGTCAACTCAGCCGATTTAGGATAATGATGCAACAAGGCATTCACCAAGGTACCCGAGCTGTTGCCCGCACCTGGATGAACCACCATGCCGACCGGTTTATTAATGACAATAATGTCGTCATCTTCATAAACAATATTCAATGGAATATCTTCAGGCAAGCTTTTGGTTTGAACTTCCAGCTCAACATTGAGTGTTAAAAGCTCATTGCCTTCACATTTATACTTGGGCTTGACAGTGTTACCATTTACCAACAAATGGCCATCTTTCAGCCACTGCTTCAATTTTTCACGGGAAAAATCGTTCCAGACCAGAGCTGCAACCTGGTCGATACGTTGCCCTAAATAGCTTTCATCCAATTGAAATTGCAACGATAAACGTGTTGCAGTTGAGTCTGAAGTATGGTTATCTGCATCCTCAGAATCTTCAAGTAAATTGAAATCAGTTTCAGGGAAATTAGAATTAGAAGATTGTGCTTGACTCATTTGCTCATTCAGACAAAAGTGGTTTAATAGTGCAATTGTAGCTCATTGCCCGTATTAACAGAGGAATTTTTATGTCGTTACCACGTTATAAAATGACAATGCTTGCTTTATCTTTAGGCGTTGCGTCGGCAATAGCGGGCTGTAGCAGTAATCCAAAGAAAGATGTTGTGGACACAGGACCACAATCTAGCGAGCAAGTTTATATTCAAAAAGCTGAAAAAGCCCTTGAACGTGGTCAATATACTGACGCGGCTAAGCATCTTGAAGCGCTAGATACTTATTACCCTACAGGTGATTATGCGCAACAAGCACAATTAGAATTGTTGTACGTTAAATTTCAACAAAAAGATTATGAAGGTGCCATTGCACTTGCTGAACGTTTTATTCGCTTAAATCCACAACATCCAAATGTGGACTATGCTTACTATGTTCGTGGCGTGGCGAATATGGAACAAAACTATAATGGTCTATTACGCTATACCTCATTAAAGCAGGCACACCGTGATGTCAGCTATTTAAAAGTGGCTTATCAGAACTTTGTCGATTTCATTCGTCGTTTCCCATCGAGCACTTATGCAGTCGATGCAGCCCAGCGTATGAAGTTTATTGGTACTGAATTGGCTGAAGCCGAGATGAATGCAGCGCGTTTTAATATCAAGCGCAAGGCATGGTTAGCTGCAGTTGAACGCTCACTATGGGTGGTTGAACATTATCCACAAACGCCTCAAGTGCCTGAAGCCTTAGCCACAATTGCCTATGGTTATGACAAATTAGGTGATACCCAAACTTCAAAGCAATATATTGAAGTGTTAAAGCTCAATTATCCAAACCTGGTTAAAGCTGATGGTAGCGTGAATCTTCGTGCTGCACGCAGTGAAGGCAGCTGGATTAACCGCGCAACTTTAGGTGTATTTGGACGTGAAGCGCAGACTTCAACAGAGGCAGAGCAACAACAAAGCTCTGAAGATGGGGGAAAACGTAGTATCACCAATCGTTTAAGTTTTGGTTTATTAGATCGACCACAAACAGAAAGCAGTATTCCTGCACCGAAACAGGAAACGATTGAAGAACCGACTACAGAAGAAGCTCCAGCAACTAAATAAGCCGAGCTTACTGGTCGCATTTTCATGAAGGGCAAGTTATCATACTTGCCCTTTTGTTATTTTAACCGATCATATTGATCATTTTGTGCAAAAGGTATACAAATTAACTTTTAACAGCTGATGCACTTTTAACATAGCTAACTTCTGACAGCCTATTTGTCAGCCATTTTTAATAGATAGATCACAACCCGATTGCATACGTATGGCTATTCCTCAACACACGATTGATCAAATATTAGATCGAACAGATATTGTCGATCTGATTGGTCAGCGCGTGAAACTTAAGAAAACCGGTCGCACCTATTCAGGTTGCTGCCCTTTTCATCAGGAAAAATCGCCCTCGTTCCATGTTTATCGAGACAAACAATATTTCCATTGCTTTGGTTGTCAGGCTAACGGTAATGCCATCCGCTTTTTAATGGATATCGACGGTCGTAATTTTGTCGATGTGATGAAAGATCTGTCGAGCCAAACCGGCATTGAACTTCCTAAAGATAATCAAGATTCAACTAAACTCAAATACAAACGTGAAGCAGCAAAGCCTCAGCCGGTTGCGAAAAAAATTGAACCCAATACTCAAAATGCTGCAGCGAATTTACAACAAAATTCTCATGCCCCATCACCGGTAACAATGGATCACGACCCTTTTGCAGAATTCCAAATGCAAGAGGGTGCGTTCTATGGCAATGATCCATTTACGGCGTTTGATCAAGCGACAGCACCCTTTGAAGATATTCCTCAAGACGGTAACTTATACGATTTATTGGAAAATATTGCGCTCTATTATGAGCAGCAATTACCGCATAGTCAGACCGCACAGCAATATTTCAAACAGCGTGGTTTAAGTGCTGAAACTATTGCTTATTGGCGTTTAGGTTATGCACCTGAAGACTGGCAACACCTTGAAAAAGCCTTCCCTCAAGACATAGAAGGTTTAAAATTACTGGGTCTGATTCGTACCAGTGACAGCGGTCGTGGCTTCGACTTGTTACGTGACCGTGTGATTTTCCCGATTCGAGATTCTAAAGGTCGTGTAGTTGGCTTTGGTGGTCGTGCTTTAAATGATGAAATCAAACCCAAGTACATTAACTCGCCAGATTCTGATGTCTTTCATAAAAACCGACTGCTGTATGGTTTATATGAAGGACGCAAGCAAAAAGCTCAAGACTGGTTGATGGTTGAGGGTTATATGGATGTCATTGCCCTGCAGCAATATGGCATCTATGGGGCTGTAGCGACGCTAGGGACAGCCAGTAATACCGAACATCTAGATATTTTATTTAAGCAAAATCAACGCATTACTATTGCTTTTGATGGTGATGCTGCGGGACAAAAAGCGGCGCGTCGTACTTTAGAAATTGCTCTACCCTTGTTAAATGATGGTCGTGAACTTAAGTTCTTCGTACTCCCGAATGATCATGATCCGGATTCGCTGATTCGTCGTGAAGGTTTGGAAAGCTTCCAACGCATGCTGCAAGCTGCGCCACTTTTATCTGAGTTTATTTTTGCCTATTTAACTCAGAACCATAACAGCACATCGCCTGAAGGTAAAAGTCAGGTCATGGGCGAACTCAAACAGCTCACTGAATTGTTGCCAAAACATGGTTCTTACCGTTATTTGTTGCAGCAATATTTCCGTGAAAAGCTCGGTTATAGCCGCAAATGGCAGCCGCAAGTCAACAATGACGCATCTTTAAGCTTTAGCACCAAAATTGATGCTGAAGAATATGTGATTGCAATTTTGATGAATCACCCTTATTTGTATATTCATTTTGAACCGCTGAGTGCTTTAATTTCACAAGATCAATTGCTGTTTAAAATTTTAAATATCTTTAATGTGATTTTTGATGATTTACCGGATGACACCGAATTATCGCAATATTATGTCTTAGGTGCATGTGCAGCGTACCATCATGAATTACAGCATATTTTACAGAATGCGAATATCAGCGATTACACTTCATCACCAGAGCAAGCAGATAAGCTTGCAGCGGATTTATCTACAAAATTACAGTATGAATTTCTAACGAAAAAGATGAAATCGAAAAAATTTAGCAGCATTGCAGAAATGAAGAATCTAAAACTGCGCATTTCCGAGATTGCAAAAAAAAGGGCACTTACGCTTATAGACGAATAAGTGGCCATACGCTAAAACTAAAAAATTAATAAATTATTTTTTAGTTTTACGACGCTTTGCAAAGATATCTTCCAAATCATCACGCATCCATTCAAAACAACTTGGATCTTCAGCTTTCGCCGCTTGACGTAATAGAATAGAAGTAGGATGGAGTAATTTTTGGGTTAAGCGATGCGAAAATTCTTGTAGAACCTGTTCGACATTTTCACCGGTTGCAATTCGAGACATCGCTAGAGCTAACTCTTCCTGTCTTAGAACTTCGCCTTGTTCACGATAAGCATGAATGGTACTGCCTGCTTTGTTGATTTTTTGCTGGGTCAGCAATTCTGTGGCTAACTGATTGACCATCACTTCTGCTTCAACAGCCGCCTGACGACGTTGGGCAAGATTGTCATCAATTACACTTTGTAAATCATCAACGCCATATAAATACACGCCATCTAATGATTCTACTTTGGGATCAATATCACGCGGAACAGCCAAATCCACCAACAGCATTTGTTGATAGCGACGTTTTTTTAATGCGGTTTTAACGTCCTTGTAAGCGATCACTTGATGCAAACTTCCAGTGCAGCTTGAAATCACATCTGCACGATACAAATTTGCAGCCAATTCGGAAAAATCGATAATTTCCACATCTACACGATGAGCAATTTCTTGCGCCAGTGTTTCAGCACGGGCACGCGTTCGATTACAAATCAGTACTTTCCCCACGCCCATTTCAGCCAAATGTTTCGCCACCAAGCTATTCATTTCACCAGCTGCAACCACCATCACGGTCAGTTTTTCAGGCTTGCTAAAGACTTGAAGGGCAAGTTGAGCAACAGCATAGCCCATGGAAACCGCATGACTACCTACCGCAGTTTCCGAGCGAACGCGCTTGGCTGCGTAAAAAGCATATTCAAAAATTCGGTTTAAATTTGGAGAAACGGTATGGGCATCTTTAGCCAGAGAAAGTGCAGACTTTACTTGTCCTAAAATTTGCGGTTCACCCAGCATTAAGGAATCAAGACCACTGGCAACCCGCATCAAATGCGTCACAGCCTGCGCATTTTCATAGCGATATACATGATTTAACAATTGTTTAGCATCTAGGCCATTTGCCTGGGCGAGCCAATTCATTACCATGTCTGCATCTTCAGACATCGCATAAACTTCAGTTCGATTACATGTAGAAACCACGACCATATCATTCAAGTCATGGTTTTGGCTTTGCTCGGCAAGCAGTTGCGTTAACTTTTCAGGGTTAAAAGCAATCTGTTCTCGCAGTTCTACAGAAGCGGTTTGATGGTTGACACCTAATGCAAAGAAAGACATATCAGATCATCATTTCGCTAAATTTATGCTATTGTGCAATATTGGTGTCATAAAAAGCATTACTTGGATCAAGAAAAATTGCGTCAAACAAATAGCCGAATAAGCGGCGCGACAATTAAGCAATATTCTACCACATTCTTACTTGTGGGTAGCATGGCTTCGAGTGCTCATATTAGAGCATCCGGAGAAATTTATCATGTCAATTCAAACTATAATGCCATAAAACAAAGCATGATTGCCGAGTTTGCACTGACCTATCACGACGTTCCAACAGCATTGCATAACTACACCGTGCTTGCAATTAAAAGCAGCTCAACCACGGTTAAACAGCGTGCTTTAAATGTTGCACTGGAACAAAATGACTTGAAAGCTGCGCTCGATATTGCAACACATTGGGTGGTTCAGGAACCTACAGATGTTCCGGCTTTATTTTATCTTTCACATATTGCCCTGAAATCGCATGAGTATGAACTGGCATCCGAAACACTCGATAAAATTTTAAATATTGACCCCAATGCAGACTTGGAAAAGATCCTGGTCGGAATTGCACCGGAACAACCTGAAGACCGAGAAGTTCTACTGGATGCTTTAAGCAAAAGTAAAGAACGGGACAACCCATCTGTCTTGATACTGATTTCAGGCTTGGAAGCGCAAAATGGACAGTTAGAGCAAGCGCTTCTCACGGTTAATCGTGCGCTTAAAAAACGCCCAAAAGTCACTGGCTTCATCTTAATGAAAGCCAATTTACTCAGTGCTTTAGGTGATGAAGAAGCCACCCTAAAATGGTATGACAAATCCAGTCGTAAACATAAATCCAATCTAGAAGTTCGCTTGGCTGAAATTAAGTATCTGATTAAAATTAATAAATCCAAGGAAGCCCTGGATAAACTCGAAAACATTCTCAAGAAATGGCCACATGAGGAAGAAGCCCTGTTCATTGCAGGCTTAACCAGTATCGATTTGGAAGAATATGAAAAGGCGGAAAAGTTTTTAGTTGAGCTTCGATATTCTAATCAATATCAAAACGAAGCCTATTATTACTTAGCCGTGAATGCCGAAAGAAAGCAACATTTTGAAACTGCAAAAGCCTATTATCGCCTGGTGGATGGCAGTCTCTACACTGTTTCACGCCGAAACATGATTAATATTTTTTCAGAGCAAAAACAGCTTAGCGATGCGCTACGGTTTTTAACCCAAGAACGGGTAAATTACCCTCAACATGCCAGTTTCTTGTATCAGGCTCAGGCCGATATTCTAAAACGTATGGGCAATAAAAAAGCAGCCATGCGCCTGCTCGATGAGGCCATCAAAAACATCCCTGACGACCCTGAACTGATCTATTCAGAAGTACTTTTGCTCGACGCTTATCAGGATCAAGATAAGCTTGATAAATTATTGAAAAAATTACTGGAAATTGAGCCAAACAGCCCAACTTATCTAAATGCTTACGCCTATACACTAGCGTTACAAAACAGACGACTAGATGAAGCCAGACAGTATGTTGAACATGCTTTGGAATTTGCACCAGAACAAGCTTCGATTTTAGATACGCTCGGCTATATCACCTTTTTACAAAACGACTTTAAGACCTCCGCGCTGGTTTTAGAAAAAGCGTATGAGATGAGTCAAAGTGTTAAAATTGGTGTGCGCTATGCAAAAGCGCTATACATGCAAGGTGATCTGACAAAATTTAATCATGTGTTACAACAATTACAAAAAAAACACCCCAATGATCCTCAATTAGAGCAACTGAAATCGTTATTGTTACCGCCACAGATGAAAAAGAGTTAATGATCTTTATGCGTATTTTTTCAAAATTCAGCTTAACCCTGATCGCCACAAGCACACTAGTTCTGACAGGTTGCCAACAATTTACGCAACCTCAAGCTCCAAGCGTTTCCCAAATACCTGAAGCAGCAAACAATTTTAACCTGCAGGGTAAAATTGGGGTAAAAACACCGGGACAATCTGGCAGTGCATTTTTCACCTGGGTACAACAACAGGATGAATTTGACATCGAGTTAAGCGGAATTTTAGGTGTGGGTAAAACGCAAATTTCAGGCACTCCAGGCCAGGTCACCTTAAACAGTGCCAAAACTGGACTCATCCAAGCTGAAACTCCAGAAGAATTACTGCAGCGTGCCACTGGCTGGCAAGCACCGATCACCCATCTGGTGGATTGGGTTCAAGCCAAACCTGCAACCACACAAGCGAAAATCAGCAAGGATGAAAGCAATCGCCCAATCCAGTTTTTGGAAGATGGCTGGACTGTTAACCTCAGCTATAACGCTCAAGCGCAATTACCGAATAAATTGATTTTGAAGCAGACTCTTGAATCCGGTCAGGAAAACCGTATTACAATGGTCATTCAAAATCGCTAAATCTTAAAAAGTTCAAAATTCTATGATTCGTGTTCCCTCTCCTGCCAAGCTCAATCTTTTTTTGCATATCACAGGTCGTCGTGACAATGGCTATCATGAATTGCAAAGTATTTTCCAACTGATTGATTTAACTGATTGGTTGGAATTCACCCAAACGGATGACTTGACGATTTCAATTGATGGCTTGAGTAGTGTGGATTTAGGACAAAACTTAATTTTTAAGGCCACACAAATTTTAAAACCCTTTGCAACAAAGCCAACTGGTTTAAAAATTACCATCGAAAAGAACATTCCGATGGGTGCAGGACTCGGAGGTGGCTCCTCCAATGCTGCCACCACCCTGATTGTGGTGAATCAATTGTGGCAGTGCGGTCTAAATATTGAACAATTGGCTGAGTTAGGTCTAAAACTCGGTGCCGATGTTCCGATTTTTGTACATGGTCGTAATGCATGGGCAGAAGGCATTGGTGAACACTTAACATTCATAGACTTAGATCAAAAACAATACATTGTGTTAAAACCTGACTGTTTTATCAGCACTCAACTGCTTTTTTCACAAAAAACGTTGACAAGAGACACGAAGCCTACTAAATTTTGCGCCTATCAGTTAACGCCATTTAATTTTGGAAATAACTTTGAGCCTTTGGCAAGAAGTCTATATCCTGAAGTGAATGAAGCGATGCAGTATTTAGACCAGTTCGGTATTGCAAAACTTACAGGTACAGGTGCTTGTGTTTTTACTGAAGTAACTTCTGATATGAATATTGATGAGATTTTAGCTCATTCACCTTGTAAAGCTTACTTGGTCAATAGTTTAAATGAATCACCATTACGTCATTTCAAGGTTATATGATAGGGGCGTCGCCAAGTGGTAAGGCACCGGGTTTTGATCTCGGCATCCGTTGGTTCGAATCCAGCCGCCCCTGCCATCATTTTCATCTGTAGATTACTGTATTAGGGGCGTCGCCAAGTGGTAAGGCACCGGGTTTTGATCTCGGCATCCGTTGGTTCGAATCCAGCCGCCCCTGCCATTTAAACCAGTGGTTTAAATAAACATTACAGTGGTCAAATTTAGGGGTATCGCCAAGTGGTAAGGCACCGGGTTTTGATCTCGGCATCCGTTGGTTCGAATCCAGCTACCCCTGCCATTTTCTCAAAAAAGACAGAACAGAGTTTGCATGTTCATTTGTTAATTTACCTTGACATAGAACAGTAAAAATATTAAAGTTCTGCCGCATTAGGGGCGTCGCCAAGTGGTAAGGCACCGGGTTTTGATCTCGGCATCCGTTGGTTCGAATCCAGCCGCCCCTGCCATCTATTTTCAAACATTCCAACCGCCAAGGGTGCTTCATGCCCAATCTTGTCGTTTTTAGTGGAACTGCACATCCACAATTCGCCCAAAAAGTCGTAAGCCACCTGCACATTCCTTTAGGTGCAGCATCTGTAGGTCATTTTTCTGACGGTGAAATTGCTGTCGAAATTACTGAAAATGTTCGTGGTAAAGACGTATTTCTCGTACAGCCTACTTGTGCCCCAACGAATGACAACCTTATGGAAGTCCTCGTTATGGCCGATGCTTTACGTCGTGCAAGCGCAGGTCGTATTACTGCTGTCATTCCTTACTTCGGATATGCTCGTCAAGATCGTCGTCCTCGTTCAAGCCGTGTGCCAATCACTGCAAAAGTTGTAGCAGATATGCTGACAACTGTAGGTATTGACCGCGTTGTAATGATCGACCTTCATGCTGACCAGATTCAAGGTTTCTTCGACATCCCTGTAGACAATATCTACGGTACTCCTGCGTTACTTGCTGATCTTCGTCAACAGCAACACCATAATCTTATGGTTGTTTCTCCAGACGTTGGCGGTGTAGTTCGTGCACGTGCTGTAGCTAAGCAAATGGGTGATATCGATCTCGCAATCATTGATAAACGTCGTCAAAAAGCAAATGAATCACAAGTGATGCATTTGATTGGTGATGTGAAAGATCGTGACTGCGTAATCGTGGATGACATGGTGGATACTGCTGGTACTTTGTGTAAAGCTGCTGATGCACTGAAACAATTTGGTGCTCGCCGTGTTGTTGCCTATGCAACTCACCCTGTACTTTCTGGTAAAGCCCTTGAGAATTTGAAAAATTCTGTACTCGACGAACTTGTCGTAACAGATACTATTCCTCTTTCTCAAGAAGCATTAGAACTTGGTAAGATTCGCCAAGTTTCAGTAGCTGGTATGGTTGCTGAGACAATTCGTCGTATTAACAACGAAGAATCTATTAGCGCAATGTTCGATAGTTATCTATAATACAGCGCTAAATTTTAAAAGCCCTGCCCTCTGGTGGGGCTTTCTATCACTGAACTGGTCGAAGGTTCAGTCAATTAAACTCAATGAGGAAATGTCATCATGGCAAACTTCGTATTAAATGCAGTAGCTCGTGACGAATCAGTACAAGGGAAAGGTTCGAGCCGCCGCCTTCGTCTAGAAAACAAAGTTCCAGCAATCATTTACGGTGGCGAAGCTGCTCCTGTAACTGTTACTTTAGAACTTCGTCAACTTGTTAAATTTCTTGAAGACAATTCTTTCTTTGAAGAAGTAATTGAAATTCAAGTGGGCGATAAAGTTGAAAGCGTTAAAATCCAAGCTTTACAACGTCACCCAGCTAAAAACACTCCAATGCACGCTGACTTTAAACGCGCATAAGTGTTAACGGTATAATTAGTGTCAAAACTTTCGCTAATTGTCGGTTTGGGCAATCCTGGTAAGGAATACGCCCAAACCCGCCATAATGCAGGCTTCTGGTTCGTTGAACGCCTTGCAGAACAATATGGCATTTCCCTCAAAGCCGATCCTAAATTCTACGGAATCAGCGGTCGCGGTAATATTGAAGGTCAAGACGTTCGTCTGCTTTTACCCACAACCTTTATGAATGCCTCTGGCAAAAGTGTTGTGCCCTTCGCAAAATTCTATCAAGTTGCCCCAGAAACGATGCTGATTGCGCATGATGAGCTGGATATGAATCCCGGTGTAATTCGCCTAAAAACAGGTGGTGGTCACGGTGGTCATAACGGTTTACGCGATATCGTTCCGCATCTAGGTTCTAATTTCCATCGTTTACGTATTGGTATTGGTCATCCTGGTGAAAAAGAACGTGTATCCGGACATGTACTCAGCAAAGCGCCTAGCAGCGAACAAGATTTAATCGATGATGCCATTGCTCACGCTTTATCTCGCATTAAATTGCTGGTAAACGGTGACATACAGCAAGCCATGAATCAAATCAATGCTTATAAACCGAACTGATTATTCCATAAATTGTTGAACAATCCTTCTTGCCATGTTGCTTATTTCGGAGCAAAATGCGTTTTCTGCGGATTACTGATCCAGTAAGAAGTGATTTGATTTAACCATAAGATAAAATCTTAGGCCCACTAAGGAGACGCTAGCCATGCTATCTCGTTTATTAAAAGCTAAAATTCACCGTTGTGTCGTTACACAAGCAGAATTACATTATGAAGGTTCTTGTGCAATTGACGGCGTGCTATTGGATTTGGCCGGTATCCGCGAATATGAAGAAATTCATATGTGGAACGTGACTAATGGTAAGCGTTTTACCACTTATGCAATTCGTGGTGAAGAAAACTCAGGCATTATTTCAGTCAATGGCGGTGCTGCTCTTCAAGCTGATGTTGGCGATCTGATGATTATCGCAACATTTGGTGATTTCACTGAAGCTGAAGCGAATGCACATAAACCACGTCTTGTTTATGCCAACCCAAACAATACTGTAAATCACACTGCGAACTGTATTCCTGTTCAAGTGGCTTAAAATTTAAAGATATTAAAGAGCTCGCCTTATGCGGGCTTTTTTATTGCCTGCTGATTTTAACTTTATTATTCACATAATTACTATCGATATGACTGATTGATCTATAGAAAGCTGCGACCTTGATTTAAAACAAGTCTATAATAATTGCACATCGCTTCAGGGCGGGGCGAAATTCCCCACCGGTGGTAAATTCAGCTTGCATGCGCAATGACTGAATCAGCCCACGAGCTTGTCAATTTTTATTAAAAGATTGACTCGCAGATTTGGTGAGAAACCAAAGCCGACGGTATAGTCCGGATGAAAGAAGACGACGTAACGGATATTTATATTTGATATATCGCTGCGACCCCATTTCTGCATCAGTCCTGAAATGTTCAACCGTATTTTTATTTTACGAGAGCGTTTCAATGTCTAGTTTGATTCAACCCGAAATTTTCTTTTCAGCCCTTCCTCCAGCTGAACAACGTATCCAAAAAGCATTAGAAGATATCCGCCAAGGCAAACCGGTTTTGGTGATGGATGACTTTGACCGTGAAAATGAAGCCGATCTCATTGTTGCGGCAGAAACACTAACTGTTGAAACCATGGCACGTATGATTCGTGATGGTTCAGGTATTGTTTGCTTATGCTTAACCGATGAATTAGCCAATCATTTGCAACTCCCACCGATGGTGACTGACAACTCAAGTCAGTTTAAAACAGCATTTACCGTAACCATCGAAGCGGCGAAAGATGTAACAACTGGCGTTTCAGCAAAAGACCGAACAACTACGGTGAAAGCAGCCATTAAAGATGGTGCGATCGCAAGTGACTTGAACCGTCCAGGTCATGTCTTCCCTTTACGCGCCCGTAACGGTGGTGTACTCACCCGTCGTGGGCATACTGAAGGTACGATTGATTTAGCACGTTTAGCAGGTTTAAAACCTGCAGGTGTTTTGTGTGAATTAACCAATCCTGATGGCACCATGGCGTCTGGTATTCAAGTTCTATCTTACGCGCAAACTCATCATTTAACCGTGATTACCATTGAAGAAATTGTGCAGTATCGCTTAGCACATAATCTTTAAGATTAAAAAAATAAAAGCCCCCTACGCGGGGCTTTTTATTATTCAAAACTTTTACAACCATGTGGAATACACACCATATACCGCAATTAAAATGAGTATTGCACCCCAAGTCGCCAGCAATTTACTGTAAATCTTAGATTTAGATAAACGATTAAAGCTCAAATAAACCACCGATAAAGTGGCAAAATCCAGCACGATCCAGCTCAGAGTCAGAATCCCAAGACTGATATTCAACTAAGGCGTGATCTGTATGAACTGCGGGAAAAATGCAGCAAAGAAAATAATATCTTTAGGATTAGAAATATAGCCCCCCCCCTGTTTAAAACCACCATTCATTGATTTGGATTTTAATTACGACGCTGATTCATCTTCTTTAGAAAACAAAACTTCTTTTAAAATTTGAAAGCGTAGATAAGCAATATACAAACAACCTAGAATTTTAATGCCGTTAAACCACTGCTCATTAATATCCAGAAAACCGTTCAGAACCAAAATGGAAACAGTGATTAAAATTAGCAAGGCAAAGTTGGTGCCAAATATCGTTTGCAAGGCTTTGCGATCCACTCCTTTTAGCCTTCATTTACGATCAACATCATGACTGGTCCATGGGGTCACAATCATGATGACGACATCCATGCAGTACAAGAGGTATTCTGCGAGATGCACTTTTTAGACTCTTTAACAATCACTTTTAATTTTTTTTAAAATTTCAAATAAAAATGATGTGTTTAATCTTCTTCCATCATCTGTAATAAATTATGGCTAATACCATCGGCACGTAAAAAAGCGAAATCATAACTTGCTGTAGCCAAAGCCAGTACCCGACGTTCAAATTCCTGCCAGAGTGGTTTTACCTGTTTACCCTGAATACCCAAACCACTTTCTTCGGCTAAATTTTTATTCTTCTCACAAATTTTAAGTGCATGATAAAGCTTGCGACCTTTGGAGGCATCATCACGTAAGCGAACCCGTTTAGATAAGACAAAGCCCTCCACATGGCGCAAATCAGCATGCGGCAACATCGGTACCAAAATTTGATCCAGTTGCGCATCCAGACGCTTCCACACCGCAGTGTGCTGTTCAGGCGTGTATGTATTCCACTGAATCACTTCATGGTTAAAGCGACGGCAACCACGGCATACTGAATCACCAAATACCGTAGAACAACGCCCTGCACATGGGGTCAAAGAAGCAATTCGACGGTCAGTACTCAAAACACACTCCTACACAATTTAAAAATCAATAAAATTATCTAACAAACGCTTTTAACTAAAGATCGATTTGATCAATAACAGCCTATATCGGCATCTTTCGCTCAATAACCATATTTTAGTTATGGTTTTCTCGCTTATTCATACAATTCACGTTAAAATACGCGCCTTGAATTTTGTCCTATCATAATACATTTGGAGTATTCCATGAATGCTACTGTAGAACAGCTTGCACCTGTAGAACAGCAAGCGACCACAAGTTGGGTTGTTGCAGCACTATATCAATTTAAAGAAGTTCAAGATCCTGCCGATCTTCAACAACGTCTTTTAGACTTGGTCAACAGCATTAACTTGTGTGGAACTCTAATTGTAGCCGGTGAAGGTATTAACGGTACTGTGGCTGGGGATCGACAAGCGGTTGATCAAATTCATGCCTTTCTTTTGAATGAAGGCTTTAATGCTATGGAGTACAAAGAATCTCATAGCGATGAAAAACCTTTCCGTAAAATGAAAATCAAGCTCAAAAAAGAGATTGTGACTTTAGGTGTGGAAGTTAAACCACGCGACCTAGTCGGTCACTACCTAGATCCTAAAGAATGGAACGAACTGATTGCACGTGATGACGTGATCCTGGTGGATACGCGTAATGACTACGAATATAAAGCAGGCACATTCAAAGGTGCTCTTGACCCTAAAACTGAAACTTTCCGTGAATTCCCAGAATATGTAAAAGAAAACCTTGCACAACATAAAGACAAGAAAATTGCGATGTTCTGTACAGGTGGTATTCGTTGTGAAAAATCAACTTCGTTATTGCTTCAAGAAGGCTTTAATGAAGTTTATCATCTGAAAGGCGGTATTTTAAAATACCTGGAAGAAACGCCTGTTGAAGAAAGTATGTGGGAAGGCGAATGTTTCGTATTTGATGGTCGTACTGCGGTTACCCATGGTGTAGAGGAAGGTCAGAACATTAAGTGTCATGCATGTGGATGGCCTTTACTTCCTGAAGAAGCTGAACTTCCAAGTTACGAACATGGTGTATCGTGCAAATACTGCATCGAAAAAACCACAGAGCAACAAAAAGCCGGTTTCCGCATGCGTCAGTCTCAAATTGCAGCAGCTAAACGCAAACGTCTGTAATCTCTGATTTGTAAAGTTATATATAAAAAGCCCTCACAAGAGGGCTTTTTATTTACCCAAAATAAACAATAGATAAGAAAAGATCACCAAGTTTCACCATTAATGCATGCTAAGTCTCAAATAATTTGATAATCTGGTAGTTAAAATTAGAATAAAACTATAACCCATTAATTTTTAACGTGAAAAGTTAATATATAACGTGAAAAAGGAGTTAAATTATGCCAAGATCAATTAGCCGTTCAGTCAATTATGCGAAGCGTGTTCACCTTATTCGTGAAAAAAACCATCAAAAAATAGAAGAAATAAAAATGGTTTTAGAGCAAGAATCACATCTTTTTATTGTGATTTTAGGTGCTGTCATTGGTAGTATTTTATCTATATTTATTGCCTATCACTTAAAACCCAATCTGTTTGAATATGCAATGCTCAGCGCGATTCCTTTCGCACTGTCGTATAGCTTAAGAAAGGTCTACATTCATACACTGGTACATAGCCAAGAATAAGCAAATTTAATTACTTGGCTTTACTTTACCCTATAATAAATAAACTTTAGGATAGTTCAGATATCACTATTATTTTTATAAACTTATGAATCTGACTGAGTGGATTATTTCCATTATGGAGCAATTGGGCTACCTTGGTATTGCCCTGCTCATGTTCCTCGACAATATTTTCCCTCCCATCCCATCTGAAATCATTATGCCGTCCGCTGGCTATTCTGCATCACAAGGGGAGCTACTTTTAGTTGGCGTGATTATCGCGGGTTGTATAGGCTCTCTGGTTGCGGCCGCTATACTCTATTGGATTGGCTATAAGTTTAATCATGACAGTATTTTTCGTTTTGTAGATCGCTATGGCAAATATCTTTTTATAAAATCACCAGATGTCAAAAAATCTTTGGACTGGTTTGAGCACTATGGTCACAGGATTGTCTTCTTTGGCCGCATGATTCCAGCAGTTCGTTCGTTGATTAGCATCCCTGCTGGCATGAGCCACATGCCTTTCTGGAAATTCATGTTCTACAGTAGTCTAGGTACAATTATCTGGACGACATTCTTAGCTTGTGTAGGTTTTTATTTTGGCGAAAACCAAGCCTTGATGCAGAATATTTTTAGCCAAGTCAGCCATTTTATTATTATCGTTGTCATCGCCATGATTATCTGGATTCTATACCGTAGACATCAAGGTAAAAATCGTCCATCCTGATTACAGGTTCTCATCAGGAGACTAAAACGATGTCGCATTATCTTAAATATTTTGCAGTCGTTTATAGTATTGCCTTGATCGTGCTGGTCAGCATATTGATTTATGGTCTAAAGCTCGGAGCCATCACCCTGCTACCTGGCCTGATTGCTTCTGCCTTTCTGAGTGCCAGACATTTTGTCAAAAAAGAACAACGCTTACCGAACAACAAAGAAAAAAACACACTGGTTTGGGGATCAACAGTAGTCGCCATGACCATTGGCTTTATCATGATGTTTGTGCTCATTTTTATGCATCCACGTGCTGAGGAAATTCTGATAACCTTAGGTCATGCCGGGAGAGCCAGCTATTCATTCCTGATGGCTGGCGCTATGCGCTACACGGGCTGATCTTTTATATTGCCTATAATGGCTATGCCCGATATTCCCTCAGTAAGCAAAAATAAGTCTTTCACTGAAGCGCCCTGCCAATGATGAAAATCCGCGCATAAAAAAAGCACCATTAAAGGTGCTTTTTTACAACTTATTTGAATTAGTTTGGTGTGTGATACATCAAATAAATTTCATTTAAGTTTTCTGGAATTTCCTCAGCAATTTCGTCCATAAGCTGACCATTGCGACGGAAAGATTCCATTTGTGGGTCTTCGTCATCCACACCACTAAAGACCATCATTGGTAAAGTTAAATCTACCAACTGTTCTTCATGTTCAGGTGTGAACCAAGCATCTTCGTTTAAGAACATTGCATCAACGAAGCCAACACTCCAGTCGCCTAAACTTGATTCAACATCAGCTTCTTCAATTTCAAAAGGAAATTCGATTCCTTCTTCATTGGCTAAGTTTTGACGAATTGCTTCTAACCATGCTTTTACTTGTGCAATCATTTCAGCAGGAACTTTCTTTTGATTGTTATCGAAAAGTTCATCGAGCCATTTATCAAAAGTTGGTCCAACAGCAGTTGCACATAAAAAACCATGAGTTGCCGCAAAATCTAGACCATGTTCATTTTGGTCGCCGTCTAGATATTCGCTCAATAAGTCTAAATCTAAAGCACTCATTTAAAATCCAAGTTCAGTAAAATAACTGCGGATAGCATAGCATTTTAGCCGGCTATGCTAAATCACAATTTAGTCTTCTTCATCGTCAAAGTCGTCGTCATCATCCAGATCATAATCAAAATCTTTCAGTTCACGCTCCAAACGACGTTGTGCGAGAAGGTCATCAATGAGACGACGTTTTTCCAAAGACTCTTTAGCACTAATTTTGCTTGAGGCTTCATCAAAGCTAACATCATCATCACTGAAGCTATCGTCTAGTTCAAAATCTGTAGAAGACACTAAAACTACCTCATGGTGAAAAAAAGTGAATGGGTCTAGGCGCTATTTATCTTTGTTCCGAATTCTTGTCAAGTTTTTTTTAATTTTTTTATATAACAAACTCAATTTACTCTTGTTTTTTGACCCTGAAATTGTATATTTATGAGGATGTATAATTTCCATCATGACGCATACAGAAAAGCGATTATATTTCCAATGCAATCCATTCAATGGACTTGAAAAAAAAAATTCCAACCCAATATTGAAAACAATTGTTAAATCAAAGTCATCTTTCCAAATGATACTTGAGCAATCAATTCAAAACTATTTTAAGCGAATTGTGCTATCATGCACGGTTTTTCACTGCCACAGATTCAATGAAGAGTAAGCAAAGATGAGCGATATAACTTCCCCTACTTCGCAAGTAGCGGCTCTGATTAGCCGAGGCAAAGAGCAAGGTTACTTAACTTACGCTGAAGTTAACGATCATCTCCCAGACTCGATTACGGAAAGCGAACAGATTGAAGACATTATTCAAATGCTTCAAGACGTCGGCATTCCAGTGCATGAACGTGCGCCTGAATCTGATGACACCATGTTCGACGGTAACAATGCGGAAGCAACCGATGAAGTCGCTGAAGAAGAAGCGGCAGCTGTTCTTGCTTCAGTTGAAAGCGAACCTGGTCGTACCACTGATCCAGTACGTATGTACATGCGTGAAATGGGAACGGTTGAACTTTTAACACGTGAAGGCGAAATTAGCATTGCTAAACGCATTGAAGAAGGTATTCGTGACGTTCTTCACTCTATTGCGTATTGGCCAAATGCAGTTGAAGTTGTATTAAAAGAATATAACGATGTTGCCGAAGGTGAACGTCGTCTTGCTGATATTTTATCTGGTTATTTAGACCCAGAATCTGATGAAGAAATTCCAGAAGTTTTAGAAGAAGCTGAAATTGTTGTTGAAGAAGCTGCAGCTGCGACTAAAACAACTAAAGATGTAAAACTGGATGATGACGAAGAAGAAGAAGCTGAAAGTGATGATGATTCTGAAGCCGAGTCAGGTCCAGATCCAGAAATTGCCCGTGTTCGTTTCACCGAATTGGAAAATGCGTGGAAACTAACCAAAATTGCCATTGAAAAGCATGGTCGCGATAGCAAACAGGCTGAAGAAGCGCAGCAAGCACTTGCAACCGTGTTCATGATGTTCAAGTTTACCCCGCGTTTATTCGACATCATTTCAGAAATGATCCGTGGTACGCATGAACAAATTCGTACTTCTGAACGTGAAGTGATGCGTTATGCAGTACGTCGCGGTCGTATGGATCGTAACCATTTCCGTACTTCGTTCCCGGGTCAAGAATCAAATCCGGCCTGGTTAGATGAACAAATTGCAAAAGCACCTGCTGAGCAAAAAGTTTATTTAGAAAAAGTACGTCCAGATGTGCTTGCATTCCAACAAAAGATTGCAGACATCGAAAAAGAACTTGGTCTTGATGTTAAAGGCATTAAAGACATTTCTAAACGCATGTCGATTGGTGAAGCCAAAGCACGCCGCGCGAAAAAAGAAATGGTTGAAGCAAACTTGCGTCTGGTTATTTCGATTGCGAAGAAATATACCAACCGCGGCTTGCAATTCCTTGACTTGATTCAAGAAGGTAACATCGGTTTGATGAAAGCCGTAGACAAGTTTGAATACCGTCGTGGTTATAAATTCTCGACCTATGCAACTTGGTGGATTCGTCAGGCGATTACCCGTTCTATTGCCGACCAAGCACGTACCATTCGTATTCCGGTACACATGATCGAAACCATTAACAAGATTAACCGTGTATCGCGTCAGCTTCTTCAAGAAATGGGTCGTGAACCGACTCCTGAAGAATTGGGCGAACGTCTGGAAATGGACGAAGTTAAAGTGCGTAAAGTACTCAAAATTGCCAAAGAGCCGATTTCTATGGAAACGCCGATTGGTGATGATGAAGATTCGCATCTTGGTGACTTCATTGAAGATGGCAACATCACATCTCCAATTGATGCTGCAACTTCAGAAGGTTTAAAAGAAGCGACTCGTGAAGTGCTTGAAAACTTGACTGAACGTGAAGCGAAAGTCTTGAAAATGCGTTTTGGTATTGATATGCCAACCGACCATACTTTGGAAGAAGTGGGTAAGCAATTTGATGTAACACGTGAGCGTATCCGTCAGATTGAAGCCAAAGCATTACGTAAATTACGCCATCCTTCTCGTTCTGAACACTTGCGTTCATTCTTAGAAAATGACTAATTCTTGATGATACCGATGGGGGCTTGAAAACAAATCGAGCATCCCCATCTATATTCTTAAGACATACAACGCCTGCATTCATGCAGGCGTTTGATATAAGGGGACTACTATGACCATGTTAGACCGTACGCCATCTCGCGAACTTCGAGAAGATCTCTGGGTTTTCCCTATGGATTATCCAATCAAACTGATTGGTGAAGCAAGTGATGACTTACATGTCGCTGTTGTAGAAATTTTAGTGAAACACTTCCCTGACTTTGATAGCACGAGTATTAAGATTCAAGCTTCTCGCACAGGTAAATATCACTCTTTAACTGCACAACTGCTTTTCTTGGAGCTTGAACAAGTTCATGCGCTGTATGCCGATTTAGCCGCATGTCCATTGATTAAAACAGCACTTTAAGAAAAATTAAAAAAACACGCCAAGAAGCGTGTTTTTTTATAACTACAAAAAACTGTTGAGTCCCTTCCAATAAAAATGGCAAATCACGTGGGTGATCGTCCCCTATCCCACCCTGATTTCATTATAATCATTCACAATATTTAAACTTTTTAAGGACGCACTTTACGTGACTGATGCTGTTCTAAAACCAACGCTTATTATTCGTCAATTTAACCAGCTCACACCCTATCTCGATCGTTTTCAGGACATGAAAAGCCTGACTGAAAACCGTGATGAAAACACCCCAGATGAACTGTGGATTTTGCAACATCATGAGGTTTTAACTCAAGGTCAAGCAGGAAAGCCTGAACATATTCTGATGCCCAGTAACATTCCTGTGGTGCAAACCGATCGCGGCGGTCAAGTGACTTGGCATGGTCCGGGTCAACTGGTTGCCTACTTCATGTTTGACCTAAACCGTTTAGGCTGGAATGTCCGCACTTTAGTGTCTTATGCCGAAAACTTAATGATTGAACTGCTCAAGAAATACGAGATTGAAGCCTATGCCAAACCGGATGCGCCCGGGGTATATGTCGCAGAACGTAAAATTGGTTCTTTAGGCTTTAAAATCCGTAAAGGACGCAGCTATCACGGCTTGGCTCTAAATATTGATTGCGACCTATCTGGCTTCCATACCATTAACCCATGTGGTTATGCAGGAATGGAAATGGTTCGTGTCATGGACTTGGTTCCAAACTATCCGCACTTTAATGATTTATGTACAGATATCATTGAAACTTTAGACAACAGCGGTTACTTTAATCAAGTCCAAGTCATGCAACAATAACTTTGCTTTTGACATAAAAATAAATTAGAGTATTTACTCTAAACTAATAAAATATTTTTTAGATAAGGGATGCGCGAGTGATTTCAACCAAATCCGTAAAGCCCGCTTTACAACTGACCTATGTCAAACTCATGATGGATGTGATTGGCAGAGGTCTGGTAATGGCGAGTCAAGTCGATGACGAAGTAAAACAGGAAGTTTCCAACTTCCCTGTCGGTTTTGTTCTATCGATGAAAGTATTTCCCAATGGCCCGGCTTTTATTGCGAAAGTCACGGAAGACCATCAATTAAAATTACTCCAATCTGTAGATATCAAGCCTGATTTAACCATTACTTTTAAGCACTTAACGCATGCTTTTTTAGTGTTTTCTTTTCAGGAAAGTACTGCACAAGCCTTTGCCCATGACCGCATGATTGCCGATGGCGATATTTCTTTCGCGATTCGTCTGGTCCGTTGCTTAAATAAAATGGAATCGCTGATTTTACCTAAACTCCTGGCTGAGCTTGCTGTAAAACAATATCCAACTGAATTGAGCCTAAAACAAAAACTCACTGGAGCTGCAAATATTTATTTGAAACTAGCTCAATCTTATTTTAAACGGAGTGCATAACATGGCTAAGCCTTATTACGAATTTTTCTGCCCAGTAAAAGTCATCGCAGGTCATGCCGCGTTAGAACACATTCCATTTGAACTTGCGACTTTGGGTGCAAAACGCCCATTGATTATTACCGATAAAGGTGTACGCGCAAATAATTTACTGGTTCCGATCGAAGCTGCATTTGAATCTACCGATGCGGTGATTGGTTATATTTTTGATGATGTCCCACCCGATTCAAGCGTACAAACTGTTCGAAATGCAGCAAAAGCGTATCGCGAGAATAACTGTGATGCGATTATTGCAGTGGGTGGTGGTTCGGTGATTGACACTTCCAAAGCGACCAATATTCTGGTGACTGAAGGTGGTGATGACTTACTGAAGTTCTCAGGTGCGCACAATCTTCCAAAACCGTTAAAACCATTTTTCGTGATTCCAACGACTTCAGGCACCGGTTCAGAAGTAACGATGGTTGCCGTGGTTTCGGATCTTGAAAAAAATGTCAAAATGCCATTTGCATCTTATTACCTGATGCCACATGCAGCGATTCTTGATCCACGCATGACGCAAACTTTACCGCCGCATTTAACCGCCATGACTGCAATGGATGCATTGACCCATGCGGTTGAAGCCTACACCTGTATGGCTGCAAATCCAATTAGTGATGCCTATGCCACTGCTGCAATCAAAAAAGTCAGCAACAGTTTGTTCAATGTACTGGATAACCCCACAGATGAGTTTGGTCGTCTGGAATTGGCTCAAGCCTCCACTATGGCAGGGATCGCCTTCTCTAACTCAATGGTAGGCCTAGTGCATTCATTAGGACATGCCTTAGGTGCAGTTGCGCATCTGCCGCATGGGTTATGCATGAACTTATTCCTTCCTTATGTACTCGAATACAATAAAGAAGTGAATGGCGATAAAATTGCAGAATTATTGCTTCCTTTAGCGGGTCCCGATATTTACGCCCAAACACCTGCTCACTTACGTGCAGATAAAGCGATTGCAACCATTTTGACCATGCGAGATCGCTTAAATACACTAACCAAGTTACCACGTACTTTACGTGAAACAGGTAAGGTATCTGAAGCACAGTTAGATGAAGTGGCAGAAAAAGCTTTAAATGATGGTTCTATTATTTACAACCCTAAAGAAGCAAGCTTAAGCGATTTAAAAGCGATCTTAAAAAAAGCTTGGTAAATATTGAAAAATAAGCGAATATAGCAAAAAATTGGCCTGGTGTTTTTTTAAGCATCGGGCTTTTGCTTTGTGGAAAATTAAAGTTAGATTTTTATATCGAATGGCATATTTTCTGCATTAATAATTCATAAAGATACTGGCAAAAGATACCAAACTAGAGTAGATTGGCGCACTTTTGTTTTATTCGTATAGGGGGGATCGTTCGTCTCAAACGATCCTTATAAACATGACTGATCCTTGATCAACGATTAAGAGGATAACGCCGTTGACAAATATCTCTGGGACTCCATCGGCAGCTAAACTGCAAAAAACGCTGGGACTCTGGCACATCATTATTATCGGTTTAGCTTATATACAGCCCATGACGTTATTTGACACTTTCGGCCTAGTATCGGAAGAAAGTCATTTTCACGTACCGACATCCTACATATTTGCACTCGTTGCAATTTTATTAACATCCCTGAGTTATGGTCATATGATTCGTCGCTACCCTTCTTCGGGTTCGGCGTATACCTATGCTCAAAAATCGATTCACCCCAATGTCGGCTTTATGGTGGGTTGGTCATCTTGGCTAGACTATTTACTGTCTCCAATGGTCAACATCATTCTTGCTGGGATTTACCTTGAAGCACTATTCCCTGATGTAAACCACTGGGTTTGGGTGATTGTACTCACGGCATTCATGACCGGTGTTAACTTACGTGGTGCGCGATTTGTTGCGAACTTCAACAGTATGATTGTGTTAGTACAGTTGGTTGTAATTGCTGTATTTACCTATTTGGTTTATACCAAGCTACAAGCGGGCTTTAATGCAGATGGTCCAATCTCTGCAGAACAGCGCTATCAGCTTTGGAGCCTTGAACCGTTTTGGAACGAGCTGACTTCAGTCGGTGCACTAATTACCGGTGCAACTTTACTGTGCTTCTCATTTACTGGTTTTGATTCACTGAGTTCACTTGCTGAAGAAACCAAAGATACTGAAAAGACATTGCCTAAAGCAATTTTCTTAACTGCTTTGATTGCCGGTGTGATTTTTATTATCAGCACCTACTTCATGCAAATTTACTTCCCGAACGATCCGAAAACATATTTTGAGGATATTGCAGCGACTCAGCCAGATATTTTAATGCTTGTTGGTGGTTCACTATTCCAATCCTATGTTCTTGCTTTTGCGATTGTGACAGTGTTGGCCTCCGGTATTTCAGCACATGCTGGCGTATCACGCTTAATGTTTGCCATGGGTCGTGATGGTGTCATTAACAAGAAAATCTTTGGTCATATCAGTCCTAGAAGCCTAACACCTTCATACAATATTTTAATTGTTGGTGCTGTGGCTTTAACTGCTGGCTTTATGAATCTTGATACGGTGATTTCACTGATCAGTTTCGGTGCCTTAACTGCATTTACTTTTGTAAACCTGTCAGTAATTTCACGTTATGCATTGCGTGATGGACGCACTAAAAATTTCAAAGATATTTTAAACTTTGTGATTGTGCCATTACTCGGTTTCATTAGTGTGTTTGCACTCTGGCTTGAAATTGAGGAAACATCATTGAAATATGGCTTATGGTGGGCAATGTTCGGCATTTTATATCTTGGTTATAAAACCAAAGGTTTTAAACAGCCTGCTCCACAACATAACGAGTTTGATGATTCTTATTAATGCGTTAATTCACTCGATAAAAAAGACGCTTTATGCGTCTTTTTTATTGGTTTAATGATTGATTTAATTGAGTAATTAAAGCTTAGTGAGGCTGAATTTTTTCATTATTCTTTGAATACCCAGAATTATTTCATTAAAAAAATTGAAACTACTTTGTATTACAGATTACTTTATTGTTACCGTAGTTTTTTAAATTTTAGGCTTAAAAAAAGCTGCTCTTAAGCAGCTTTTATGAGCAATAGACTTTAAACCAAAGTTTTAAAACCTTGCTGACGCCATGCTTCATACAAGATCACAGCAGTCGCATTGGACAAGTTTAAACTACGTGAGTTTTCTGCCATCGGCAAACGAATCCAATGTTCTTTAGGGAACATCATACGCACATTTTCAGGCAAACCACGAGTTTCTGGTCCCATCAATAATGCTACCGGACGGTTTAAATTTGAGGTATGTGGAGTTTCAACACCTTTGGTGGTTAAGGGATAAATCTCATCATTTCCAATGCCCTGCTCTTTTAAATGTACCAGACATTCTTCAAAGTTTTCCCAAACTTTCATATGTGCCCATTCATGATAATCCAAACCTGCACGTCTTAGCTTTTTATCATCCAGCTCAAAACCCAGCGGTTTTACCAAATGAAGTTGCGCACCGGTATTGGCACATAAACGAATAATATTCCCGGTATTTGCAGGAATTTCTGGCTCGTACAATACGACATGAATCACGGGAGTTCTCTACTTTAAATAAAATGACAAGCTTGATTAAGCTTGCCACTGCAATTGTTCGCGCAACTTTACCACTTCACCAATAATGGTCAGGGTTGGCGCTTGAATTTGATGTTCTGTCACTTTAGAGGCAATATCTGCCAACGTCCCTACCACCACTTTCTGGTCTGGCGTAGTTCCTTTAGAAATAAGCGCTACAGGCATATTAGGTCGTTGACCATGGGCAATAAGTTGGGCGCAGATTTTTTCTAATCCCACCAAGCCCATATACAACACCAAGGTTTGATTTTCATAGACCAGTTCATGCCAAGGCAACTCAGGTGAACCTTCTTTCAAATGTCCTGTCAGGAAGCGGACACTCTGCGCATAGTCACGATGCGTTAAAGGAATACCGGCATAAGCTGAACAGCCAGAAGCCGCCGTAATCCCTGGCACCACCTGAAACGCGACACCTGCAGCAAACAGCTCTTGAATCTCTTCACCACCACGACCAAAGATAAATGGATCACCGCCTTTTAAACGGCAGACACGCTTACCTTGCGCTGCGTATTCCACCAATAAAGCATTAATACCGTCTTGTGGAACACTATGATTAGACCGTGCTTTGCCGACATAGATTTTTTCTGCATCACGGCGACACAAATCCAAAATCGGTGGAGATACCAAACGGTCATAAATAACCACATCGGCTTGTTGCATCAAACGTAAAGCTTTTAAGGTCAAGAGCTCAGGATCACCCGGACCGGCACCGACCAAATAGACTTCGCCTTTAGGCGCTTTCCACTCAATTAGGGCTTGTTCAATCAAACGATCCGCTTCAGCAATATTGTCATTAAACACCTGTTCTTTGAGTGGACTGGCATACAAGTCTTCCCAAAAAATACGGCGCTCATCAGGATTCTCAATTTTAGCTTTTACTGCAGCACGCCATTTTCCAGAAAATTCAGCCAGCTTACCCATTCCATGGGGAATAGATGCTTCAAGCTGAGTTCGGATTTGACGTGATAAAACCGGTGATGTGCCATTAGTAGCAATTGAAACCACCAAGGGTGAACGGTCAATAATTGCTGGAACCATAAAACGACAATGCGGTGGATCATCCACACTATTCACCAATATTTTTTCAGCTTCGCAGGCTTCAAAAACTTGAACATTGGTTGTTTTATCATTGGTTGCGGCAATCACCAAACGGTAATTGCGTAATGGAATATCTGGACTAAAAGGTGCTTGGACATATTGCCCTTGGCTAGTTTCAACAATCTCAAGTAAATTACTTTCAATTTCAGGTGCAATCACATGAATGACTGCGCCTGCTTTTGCCAAAAGGACTGCCTTACGGTATGCAATACGCCCACCACCGACAATCAGACAAGGTTGCTGTTGCAACTTTAAAGAGATTGGAAAGATATCCACGAATTACCTCAGTATTTTAAATCTGACTGTCTTAAGCAATTTTCATGCACAAAACTGTGCCGTTTAACGATTTATTGAGCAATCCGAAGATTAATCAATAAATTCTGCACCACCCATATATGGACGAAGCACTTCTGGAACTTCAATAGAACCGTCTGCACGTTGGTAATTTTCCATCACTGCAAGCAAAGTACGACCGACCGCCAAACCAGAACCATTTAAGGTATGCACAAATTCTGTTTTCTTTTGGTCGACACGGTAACGCGCTTTCATACGGCGCGCCTGAAAGTCACCCATGCATGAACAGCTTGAAATTTCACGATAGGTATTTTGGCTCGGCACCCAAACTTCCAAATCATAAGTTTTGATTGCACCAAAGCCCATATCACCACCACAAAGGATGATTTTACGATATGGAAGACCAAGTGCTTGCAAAATACCTTCCGCATGACCAGTAAGCTCTTCCAAAGCTTGCATAGAATCTTCAGGTTTAACAATTTGCACCATCTCAACTTTGTCGAATTGGTGTTGACGGATTAAACCACGAGTATCTCGACCATAGGAGCCCGCTTCACTACGGAAACATGGCGTATGTGCAGCATATTTGAGTGGTAAACGGTCAGGATCAACAATTTCATCACGCACGAAATTGGTGACAGGCACTTCTGCAGTCGGAATTAAATAAAGTTCTTTTTCACCTTGTAATTTGAATAAATCTTCTTCAAATTTAGGCAATTGACCTGTACCACGTAAAGAATCTGCATTGACCAAATACGGGACATAGGCTTCGGTATAACCATTTTTGAGGGTATGGGTATCCAGCATGAATTGGGTAAGCGCACGTTGTAAACGCGCCAATGGACCTTTTAGAACACTGAAACGCGTACCGGTCAATTTGGTCGCAGTTTCAAATTCCAAACCGCCCATCCATTCACCCAGGTCAGTATGATCTTTAATTTCAAAATCAAATTGACGCGGTGTGCCCCATTTTAAAATTTCAACATTATCATCTTCATCTTTACCCTCAGGTACAGATTCATGCGGCATGTTTGGAATAGTTAAAGACTTGGTTTCAATTTCATTTTGCAATTCAGCAAGTGCAACTTCAGCTGCTTTAATTTCATCACCAATCGCAGCCATACGCGCCATGATTTCAGATGCATCGCCACCAGATTTTTTAATTTGGCCAACTTGTTTAGCACCCGAATTACGCTCTGCTTGTAAAGCTTCAGTTTTTGATTGAAGCTCTTTACGGCGAGCTTCAAGTGAAGCCCACTCTTCTACATTAAGCTGTACACCACGTTTTGCTAAGGCTAAATTTACAGCCTCAATATTATTTCTGATTAATTTCGGGTCGATCATAGCCAATCTTTTGCAAAGAAAAAAACTGGCTATAGTGTAAGCGCTAAACGCTAAAAAAGACAGTGACCAAGCTTACAGCTGTGCCTTATTAAAGCAAATTTAACCGAATTAACTAAAAATCAAGGTGTCGGATAGTGTGGCAAACTTGGCAGATATTCCGCTTTAACCAATTTGGTCAACGCAACATAAGGTAAGCTAAGTTCGGTCATCCCTTCTGCATAAGAAGCCAGTTCGTATAAGGGATAAACAAACACAATGCCATTGGCACCATAGTAGAAATTATCACTCAACTGTAACTTGGTGCGTTCAATACTATGTTGATCCAGCCACATGCTATTTGAGTCATACAAGGTATCTAATACCTGCTGTTCTGCACCCTTCACCAGAATATCTTGTAGCGCCAAGCGCTTTTTGGTTTTCAAATCAAAATTCACAAATTCCTGGTGATGCATGCCATGTGCTGCACCCGATGAATAAGTATAAGTTTGAATGGCAAATGTCGCACGATCATACTGCTGACTAACAAAGCGCACATAGGTCGAACTTTGACTTAAGTTAGGATTAGCACCCTCAGCGGTATTGATTTTTTGATTTGGGGCGGTTGAAAAAGCAATAGGATCAGCTTTTTTAATTCGATCAATAAAATAATCATCAATCCATTTAAGATTGGTCTTTACGGTCTGAATATCATATTGCATACAGCCATCTGCATCGCAAGCTTCTGGCTTGGTCAATTTGACCGGAACAACTTTGGCTTGAATTAATGCAATGGATTCAGACTTTTCCTGCTTTGTGGTACTCGCCTGTTCGCTTTTCGGTACAGCCCGCTCCTGACAACCCGCCATGACAAGTGTCGCGAAAGAAACAGGAAGTGCCCATAGCCATTGTTTATTCTTGCGTATTTCCATTTTATTTTTACAACCTAAGACCTTTTATAATGCCCCTGCACTATACAAAGCTCAGTAACTGAATGAAATTTTAAATATGTATCTTTAAAAATATTTAGTCTTATAGATATGAATCAAAGATCTCATGATTTTAAGATAGATCCACCCAATTGCCATGAAAGCCCAATGGCACATGTACACCAAGCATAATTTCGGCTTGAGGCTGAATGTTTAAACCATGAGCTTTTAAAATCACTACTTTAGAGGATTCTTTATGGATGTGATGCACATAGCATAACAAATAACCCTCCCCCTCAGCTGCATCCAATGACTCGGCAATAAAGACAACTTCTCCAGTCACCCATTGATCACCAAACTCATAGGTGGTTTTTTCACGAGTTTGCAGGTCGTGACAAATCAAATGATTGGCTTTGGTCATGATCACAGGATCAAAACTGACACTATAAATATAACGATGCTGCTCACCAGTATAACGCTCATCAATTCTTGGAAATTCTTGCGCCTGCGAATCTATCACCTGTCTATCGACAGTATTTTGTTTCGAATCAATCACCCAGCGTTCCAATTGAGTTTTTTGCTGCTCAAATGGACCTTGATGGGATTTTTTAAACATGTAGCGATGAACCACCACATCCAGAATTATTTGCTGTTGATCATTCCGATAAGCATTTGCGGCATGAAAAATAAAACAAGGATCTATAGCAATCCACTGTACTTCATCGGCACGACCATATTTAGGCAAAATCCCAATGCGTGCCGCATGCTGTTCATTCCATTCATAAGGCAAAGGATTGCCTTTGATAAGTTGCTTGAAAGAAAAAGTGACCGGCAAATCAAAAATTAAAACCTCCTGCTCGGTGATGGCACAATCATGAATCATGGGACCATGTTGCACAGGAATTTTAGCCCAATGCAGTAAAAGCCCCTGCTCATCAATCACTTCATAATAGGCGTGTTTGATATCCAGCGCATCATAGCAAATGGCATGTAAGTGCCCTGTTTTATTGTCTTTATGTGGATGTGCAGTAAAAGGCAGATTGGCATCTGTATTAAAAAGACGGTGCTCTTCCGTGTTCAGGTTTAAGTCTAAACGTACCGGCAAAGTGCCCGCTTCTACACTCGCCCAAATTTTATTGGCATGATAAAAAGCATTGGTATTCACCACATCACCGGGACCACGGCGAAACCCTGCTTTAACAGCCTTATTCTTTTGCTTTTGTACGGAATCCGTTTCGATATAATGGCTTTTAAACCACACTGCTTTTCCATCTTCAATTTTTAAAGCATGCAGCATTCCCTCACCTGTAAACCAATGATAGCAATCTGGATTTTCAACATGAATCGGATTTGGGCCTATTCTCAACAATAGTCCCGTCAATTGCCGTGGAATTTCCCCCATGACCTTAAATTCGCGCTTTTCCACCTCATCTACGGGACCAAATATCCCATCGAGATACGGATTTTTTGCCTTAGCTTTAGATGAGTTTTTAGCTGAATTTTTTGATCTTCTTTGTAGCCAAGTCACCCCCAAACCCATGACTTTTTGACGATAAGTATTAAATTTTGATTTTAATTTTGTGAAACGCGGATAATCCACGGATGTAGTCACTACATTATTATTTTCCACTTTTTAAATTCTCCTGAGCTTTTTTATTTATTGCTTTAGTCTTTGTTACTTTTTTCTTTGTCTTAGGGGGCATTGATCTTGGTTATTTTGCCCTTCACTTCTTATCATTCAATTTATATTTTTATGTATTGTGAGTTGTAACACTTATTCTGCAGCTTAGAGCCATGTTTGCATAATGGCACTTTGCCTCTCAAAGCATCGCTATATTTTTAGCAAAATATAAACTAAAAAAAGCAGTCATGAATGACTGCTTTTAAATAAACTTTGCTACTTAATTTAATTATTATAAATCAATTGATTATTGATCAATAATATCGGTACCTTTAGGCGGTGCAAAATTAAAGGTTGATGCTGGAATTGAAGGATTCAATTTCACGTTATTAAATCGAACATACGTGGTTTGACCAAGTGAATCTTCCAAAATCATCAAACTTGGCGCTTTGTTTACCCCAAAGCTAATGGTCAAGCTTTGGAATGCGCCATCACGGTCTTTAGGAAGCAAGGTGTAATAAGTCTTGCCTTTATCCGGTTGCGTCACACGATATGACTTCATAATCTGACTGGTATTACCCGACAATAACAAAGCTGGTGTATTGGCTACCTGGTCATCCAAACTTTGACGAACTGCCTGTTGTAAGTCAGGGTCATAAATCCAGACAGTTTTACCCGAAGTCACAATGGTTTGTTTTGACGGACTCGTGGTTTCCCAGAAAAACTTACCAGGACGAGCAACCTTCATCACACCTTTAAAGGTTTGATTCATGTGTTGTCCGGTTAAGCCTTTTTTCTGTGGCGCTTTATTTCCTGCTGTCGCTTTTGTAGTTTGTTCAAAATTTGCTGACAAACTACGGATATTACTTAACTGTTTTACCAAATTATTGGTTGCTTGTTGCTCCGATGCTGCAACAGGCGCAGCAAAAACAGTAGTACTTATTACCGGTGCAAGCGTTGCTGCACCTAATGTCATAGCACATAGGGTTTTACGAAGCATTTTCATATCATCACCTTTTTATTTGCTGTATCGCAATTTCTTCAATGTCCCCATCTTAAACCAATTTTTATTCCTAATAATTGAGAAAATAAGAAGTTTTGTATTGTTATTAATGCTCAATGTAGATTTTTCTACATCATGATGAAGGACCCAGATTGTTTTTGACCAATTTACAGGCATAAAAAAACCCACATCAAATGTGGGTTTTTTTCTATTTAAGCTTACGCTTCAACAGATACGTAGCGACGACCGAATTGGCCTTTCACTTCGAATTTGATCACGCCGTCAGCGGTAGCAAATAAAGTATGGTCACGGCCCATACCTACGTTTGTACCAGCGTGGAATTCTGTACCACGTTGACGAACAATAATGTTACCAGCAGTCACAGATTGACCACCGTACATTTTAACACCTAACATTTTAGGGTTCGAGTCACGACCGTTACGTGTCGATCCACCAGCTTTTTTAGTAGCCATGTTTCATAATCCTCGTAATTAGCCTGAAATAGCAGTAATTTTCAACTCGGTAAACCATTGACGGTGACCTTGTTGTTTACGGTAATGTTTACGACGACGCATTTTAACAATACGGATTTTGTCGTGACGACCGTGGCTAACTACTTCAGCAGTTACTGTAGCACCAGCAACAACTGGAGCACCAATTTGAATGCTTTCGCCGTTTACAAGCATTAATACGTCATCAAACGTAATAGTTGTACCAGTTTCAGCTTTCAACAATTCTACTTTAAGGGTTTCACCCTCAATAACACGGTGCTGTTTACCACCGCTTTGGATTACTGCGTACATAATGTACTCCAAACATGCCCGTGTCGTCGTGCCGATAAAGGAATATACCGATCTTAATACGAGCGCCACTGGGGTATATACAAGGGCAAACATATTAAGTGATAATAAATCAAACGACAAGCCATTTTAGCGTTTTTTTTGCGCTGATCGAATGTTTATTTTATAAACGATCAAAATCTAAAAAATAAATTACTTTTTACATCGGAATCTTACATTTTATAAAATGAAATAGATTTTTAAAATCAATTCGCTACTATAAACTACGAAATGCCAGATTCAGTCACATATGTGGTGAGTTATTAGAATTGGCACTCATTTAAAACCATTTACTTAGTCAGGTTTTAAGCAACTATATTAAGATCTTAGCTATAACATGAGATATAGTTGTTACACTATATAATAAGCAATTCAATTTTTAGAGGTTTCTCTTCATATGGCCATCGACTTTAAGCAAGACATTCTCGCTCCTGTTGCTTCAGACTTTGCTGCGATGGACACTTTTATTAATGAAGGGATTACTTCGAAAGTTGCCTTAGTCATGGCAGTGAGTAAACACGTAGTTGAAGCAGGCGGTAAACGTATGCGCCCGATTATGTGTTTATTGGCGGCAAAAGCCTGTGGCGCGACCGATATAGAACGTCAGCGTAAATTGGCTGCCATTATTGAAATGCTTCACACTGCAACTCTTGTACATGATGATGTAGTCGATGAATCAGGCTTGCGTCGTGGTCGTCCAACCGCAAATGCCACTTGGAATAACCAGACTGCGGTTTTAGTCGGTGACTTCCTGATTTCGCGTGCTTTTGATTTATTGGTCGATTTAAACGATATGACCTTACTCAAAGATTTTTCGACCGGAACCTGTGAAATTGCTGAAGGTGAAGTTCTACAACTGCAAGCACAACATCAGCCTGAAACCTCAGAACAGACTTACCTCGATATTATTCACGGCAAAACTTCGCGTTTATTTGAACTTGCAACTGAAGGTGCTGCCATTTTATCGGGTACACCGCAATACCGTGAACCCCTGCGAATCTTTGCTGGCCACTTTGGCAATGCGTTCCAGATTATTGACGATATTTTAGACTACACTTCCGATGCTGAAACATTAGGTAAAAATATTGGTGATGATTTAATGGAAGGGAAACCCACTTTGCCATTAATCTCTGCACTGCAAAAAACCACCGATGAAGAACATGAAATTGTTCGCCGCAGTATTGCAACGGGTGGTACATCCCAATTAGAACGTGTCATTGACATTGTGCAAAATTGTGGCGCGCTGGATTACTGCCGCCAACGTGCCACTGAAGAAACTGAATCTGCGCTTCAGGCTTTAGATGCGCTTCCTCATAGTGAATATCGCCAAGCACTGATTAACCTGACCCAACTTGCCTTAAACCGAATTCAATGATGGATGTTGAAAAAATAGACTTAACCCTCGCCTATGCATATAAATTTTAATGATCTATTTTTAAAAATGCAGGAGCAGCTTGAATCCCATCAGGCTGCTCTTGATGACTCACTGTTAATTGAACTGGTTAACCGGATTCGACCAAGCGACTCAACCAATACTGAAGAAATTAACTGCAAATTTCGTGCACTCATACAAGCACTCCTGATTACCCCCGATGCAGTTTCTACCTTACAAAATTTTGTCTTAAAGCTGATTAGCCAATACAAACAGACCAGTTTGTATGCCGATACTGGCATTTTATCTCTCGATGGTTTTTGGAATCAGCTCGCACAAAGAATAGGTGCACATTTTTTACCGCTGATTAATGATGAAAGCCAACTGCAAGATTTAGTCCGTCGTGTCTTTTATCAACGTAGCGATAAATACTGGCTGGACAGCATTTCTAATGAGGATTGGCAAAAGTTATTTGCCTTACTCAATCAAGGTCACGGCAATCAATCAGAAAAGCTTAAAATTAGTAGTGAGCTGATCAAAGCCATCACGGTGCTGTCTTACCGGATTAGTGGTATTGGACTTTATCCTGAGTTTATCAATGCACAACCCGACTTAACTGAATACGAATCGCCTTTTCTGGTTCAGAACCGTGAAATTGTCGAATTCATTCAGCATTATAAAAAGCTGCATCAAAATACCGACCCTCTGGCAGTCATTACCCCACCGGATGCTTCACAAGCCTTGGTGATGATTGAACAATGTCGAGATGTCGCTTTAAAAATTCGTCGTGCCATTAAACGCACTGGCGTGAGTATCAGTCTGACGTATTTATTATCCCTTCTGGAACAATGTCTGGAACGGATCGAACTATTAATCAACTTAATTGTTGAAGAAGATGACGTTCGTTATGAATCAATCAGTGCCTTACTGGTCGATATTACCTCCGCCATCTATAGTGAACGGAGTGTTCGTTCTTTACTTGCAAATAACAGTGAATTAATTGCCTTGCAAGTTACCGAAAATGCCAGTAAAACTGGCGAGCATTATGTAAGTACCGACAAGAAAGGTTTTTGGTCGATGTACAAGGCGGCGGCTGGGGCTGGCGTCATTATTGCCACCATGGCGACCTTGAAGATTCTGGCTGCACGTCTGGTCATGGCTCCCTTGATGCAGGCGTTTATGTTTAGCATGAACTATTCACTCGGCTTCATGTTGATTCACGTGCTCCATTTTACTGTCGCGACCAAACAACCGGCCATGACGGCAGCCGCACTTGCAGCCACGGTACAGCATCAAAAAGGTTCTAAAACTGCACAAATTGCTGAACTTGCAGCACTGATTATTAATATTATCAGAACCCAATTCATTGCCATTCTCGGCAATATCTCCATTGCTATTCCTACTGCTGCAGTAATTACCCTGCTCTGGCAATACGGAATGGATGAACCATTGCTGTCTCATGCCAAGGCGACCACAACTTTACATTCATTGAATCCATTTACCTCACTGGCTATTCCACATGCTGCAATTGCCGGTGTTTGTCTGTTTTTCTCTGGCTTGATTGCTGGTTATTTTGACAATATGGCGGTGTATCGCAAAGTTGGTCCGCGCTTACAGGCTCATGCCCGTTTAAAGCAGTTATTAGGTCAAGAACGCTTAAATAGTTTTGCTGCATATATTGAACGGAATTTAGGGGCTTTGGCAGGCAACTTCTTATTCGGGATTATGCTGGGAAGCATGGGAACCCTTGGGTTTATCTTGGGTCTTCCGTTGGATATTCGACATATTGCATTTGCTTCAGCCAACTTTATTCAAGGCTTGATCAATATTAACGGTACGCCTGAAGTTGGCTTGATTTTTGTATCGTTTTTAGGGGTGTTGTTGATTGGTTTGACCAACTTATTTGTGAGTTTTAGTCTGACCATTATTGTGGCATTACGCGCCCGCCGGGTTCGTTTTGAGCAATGGAAGCCATTAGCCAAACTGGTGCTTACCCATTTCTTAACCCGTCCGAGTGACTTTTTTTGGCCACCGAAAATTCCATTAGAAGTGGATGAATCATTGCCATCACAAAAATCCGCTTATAAGTAATTGGTTAATTTTTGTTTTACTTCATGTTAAAAAATCGGTAAAAAAGAAATCAGCATAATTTACACACACTTGAAATAAAGTGTACTGATGAGTACACTTTAACCATTCATTAGTCATGCTCCAATCGACTAAGATAACAAAGGTTCCTTACATGCCGTACCTATTGCTTGGTGTAGGATTTTTCTTATTTATTTTCAGTGTATTAATGCTTTTTATCCCATCACTTCAGCAGTTCGATTTAGCGATGGTTGAATGGATGAGCCAGCATCGTACAGCGCATTTGAATACGATTTCTATCACACTTTCTGCTATAGGCGGCATGCCATTTGTACTATTTTTAACCGCAATTTGGTATTTACACCAAATATGGTATAAAAAATACACAAATATTATTTTTACAAGTTTAGGGCTTATAGGAAGCATTGCCACGGTTTGGCTGCTCAAATATATAATTTCAAGACCTCGCCCACCCGAAATGTATCACCTGGTTCAAAGCTATGGTGCTTCATTTCCCAGTGCGCATAGTGTTTATGCAGCCACTCTGGGTTGTCTTGCAATTTATCTAAGTCTCAAACATCCAAAGCACCAGCTCATTTGCCTGTGTGCTTTTATATGGTTGTTTGTCATGGGAATTTCAAGGATTTACCTTGGGGTACATTTCCCCTCTGATGTCTTGGCAGGTTGGAGCATAAGTTTTATTTGGATCACACTACTTTATATGCTGTACGCCAAATTCAGTAGAGCGAAAACAAATTAATTTTTAGATAAGAATCTAATCGAGGTGGAACAATGATGTCTGCAAAGCTATGGGCGCCCGCCCTTACCGCTTGCGCATTAGCAACAAGTATTGCACTTGTTGGTTGTAGCAAAGATCCAAAGGATGCGCAGCAAGCTGCAGCAGCCCAAAAAATGCCACCGACTGAAGTCGGTGTTATCGTTGCTCAACCACAAAGCGTAGAGCAATCGGTAGAACTTTCAGGTCGTACCACGGCATTTGAAATTTCTGAAGTCCGTCCACAAACCAGTGGTGTGATTCTCAAACGTCTATTTACCGAAGGCAGTTATGTCCGTGAAGGTCAGGCGTTGTATGAAATTGACTCACGCACTAATCGTGCTGGCGTCGATAGCGCACGTGCTGCACTGAATCGTCAACAAGCCAACTTGAACGTATTACGCGTGAAAGAAGGACGTTATCGTCAACTTGTCGGCAGCAATGCGATTTCAAAACAAGAATATGATGATATTGCTGCACAGGTAAAATTGGCTGAAGCCGATGTTGCTGCAACACAAGCTGAACTCAAAAATGCAGAAATCAACCTCGGTTATTCAACTGTTCGTTCGCCTATTTCAGGTCAAACCAACCGTTCAACTGTAACTGTTGGTGCTTTAGTGACTGCAAGCCAAGCAGATCCTTTAGTGACTGTTCAGCGTTTAGATCCAATCTATATCGACATTAACCAGTCTAGTGCTGAATTATTGCGTTTACGTCAGCAATTGAGCCAAGGTAGTTTAGACAGCAGTAACAATACCAAAGTCAAACTTAAGCTTGAAGATGGTAGCGACTACCCTGTTGAAGGTCGTCTTGCATTTTCTGATGCAAGTGTAAATCCGGAAACCGGTACCGTGACTTTACGTGCCGTGTTCCCGAACCCGAATCATTTATTGCTTCCGGGTATGTACGCCACTGCTAAAATTGTACAGGGTGTGATTCCAAATGCCATCTTGATTCCTCAAGCAGCGATTACCCGTACTCCGACTGGTCAAGCGATTGCAATGATCGTGAATGCCAAAGGTGCTGTTGAAACACGCCCTGTTGAAACTGCTGGTGTTCAAGGTAAAGACTGGATTGTGACCAAAGGTTTACAAACGGGTGAGAAAGTGATTGTTGATGGTGTTGCCAAGGTCAAAGAAGGTGCAACTGTGGTTGCTAAACCTTACCAACCTCAAGCTGCTGCGCCTCAAGGTGCGGGTCAACCTGCAGCAGAAGCAAATAAAGCAGCTCAACCTGCTCAGCAAGCACAACCAAAAACTGAACAAAAAGCTACTTCAAATACATAAGGGGTAGACTAAATGGCTCAATTTTTTATTCATCGCCCGATCTTTGCATGGGTGATTGCATTGGTGATTATGCTGGCGGGTATTTTAACCATCAGCAAAATGCCCATTGCACAATATCCGACCATTGCTCCACCGACAGTTAGCATTTCTGCGACTTATCCAGGTGCATCTGCTGAAACTGTAGAAAATACAGTGACCCAGATCATTGAGCAGCAAATGAATGGTCTAGACGGCTTGCGTTATATCTCGTCAAATAGTGCGGGTAATGGTTCAGCCTCTATTTCATTAAACTTTGAACAAGGCATTGATCCTGATATTGCCCAAGTTCAAGTACAAAATAAATTACAGTCAGCAACTGCGCTACTCCCTGAAGATGTACAACGTCAGGGTTTAAAAGTCACTAAATCAGGTGCGAGCTTCCTGCAAGTACTTGCATTCTATTCGCCAAATGGTGAATTGACCGATGCCGACATTAAAGACTATGTGAACTCAAATATTTCTGAACCGCTCAGCCGTGTCGCGGGTGTTGGTGAAGTACAGGTATTTGGTGGTTCATATGCCATGCGTATCTGGTTAGATCCTGCAAAACTCAGCAGTTATCAGCTTACCCCAAGTGATGTCGTTGCTGCCTTACGTACTCAAAACGCGCAAGTTGCTGTGGGTCAATTGGGCGGTGCGCCAGCTGTTGCAGGTCAAGTGCTGAATGCTACTGTAAATGCACAAAGTCTTTTACAAACCCCTGAACAGTTCCAAAACATTTTCTTGAAAAGTCTCGGTTCTGGTGCAAAAGTCACTATTGGAGATGTTGCCAAAGTTGAATTAGGCTCGGACAACTATCAGTTCACTTCTAAATTCAATGGCAAGCCTGCGGGTGGCGTAGCGATTAAACTCTCAACAGGCGCCAATGCATTAGACACGGCGACTGCTGTAGAAGAACGCTTGGTTCAACTGCGCAAGAACTATCCGACAGGACTAAAAGACCAGCTGGCATTTGATACAACACCGTTTATTAAACTTTCAATTGAAAGTGTGGTTCACACTTTAATTGAGGCAATCATCCTTGTGTTCCTGGTGATGTTCCTGTTCTTGCAGAACTGGCGCGCAACCATTATTCCGACCATGGCCGTGCCTGTGGTGGTATTGGGAACCTTCGCGATTATTAACTTATTCGGCTTCTCGATTAACACGCTCACGATGTTTGCCATGGTCCTTGCCATTGGTCTACTGGTGGATGATGCGATTGTAGTGGTCGAAAATGTTGAACGTATTATGGTGGAAGAACACCTGGATCCTGTCGAAGCGACTGAAAAGTCGATGGGTCAGATCTCTGGTGCATTGATTGGTATTACCACAGTATTGTCTGCAGTATTCGTCCCAATGGCGTTCTTTAGCGGAACCACCGGGGTCATTTACCGTCAGTTCTCGATTACCCTGGTTACCGCAATGATTCTGTCACTAATTGTGGCATTAACATTCACCCCTGCATTATGTGCAACTTTATTAAAGCAGCATGATAAAAACAAAGATCAGAGCAATGGTTTCTTTGCCCGTTTCTTCCGTGGGTTCAATAGCCGTTTCGACCGTATGGCTGAAGGCTATCAAAACTGGGTCGGAAAACTGCTGATTCACAAAATCATTGCCGGTGCGATTTATGCGGTAGTGATTGTCGGTCTATTGTTCTTGTTCAAAAGCCTGCCAAGTTCATTCTTACCGGATGAAGACCAAGGTGTAGTGATGACGCTGGTTCAGCTTCCTCCGAATGCAACGCTTGATCGTACTGAAAAAGTCATTGATCAAATGACCGGCTTCTTTATGGAAGGTGAAAAAGCCAATGTCGACTCTGTATTCAGTGTCGCAGGCTTCTCCTTCACCGGTGTCGGTCAAAATGCCGGTCTTGCCTTTATTAAGCTGAAAGACTGGGAAGAACGGACCAGTAAAGAATCTGCTGTGGGTGCCATTATCCAACGCGGTATGGCGCTTAACGTGATTGCCAAAGATGCCTCTTATGTGATGCCGTTGCAGCTTCCTGCAATGCCTGAACTGGGCGTATCTGCAGGCTTTAACTTAATGTTGAAAGATGCTGCCGGTAATGGTCATGAAAAAATGCTGGCCGCACGTAACATGATTTTGGGGATGGCCGCTCAGGACAAACGTCTGGCTGGTGTCCGTCCAAATGGTCAGGAAGATACGCCACAGTACAAAATCTATGTAGATAACGAAAAAGCCAGCGCAATGGGCGTCAGCATTTCCGAAATCAACAGCACCATGAGTATTGCTTGGGGTGGTTCATACATTAATGACTTTATCGACCGTGGTCGTATTAAGAAGGTTTATGTACAGGCCGTTCCTGATGCACGTATGATGCCGGAAGATCTCAACAAGTGGTATGTACGCAGCAACTCTGGTCAAATGGTTCCATTCTCTGCATTTGCGACTGGTGAATGGACTTATGGTTCACCACGTCTTGAACGTTATAACGGTATTGCATCGGTCAACATTCAAGGTACGCCTGCTCCGGGTGTCAGCTCGGGTGATGCGATGCTTGCAATGGAAGAAATTATCGCCAAATTGCCTGAAATGGGTATGCAGGGCTTTGACTACGAGTGGACAGGTTTATCTTTAGAAGAACGTGAATCTGGCTCGCAAACGCTTGGCCTGTATGCACTTTCAATGCTGATCGTATTCCTGTGTCTTGCTGCATTGTATGAAAGCTGGTCAATTCCATTCTCTGTCATGCTGGTCATTCCACTGGGTATTGTCGGTGCAGTGGGTTTAACATTCCTTGGCATGGTGCTACTCAAAGATCCGAACCTGTCGAATAACATTTACTTCCAGGTGGCTATTATTGCCGTGATTGGTTTGGCGGCAAAAAATGCGATCTTGATTGTAGAGTTCGCCAAGGAACTGCAAGAAGATAAAGGCGAGCCTTTACTTGAAGCAACCCTTCATGCAGCAAAAATGCGTTTACGTCCAATCATTATGACCACTTTAGCCTTCGGTTTTGGTGTACTTCCGCTTGCCCTTTCTTCGGGTGCGGGTGCAGGTAGCCAACACTCAGTCGGTTATGGTGTACTGGGTGGCGTAATCAGTTCGACTTTATTGGGTATTTTCTTTATTCCTGTGTTCTATGTCTGGATTCGAAGTATCTTTAAATTTAAACCTAAAAAACCAAATAATCAGGAGCAAACATCGTGATGCAAAAGGTATGGTCTATTTCAGGTCGTAGCATTGCGGTATCTGCACTTGCGCTTGCTTTGACAGCTTGTCAAAGCATGCGTGGCCCAGAGCCCGTAGCTCAAGCAAATATTCCAGAACAGGGTTATTTAACCCCTGCTTCTGGTCCTTCAATTGCTGAGCAAGGTTATAAAGACTTTTTTGCCGATCAACGCTTATTACAAGTGCTTGATCTGGCATTAACCAATAACCGTGATTTGCGTACTTCTACATTGAATATTCAACGTGCGCAGCAACAGTACCAAATCACGCAGAACAACCAGCTTCCAACCATTGGTGCCAGTGGTAGTGTGCTTCGTCAGGACACGCTCAATACCGGCACCATGACCAGCTACAATGTGGGTCTAGGCGTGACTGCCTATGAGTTGGACTTTTGGGGTCGTGTTCGTAGCTTGAAAGACAATGCTTTAGATACTTATTTAGCAACCTCAAGTGCGCGTGATGCCACTCAAATTGCGTTGGTTGGTCAGGTTGCTCAAGCATGGTTGAACTACTCGTTTGCCAATGCAAATTTAAAACTTGCAGATCAAACATTAAAAGCTCAACTTGAGTCTTATAACCTCAACAAAAAACGTTTTGATGTCGGTATCGACAGTGAACTTCCTGTTCGTCAGGCACAGATTTCTGTAGAAACTGCGCGTAACGATGTTGCAAATTACAAGACTCAAATTGCTCAAGCACAAAACTTGCTTAACCTGCTTGTAGGTCAAGCAGTTCCTGCAAACTTGTTACCAAATCAACGTGTAACTCGTATTAGCAAAAGCAATGCCTTTAGTGCTGGCTTACCAAGTGATCTGCTGAACAACCGTCCTGATGTACGTGCTGCTGAATACAAACTTTCTGCAGCGGGTGCAAATATTGCTGCGGCGAAAGCACGCTTGTTCCCGACCATTAGTTTGACCGGTAATGCAGGCTATGCTTCAACCAGCTTAAGCGACCTGTTTAAATCAGGCGGATTTGTCTGGTCAATTGGTCCAAGTATTGATCTTCCAATCTTCGATTGGGGTACACGCAAAGCCAATATCAAGATTTCAGAAACAGATCAGCAAATTGCCTTATCTGACTATGAAAAATCTATTCAGTCCGCTTTCCGCGAAGTGAATGATGCCTTGGCAGTACGTCAAAATATTGGTGACCGTTTAGCGGCACAACGCCGTTTGGTTGATGCAACCAATACCACCTATCGACTTTCTAATGCCCGCTTCCGTGCCGGTATTGACAGTTACTTGACGGTATTGGATGCGCAACGTGCGTCTTATGCGGCTGAGCAAGGTTTATTGTTGCTTGAACAAGCCAACATGAATAACCAGGTTGAAGTCTATAAAACACTGGGTGGTGGTATTAAAGCCAACACTGGTGATGCGGTTCAACAGCCAGCATCTACTGCTGAACGTAAAGCTGCAAACGGCGCTGAATAATTTTTTAGCGTTGTTAAAAAGCCTGCTCTATGCAGGCTTTTTTATTGCTTTTTAAAGCCTGATTTCCTATCTTCACTACAACCTCTTTTATTTGAATATCAAAAAATGCTTTTAAGTAATCTAGAATCTGTTCCGGGACATATTATTATTCGTCAGATTGATGTGGTGTATGGCAGCACGGTGCGTAGCAAACACGTTGGACGTGACCTGCTTGCAAGTTTAAAAAATATAGTCGGTGGTGAACTGACGGCCTATACAGAATTGCTTGAAGAATCACGCCAGGAAGCCATGAGCCGCATGATTGAAAAAGCAAAATCAATCGGTGCAAACGCTGTGGTGGGTATTCGCTTTTCGACTTCAAATATTGCCCAGGGCGCTTCTGAACTTTTTGTTTATGGCACTGCGGTAGTGGTTGAAGCAAATGCACAAAAATTGCCTGATCCCTTCCCGACTCAGGGCTAAGCTTATGGATGCCTTGATATTAAAAATTGCCATCTTTGTGATTTTATTTGCGATAGGTTGGGGCTTTGGTCGCCATACTGAAAGAAAGCATTTAAATGAACTGGATGAACAAGAACATCGTCTGGCTTATATCACGCTGGATAATAGCCGCTTTAAAACCTCACCTTATTATGGGCAACTGGTGAGTAGCAATGTGGTCATTTCACATGATTACTTCAAATATGTGATTGCCAATATTGAGAATTTTTTTGGTGGGCGTTTAACCAGTTATGAAAGTGTGGTTGAACGTGCGCGACGCGAAGCCATTGTGCGTTTAAAACTGGAAGCGGAAAAAATGGGCGCGACCCATATTATGGGCTTGCGCTTAAGTACCACTGAACTCGGTATGCAAGGCGGGATGGTCGAAGTATTTGCTTATGGTACAGCGATTTCCTCTTAAGCTTTTAAAAGCCCACTTTGAAAAATGGGGCCTTTAATAGCTCCTCCCTTTTCAAGGGTGAGCATCCTCAAAATATATTCTGAGTGCGCAAGGGAGGGATTAATGAAATAATCTCCCCTAACCCCTCTTTAATAAAGAGGGGAACTCATGCTGAGGGATATCATTTCACCTTCATCTTGCGAATCATTTTATACAGTGTGGGTGGTGATAAACGTGAAACCATTACCCCAAGTTTTTCTTTACGTCCGCCAACCACAATATATTCTTCATCATTCAACAGAGACTTGACTACAGTTTTAGCGAATTCGTCAGGTTGCAAACCATTTTCAATCGCTTCATCCTGATGGCCCTGTGGTTTGCCTTCGCCATTTAATGCATTGAATGAAACATTGGTTTTAACAAAGCCGGGGAAAATGACAGAAACACCTACCCCTTCATCCGCCACTTCTGCTCGTAAGCTATTGGCCCACATGTGAATCGCAGCTTTCGCAGCCGAATACGATGCGCGATATTGCGTACCCAATAAACCTGCGACACTGGAAACAAATGCAATTCGACCCGATTTTTGCTTTAAGAAGGTCGGCAAAACGGTTTTGGTTAAAAATACTTGCGAAAAATAATCCACTTCCATAATGGCACGTTCAGTTTGCATGGTGGTATCGGCAATCAAGGCACGCTGACTGAGTCCAGCATTATTGATCAGCCAGTCAATACGCCCTTTTTGATTCAATACTTGTTCATAAGCATGGCGAACTTGATTTTCATCAGTAATGTCGGCACTGATACAAATATGCTGATCTGGATTGATTAAACTTTGACGAACATTTTCCAGTTCATCCATACGACGAGCAGTGAGTACAATCTGTGCCCCTTGCAAGGCACACTCTTGTGCGAGCGCCTTACCCAAACCTGAAGATGCACCGGTAATCCATACCACTTTATTGTTCAAACTGTCCTGCTTCGCCATGTTGCTGTTCCTGTTTACACTTACGATTAATAATGCGTTGATACTTTATTGATTTTTTTGCTCATGATTCAAAAACATCAAAAAATGATCAAAATAACGATGAGTCAGTTGCGAATCATACTGTGTACCCAGTTTTTCTAAACGCTTATAGCCCATCTGTGTGGTCAAATGAATCACGCCGTTTAAGGTTTTATCCACCACCAAATTGAATTTCAACATGTTTTTAGGTTCACGAACCAGACTCGTCACCCCTTGATCGACCAACTGGGTAAATGCTTTTAAGCCTGGGGAAACATAATGTGTATTTCCTTCTTTCATTTGCTCTACACATTCCAGCAATTCCACCACCAAGACATGATCGACACTATAAGAAATATAATTTTGACCATTTTTCTCATAGGCCCTATCTTTGAGATAATTCACCATCGGAATCAAGCGATCATTGCCAAAGAATGAAACCGACCATGGCATATATTTACGTACGGTATCTAAAATTTGTTGGACCATTTTTTCAGATTCTCGATCAGCCGAAGTCGATAACCGCGCAATTTCACCAAACACCTGATCGACAATTTCACAGGAAATATCAGCCAGAACCTCACCTAAAGGTTTGGCTAAACTTTGGCTTTCACCCTGATTCAATTGCTGATGAATCTGCTGAAACCGCTGATGGGTTTCTCGGGTTAATTTTAAAGAAATGAAATAGCTCATACCGATAATGTCCTTTTTAGAATTATTCTGCGACCATTCGCGCTGTTTTTATTCAACTCTTATCATAATATCTTATGCAGTGTATGCCAATTGCATAAAGTTTGCATTTGGTGAAGCTGCCTAATTCCGTAATTTTTTTGCTACAATAGTCCTAATTTTTATTCACTTTTGATCTGTTCTGACTATGACTGATTCTGCGCAAAATATTGCTACGACATACGATCCTACCGAGATCGAGAAAAAATGGTACAAGACTTGGGAAGAGAACGGCTACTTTAAGCCGTCTGGAAAAGGCGATTCATTCTGTATCATGATTCCGCCACCAAACGTCACTGGTAACTTGCACATGGGTCATGGTTTTAACAATGCCATTATGGATGCCTTGACCCGTTACAACCGTATGTCGGGTAAAAACACTTTATGGCAACCGGGGACTGACCATGCCGGTATTGCAACCCAGATGGTGGTTGAACGTCAATTGGCAGCACAAGATATCAGCCGTCATGACTTGGGTCGTGAAAAGTTCATTGAAAAAGTGTGGGAATGGAAAGAACAGTCTGGCGGTAACATTACCCGTCAAATTCGTCGCCTCGGTTCTTCTGTAGACTGGTCACGTGAACGTTTCACCATGGATGACGGTCTTTCAAATGCCGTAAAAGAAGTATTCGTGCGTTTACATAAAGAAGGTTTGATTTACCGCGGTAAACGCCTGGTCAACTGGGATCCAAAATTACAAACTGCCCTGTCTGACCTTGAAGTTGAATCAGTAGAAGAAAAAGGTTCACTTTGGCACTTTAAATATTTCTTTGAAGATAAAGACCTTCGCACCAAAGATGGCAATGACTTCTTGGTTGTAGCGACAACTCGTCCTGAAACTTTGCTCGGTGACTCCGCTGTTGCGGTTCATCCTGAAGATGAACGTTATGCGCACCTTGTCGGTAAAAACATCGTTCTGCCAATTTCAGGTCGTTTGGTTCCTGTTGTTGCTGACGAATATGTCGAAAAAGACTTCGGTACAGGCTGTGTAAAAATCACCCCTGCGCACGACTTCAATGACTATGAAGTAGGTAAACGTTGCAACTTGCCAATCATCAATATCTTCAACAAAAATGCTGAAGTGTTGGCTGAGTTCGAATATATCGCGAAAGCGGGCGAACAGATTTCCAAAACCATTCCTGCACCTGCAGACTATATTGGTTTAGAGCGTTTTGCTGCACGTAAAAAACTGGTTGAACAAGCTGAAGCTGAAGGCTGGTTAGATCAAATTCAACCGTATGACTTGAAAGCACCTCGCGGTGACCGTTCAGGCGTAATCGTTGAACCATTATTGACAGACCAATGGTATGTGAAAATTGCGCCACTAGCTGAGCCTGCCATTAAAGCGGTTAAAGATGGCGACATCAAATTTGTGCCTGAGCAATACAGCAACATGTACATGGCTTGGATGAACAACATTCAAGACTGGTGTATCTCACGTCAATTGTGGTGGGGTCACCGTATTCCGGCTTGGTACGATGTTGATGGCAACATTTACGTGGGTCGTTCTGAAGCTGAAGTTCGTGAAGAAAATGGCATTGCCGCTGATGTAGAACTGAAACAAGACGAAGACGTTTTGGATACCTGGTTCTCGTCTGGTCTTTGGACATTCTCAACTTTAGGTTGGACTGGCGATGCCAAGAAAGATGCAGAAAACTATTTCCTAAATACCTTCCACCCGACTGATGTATTGGTGACTGGTTTTGACATCATCTTCTTCTGGGTTGCCCGCATGATCATGATGACCATGCACTTCATGAAGAATGAAGATGGCACGCCACAAGTTCCGTTCAAAACTGTGTATGTTCATGGTCTCGTTCGTGATGGCGAAGGTCAGAAAATGTCTAAATCTAAAGGTAACGTGCTTGATCCTTTAGACCTAATTGACGGTGTAGATTTAGAAACTTTGGTACAAAAACGTACTACAGGTTTGATGAACCCGAAACAAGCGGCGAAGATTGAAAAATCAACCCGTAAAGAATTCCCGGAAGGTATTCAGTCTTACGGTACAGATGCGGTTCGTTTCACATTCTGTGCGCTTGCTAACACGGGTCGTGACATCAAGTTCGACATGAAACGTGTTGAAGGCTACCGTAACTTCTGTAACAAAATCTGGAACGGTACGCGTTTCGTTCTGATGAACGTTGAAGGTCAAACTGTGGGTCAAACTGCACGTCCTGATCTTTGGGAATTGCCTGAACAATGGATCGTGAGCCGTCTACAAAAAGCAGAACTTGCAGTTCAACAAGCATTTGCAACCTACCGTTTAGACTTGGCTGCACAAGCGATTTACGAGTTCATTTGGAATGAATACTGTGACTGGTATGTAGAACTGACCAAGCCTGTTCTGAATGATGAAAATGTATCGGAAGAACGTAAAGCGGAAGTTCGTCGTGTTCTTCTTGCAGTGATGGAAGCATCTTTACGTCTTGCACACCCAATCATGCCGTACTTGACTGAAGAAATTTGGCAAACCCTTGCACCAATGATTGGCTTGGGCGGTGAAACCATTATGACTGCGGCTTACCCTGTTGCAGATCAAGCGTTGATTAATGACCAAGCCGAAGCAGATATGCAATGGCTACAAGGTTTGATTGGCGCTGTACGTAATATCCGTGGTGAGATGGGTTTAGGTAATGCGCGTTTACTTCCAGTATTGATGCAAAACATCACTGATGCTGAAGTTGCCCAAATTTCACGTATTGAACCATTGTTTAAAGCATTGGCAAAAGTAGAAAGCATCACTTATTTGGCAGATGGCGAACAACCACCATTGTCGTCTTCATCAGTTGTTGGTCATGCCTCTGTATTTGTTCCAATGAAGGGTTTAATTGATCCTAAAGCGGAACTCGGTCGTTTGCAGAAAGACTTTGATAAAGTTCAAAAGCAGCATGACCAAATTGCAGGAAAACTTGCAAATGAAGGTTTTGTAGCGAAAGCGCCTGCTGCTGTGGTTGAAGGCGAGAAAGTGAAATTGGCTGAATTTGCTGATCAGTTAGTGAAGATTCAAGCGAATATGGATCAGATTGCAGCGCTTTAATGCTGTAATTTGATTTAAAAAATCCCCTCTTAGTGAGGGGATTTTTTATAAGACATTCTATAAAAAACTTTCTAACTCAGAAATCCATGGAGGAGTAGTTTCATTTTCTTGCTTACAATAAAGATTACAAATTAACTCTTTATTCTTATCAACAAAATTGAAAATTAAATCCTTATAATTAGATGGATTTCCTTCTAGGTCAAAGTCTCTTTTGGGATAAATTATTGAGTTATCACCTTGTATAAAGCTATATGTCTTTTGCTCATCAAATTCAAAATTACTAAATATTTTTTGAATACTCTCATCACCAACAGAATCAATAGCTTGGCTTAATGCCTTATAAAAAGTAGAAGCATTTAAACACTCCTCAATTTCGGTTGGTGATCTATTATTATTTTCTAATTTGCATAATTCAATTTTATCTCTATTAAATTGTAGTCTTCGGATCACTAATTCATTTTTCTTTGTTTGAGATCTAAAACTATCATCAATTTTAAGCGCCTGAAAATCAGTATCAACTAAACAAAAAACCTTACTATTAATTTCTTTAGATTCATTATTTTGTGAAAGCGGTGCATACAAATAATTATATAAATTCAAAATAATTGCACAGCCACCAACTGGTAGAACTATCAAATTTTCAGCTTTATCTTTACTTATATAATTTAAAATATAATTTTTATCTTCTTCACCTTCTACTATTAACCAATGTTTTCTATGTAGCCTTAATGAACTTACAATTGAAGAAACTAAATCAAAAAAGCTTTTAAAATGTATGTCATCTGGATGACTTCCATTTTCTTGAAAATAATTCTTAAATGAATATTGATTAATTTGCACAGAATTATTCTTATCATGTATATGAAATAAGTTTCCTTTATCTAATATTGGTAATGCACCATACCAATGTGTACTTACTAGCATCTGAACATTAAATTTTTTTGCCAATTCATGCAACCTACTAAATTGGCCATAACACATTGATATATGTAAAGATGCCTCAGGCTCATCAATTGCTAGGATAATATTTTGTGACGTATCACGTTCTTGAGTTAAAAAAGCATATGCTATATCAATCAAAGCTTTTTTTCTCTCACCCGCAGATAAGTGCTCTATAGGCTTTTTATCGATTTTAAGCCTTCTTTTATCAAAAAATGTTTCAATAATAATATCTGTTAAATGATTTGCAGTAAGATTTGATTTTGACTTGTATTCTCTAGCAAAAGAATAATTCCTATCAATTTTTTTAATAGTTTCTTGAACTTCTTCAACAAATTTTTCAAGATTTGAATTTAAGAGATCTAAAGTACTTTTGTTGACTGTCCTCTCACCTTTAATCTGTAATTTCGAGTTGAGCATTTCTTCAATTCTTTTTTTAATATTTTCACTCATTAAGTCCTGCATACCTTTCGATTCAAGCCTCAAAAAGTCATTTAATGAAGTTTCAACAGGTATATATTGGAATGAATAATTTTTTAAAAGATCAACTTTCAAAGTCATTAAAACTTTATTAAGCTCTCTTTCATCTTTTAAAATCTGACTTTCTTTTAAACCTTTTTTAATATAGCTATCAAACGTAAAAAAAATGCTATTGGTATCACGCTCAGGAAATGGGAAAAAAGCATAAGTAATAAAATAATGAGTTTCCCTATGCTTTAGAAAATTATCTCTTTGATCAAAAAAATTATTGTACGAATTATAATTGACCGATTTTGTTTGATCGACATTAAAAAATAGCTCACTTATTATAGGAATAATTTTTTGAACATTTTTATCAAACTTATTTAAATCTTCTTTTTTAATTAAAAAACAAGGTGCTACAAAAGCTTCACTCTTTTTTTCTGAGAAATGTACAATAAACTCACTACTGTTAAAGAAACAGTCTAATGATTCCAAAATTGAACTTTTACCAGCACCATTCTGACCGATAAATAAATTAAAATTTTCTAATTCATTTAAGCCAAATGGAATATATCTAGCCCCCTTATAAATTTTAAAGTGACGAAGAAAGACACCAACTAACATAATTCCCCAAAATAAAATTTGTATAATTATTATAAAGTTAACATAACTAATAGTGTAAAACTAGTAAACTAAATGTCTATAGATATATAAATACAGAAAAAGTCCACAATATACGGCGCAACTATATGCTGACGGCGAAATTTTAAGTTCATGAAATGCTTTGCTCTAAGAACTTGCCACATCAAATGTTCTTCATCGGTGGCTGTGTGGCGCATAGATTTGGCAAAGATTAAAAGTTGAGGGTCGAGTTTTTGGTCATGGAATTTTATTTTTATTGTTTTGATCATTATACCTAATTTCCCTCACCCTCGACCCTCTCCCAAAGGGAGAGGGAGCATCATGTGATTTAATATCAGCATTAATTTTATAATGAACGTTCCCTCTCCTCTCAGGAGATGAGCATCCTCAAAATATATTTTGAGTGCGCAAGGGAGAGACGCTATTAAAATTACAGCGCCCCATTCTCCAACAACATCTCTAGCCCTTTCACCCGACTCATATATTTAAGCCGTTCTTTTTCCCATTTCACTTGCTGTTTAATTGCTGCGGTATCAGCATCAATTTGCTTATACAAATCAGCGATCTGAATTTTTCCTTTGGACTTTTGCACTGCAATTTTGGCATTCTCTGACCAAACCAATGAATCAATGATGTCATCTATTTGACTGTCTAACTGCTGACTTTGTGCATCAAGTGCCAGTTTATAAAACTTCACTTGCTCGGCGCTTAAACCTTTTTGTGTTGCCTCTCTATTCTGCTCAATCTGTATTTGAAGTTTGAGCAAATAGAATAAATCCTGCTGCTCATAAGCGGCATTGGCGTGTTGCAGCATTTCAGTTTTTTCAAGTTTCTTGCTTTCATCTTGCTCACGGTCAGGATGAATGATGGCAGCAATTTTTAAATACACGGTTTTGAGTGACTGCTCTGCCATTTTTGCCGCATTCTCTCGTTTCTCCTGCTGCTTTTTGAGTTTGGCTTGTTCACGTGCTTGGCTGTGCTGTTCACTATCCCCATGGTCTGTGTCAGCGAATTCATCAAATCCATCATCTATATCTGGTGTGCTTGTTTCAAATACAGGATTAGATTCAACGAAAGGCTTTTTCTTGGTTTTCTTCGCGTTTGTATGTTCTGCATATTGCTGGTAGAAGGTATCAATTTCTTCGACGGTATTGGCCTCTTGCTCTGACAAGGCTTTTGAGTCTTTCAAGTAAGCTGCAAGGTGTTGGATTTTTTCATCGAGCTGCACGACTTCTGCTTTTGAAAAGCCACTGCTATGTAAGTGCTTCCACAACTTTTCAAGTTGCTGAAACAATACAGTGTGTAATTCGTTATAAGCAGGCACAAAGGTTTTACGAGCGTGTTGTTGAATGTCATTTTGAGCTTTTTCCCATGCTGCCAAGTCTGTTTTTTGCTGTTCGATTTTCTCAATCAGGCGATTGAGCTTTTTCTGTTGTGGCGAAAGCTCTGCATCTGGCTGAACAGTGGTTTTTAAATCGAAAGACATAGGGAAGATAGAAGCAAAAGAAAAAATTATACCTTAATTACATGAGGTGTTTCTCTTACATTGCTGAATAGCACTTCATATCCATTAAATGCTTGGCACGTAACATTTGCCACATCGAAGCTTCACCAGAAGTCGGACGGCTTCGCATGTCTTTGGCAAAAAGCAGTAAGTTTTGATTTGTATTTAGAGAAGTCATTTTTATTTTTCTTAAGTTTAACCGGAAATAATCCTCAGTAAAAATCACTACACAAAGCTACAAATCCATCCATCAATAATTTGTTAAAGTTTTGAATAACAACAACAAGGAATAAAAATGGATTGGTCTGATCTTCTTATCTACGACACCACGTTGTTATTTGCAATAGAAATTCTCATCCGCTGTGTGATCATGTTCATCATGATCGTCCTGTTTTTAAGGCTTACGGGTAAACGCGGTGTTCGACAACTTTCTATCTTTGAAGTCACCATTATTTTGGCGCTCGGCTCGATTGCGGGCGACCCGATGTTCAATGAAGACATTCCCATGATTCAAGCGATTATTGTCATGAGCATTATTATTTTCATGTACCGTTTGACCACTTGGCTCATGATGAAATTCCAGCCTTTTGAAGACTTTTTAGAAGGAAAATCACTGTATATAGTAGAAGATGGCATGCTGGTATTAGAAGATATTAAAAAAGGCAAATACTCTCATGACGAGTTTTTTGCAGAAATGCGTCAGCAAAATACAGAACATCTCGGACAAGTCAGAACTGCACTACTAGAAACCGATGGCAAATTTAGTATTCTATTTTTTGAACCCGAACAAACCAAATATGGTCTGCCGCTATTTCCCAAAGCATGTAATATCGTAGAAGATGTCAAACCTCACACCTATTATTCCTGTATCTATTGTGGCTTTACTGACTTCATTCATCATCCCAAACAGCAATGTAAACGCTGTGGAGATTGTGATTGGACAAAAGCACTGAATCATCAAAGAATTGCTTAAGTTATCATCTTTTAATGAGATTGCTTGAGCCTATTGAATCAATGGCTATCTTCATAACAAAATACAGTTCCTGATCTAAAAATTTATTATTTTCATACTCTTAAAATATTTATTTTTATATTTTTTATCATCCAATTCATATTTACCACTCGAAAAAAGACATTCTATAGTCTAAGCCTGATTGATATAAGTTGATTCTGGTACAAATTGTGCTCTATTTATATATCTTCTATTATCCTAAAAAACGTATAAAACAGAATCATTTATCATTAACAAAACGGTAAAAAATCTTGCTTGAGCCTGCCCTCTAAACTCGATTAAGATGAAAGCCAAGATTAAAAAATAAACGCAACAAAAAGTATCATTTGTTATCTCAAACTGATGAATGAATCATCGGTCTAAATCGAAAACAAATGATGATTAATAATAGAAATGGAGTTTTCAATATGTCACCTAAACGCACTATGACCTCTCTACTTTGTGCAAGCGCGCTGATGCTTGGACTGAGTGCTTGTAGCGACAATAAAGCTCCGGCATCGGGCGAAAAAACCACTGGAGATGCAACTACCTCTGGCACGCTGGATAAGATTAAAAAATCTGGCACCATTGTATTGGGCTATCGCGATTCTTCTATTCCGTTCTCTTATATTGCAGACAATCCGAATCAACCAGTCGGTTATGCCCATGACTTACAACTGAAAGTGGTTGAAGCGGTTAAACAAAAATTGAATATGCCGGACTTGAAAATTCGCTACAATCTCGTTACCAGTCAAAACCGTATTCCTTTGGTTTCTAATGGCACAGTCGATTTGGAGTGTGGTTCAACCACCAATAACAAAGAACGTCAGCAACAGGTTGATTTCTCTGTCGGTTTCTTTGAAGTCGGGTCTCGTCTACTTACGGCTAAAGATTCAGGGGTGAAAGATTTCACCGATCTTAAAGGCAAAAAACTGGTTACTACAGCCGGTACAACATCTGAACGCTATATTCGCCAGCATCAGCAAGAACTTGGCATTGGTGAAATTATTTCTGCCAAAGACCATGCAGAATCGTTCTTGATGCTACAAAATGGTCGTGCCGCTGCCTTTATGATGGATGACATCTTGCTTGCCGGTGAAAAATCCAAAGCTTCGGATCCGAACAAATGGGAAATTGTCGGTACAGCACCAATTCACGAAATTTATGGCTGTATGCTGCGTAAAGGCGACACAGGCTTTAAGCAAGTGGTCGATGATGCAATTAAAGCCACCTATAGTTCCGGTGAAATCAACAAAATGTACGAGAAATGGTTCCAGCAACCGATTCCACCCAAAAATATTAATCTAAACTTCAAAATGTCAGATCAACTTAAGGCATTAATTGCTACACCGCACGATCGCGATCAATAAACTTTAAAACAACATACGTTCAAGGTCAGGTAAAAATGGATTTTTTACCTGATTCTTCAGTGGAGTCACTATGAATTATAGTTGGAATTGGAGTGTTTTGTGGCAATCCACAGGGGTCGGTGATAGTACCTATTTGCAATGGGTTTTAGTTGGTCTGGGCTGGTTATTGGTGATTGCTTTTGTCGCGTGGACTATTGCCATGGTACTCGGAAGTATTCTGGGGATCATGCGTACCTTGCCGAGCAAAACGGCACGTGCCATTGGTACAACTTATGTCACCATTTTCCGTAATGTACCTTTGCTGATTCAATTATTTATCTGGTTTTATGTGGTTCCCAACTTTTTACCCTCAGCCATTCGCAATTGGTGGATTAATGACTTAGGTGCCAATACCACGGCGCTGATTTCAGCCAGTGTCGGTTTAGGTTTATTTACCGCTGCACGAGTCTGTGAACAGGTACGTACCGGCATTGAAGCCTTGCCGGTCGGACAAGTGAATGCCGGTTATGCCATGGGTTTTAGTACCGCTCAACTTTACCGCTACGTCATTTTACCGCAGTCCTTTCGCACCATTTTGCCGCCACTCAGTTCAGAGCTGACCAACTGTGTCAAAAATACCTCGGTGGCTTCTCTGGTGGGTGTTGCAGAAATTATTTCCCAGATGAAAACCATCAGTGAATATACGCAAAATACCATCGAGATTTACACCATTGTGACCGTTATTTTCATTGTGATTAACGTCTGCTTAATCTCGGCAATGACCTTGCTGGAAAGACGTTTACATGTACCCGGTTTAATTGTAGGAGGCAAATAATGGAATGGCTCTCTGCATTTTTAAATGATTTACAATTATCTGGCCCGGCTTTATGGCATGGTTTCAGCATTACTTTAAAAGTGGTCTGTATTGCGACGGTAGGCGGTATTTTAATTGGCACCATACTGGCGTTAATGCGTTTATCTTCCATTAAAGTTTTTAACTTGATTGCACAAAGTTATGTAAATCTGTTTCGCTCCATTCCTTTGCTGTTGGTGTTGATGTGGTTCTACTTTGCGGTACCTTTTATTTATACCGCAGCAACCGGGAATTACCTGACCATTGATACCGCATTAGTCTCCAGTATTGTGGCCTTTATGCTGTTTGAAGCAGCCTACTTTTCTGAAATTGTACGTGCCGGTATTCAGTCGATTCCGCGTGGACAATCCGCCGCAGCTTCTGCTTTAGGCATGAGTTATGGGCAATCGATGCGACTCATTATCTTGCCGCAAGCCTTTCGTAAAATGACACCGCTACTGCTGCAACAAACTATTATTTTATTCCAGGATTCCACCATGGTATATGCCATCGGCCTACTGGACTTTTTCAGAACCAACTATGTTCGTGGTGACCTGATGTCGCTGCTGACCCAGTACATTTTATTTGCTGGTTTGGTATATTTCACCATTAGTCTGTTGGCCACTTATGCTGTTAAAAAATTACAAAGAAGGTTACACGTATGAATGATAACAAAGTGATGATCGACATTCAGAACGTGAGTAAATGGTACGATAAATTTCAGGTACTCACAGATTGCACTACGCAAATTCGCCAAGGTGAAGTGGTGGTGGTCTGTGGTCCTTCAGGTTCGGGGAAATCAACATTAATTAAAACGGTGAATGGTTTAGAAGCCTTTCAACAAGGCAATATCACGGTCGATGGGATTTCGATTAAAGACCCGAAAACCAATTTAAACCTATTGCGCAGTCGCGTCGGTATGGTGTTTCAGCATTTTGAATTGTTCCCGCATTTGACCATTACTGAAAACTTGACCATTGCCCAGATTAAAGTTTTGAAGCGTTCTGAAGCTGAAGCCAAGAAAAAAGGTTTGGCGTATTTAGAGCGTGTCGGTTTAAGTTCTCAGGCCGATAAATTCCCTGCACAACTTTCAGGTGGACAACAACAACGTGTAGCGATTGCCCGTGCCTTAAGTATGGACCCGATTGCCATGCTGTTTGATGAACCGACCTCTGCGCTTGATCCTGAAATGATTACCGAAGTTTTAGACGTGATGGTAGGGCTGGCCAAAGAAGGCATGACCATGATGTGTGTGACCCATGAAATGGGCTTTGCCCGTCAGGTTGCCAATCGTGTGATTTTTATGGATCAAGGCAAAATTGTTGAAGACTGTACCAAGGATGAATTCTTCAATACCCAGCGTGGTGAACGTGCTCAGCAATTCCTGAATAAAATTTTGCACTAAACATCTTAAGCATTTTAAAAAGCAGATCAAATGATCTGCTTTTTTATTGGGATGTAATTATTCAAGAACCAGGCGTGCATTGGTCGGTTGCACAGGACGGTTATTGGGATGTTCCATCAAGCTTGAAAATGTCTGAATCTGTTGTTTTGAAGCTTGTTGAATATCTTTAAGCACAATCCAGCGTACGCCTTCTGAACACGGTGGTGTAGTCAAAGAACCATTAAAACGATAATAATCTAAATTTTCAGGTAAGAATGCAGTAGCTAAATCTTGATGTTTCAGTTGTACGGTATTGCCGGCTTTTTTCGGTAATTCTTTCCATAGTTTTTTCAGCTTTTTATTTTCCTGACCTTCTTCAAACATCACGGCGACCACGGCTAACTCGCCTTGTTCAGTGGCATGCACCAAATGCATCTCCATGGCAAAGCTTTTTCCTTTAATGGCGTTTTCACTTGGACTATGTAAATGGAATTGTTTGAGATGAAAGACTTTTTGCTCTAATTCTAGGGTACTGCCCTCAGCAAAATTGATTTGCACGGTACGATTATTATTGATAATGGTGTCCGCTTTTGAGCTGTAATTCAATTTTAAAGCAGGCAGTGTTGCGGATATGGTTTGATCAATATTAATAGGCGCTTGATTCACCCCTTCGCAGGCTTGATATTCAGGCTTGATTTTGCCCCATTGTGCAGGTGCAGTTTGTGCTGCATAACTCCAGTCAAATTGAGTCCCTTCCGCTGCAAATGTATTAAAACCGACCAGCGTCAGTAATGATGCAAGCATACTCCGTTTCATCTTTAACCCTTAAAATACAATATAAAATGAGCACTTATCTTCTAGGGTTGCAACTGCTAGATCAAAACTAAAACTACCAATTTGTTATTGGTTTTGTATCCTATATTGATTAATTATTCATCTTATCTAGTTTTAAGACATTCAGTTTACCCTACCGTATTGGTATCTACATCACACTGCGTTTAGATTTAGAATGAGTACAAATTTTTCAAAATGCACCATAATTGATGATAAAAGCAGCTAAAACTGCTTCATCAAAATGCATTGCTTACTTTATCTTTAAATTATTTTTAATATTTTAGATCAATAACATTGCCACTATTCAGTGCTAGGGGGAAATGCCGAAAAAATAAACAAAACCACAAGTCCTAAATTTAATTTAGTAATCATATATTTATATATACTTTAATTTAAATCTCTTGCCTTAAATTGGTGCATGAAATGCATCTAAAAATCATGCTTTGCTTTATATCGAGTCTTGAGCATTTTTTTAAATGAATGATCAATATTTCCCTTTTTCAAAGCTCTTCCTCAAATCTTAGGTCTCGATATACTGATCTTCTTTTTGTGAAAAACAGCACTAAAATGGGGCTAAAATATGCAAAATATTGATTTACTCTTTCTCCTTCTTGGTGCAGTTTTAGTTTTAGCCATGCATGCAGGTTTTGCATTTTTGGAGCTGGGCACAGTACGACATAAAAACCAGGTCAATGCGCTGAGTAAAATTCTGACTGATTTTTCCATTTCAACCATCGCCTACTTTTTTGTTGGCTATTACATTGCTTATGGACAACATTTTTTCCATATTGGCGCAACCTTAGCTGCGGATCATGGCTATAACCTGATGCGCTGTTTCTTCCTGCTGACTTTTGCTGCGGCTATTCCTGCCATTATTTCTGGCGGTATTGCTGAACGTGCCAAAATGCGTTCTCAAGCGATTGCTACTTTATTATTGGTCGCCTTGATCTATCCTTTCTTTGAAGGCATTGCCTGGAATGGCAACTTGGGCTTACAAAAATGGTTAGCAAGTACATTTGGTGCAAGTTTCCATGACTTTGCCGGTTCTGTAGTGGTGCATGCGATGGGCGGATGGATGGCTTTAGTCGCGGTGCTTTTACTTGGTGCACGCTATGGCCGTTATAAAAAAGATGGCCGAGTGAGCGCACATCCGCCCTCTTCCATTCCTTTTCTGGCTTTGGGTTCCTGGATCTTAATCGTGGGCTGGTTTGGTTTTAACGTGATGAGCGCGCAACGTCTGGATGCCATTTCAGGTCTGGTGGCGATTAACTCACTCATGGCGATGGTCGGTGGAACCATTGCTGCCAACTTTATGGGCAAAAATGACCCCGGCTTTTTACACAATGGTCCTTTGGCGGGCTTAGTGGCAATTTGTGCAGGTTCTGATGTGGTGCATCCGGTTGGAGCGCTTATTATTGGAGCAGTTGCAGGTGTGATCTTCGTGAAACTCTTTACCTATACGCAAAATAAACTTAAAGTCGATGACGTCTTGGGCGTTTGGCCATTGCACGGTGTATGCGGTACATTTGGTGGCTTGGCGGTAGGTGTTTTCGGACAACAATGGTTAGGCGGACTCGGCAATGTTTCCATAATTTCTCAAATGATTGGTACCCTCCTCGCAATCTCCATTGCACTTGCTGGCGGATTTCTGGTATACGGTGCACTCAAAATCACGATGGGCATCCGTTTATCACAAGAAGATGAATTTCGTGGTGCCGATTTATCTATTCATAAAATTTCTGCTAATTCAGAAGACACCATGTTTTAAGGCTTAAATTTTAAACTTGATTCTTAAACCTGATTTTTAAACCTGCTCTTAAACTTAATACGATTTTCAGCGCGACTCGAAAGAGTCGCTTTTTTTATCTATATAAATGTCACTTCTATTTCCAAAAAAAGATAAGCCACATTAGGCATTATAAATATTGTTTAATTTCAGCTAAATTTTGAATCGTATTCATCTGCTGATGGCTATCAATATCATGAAAACCTTGCAGCCATAAAGCCTTCATACCCGCTTGAGTTGCGCCTTGTATATCATTGACTGGATGATCTCCAATAAAAAGACAATGTTGCGGCTCAACCTCCAATTGACGGCTAGTATGTAGAAAAATTTCAGCATTCGGTTTACTGATACCGACCAGTTCAGAACTGACAATTTCATCAAAATAATGGTTAAAACCCAAGCCTTGTAAAATGGTTAAACGGGTGGCATGTCCACCATTGGAAACCACTGCCAGTTTATAATCCTGCTGTTTTAAATCTGCTAATAGGCTATTCGCACCTGACATGGCAACCGCAGATAATCCAAATTGCTGAAACCAGAATTGTGATAATTCATCTAAGTCCGGCAGACTGTTCCATTTCAGTTCTTGCTGTAGCGCATAAGCCACGGAAGCGGCAATACTCGGATGGGTGAGCAACTCTTTTTTAGGGTAACCGCCATTATCAATACGGCGAATAATCGACTGAATCTGGCAGATTTCAGCATGCTGTAATTGCTGCTGATAGGTACTGGCCAGATGTTGACTATACGCCAAAATACTTTGATCACGATGGGTTAAGGTATTATCCAGGTCAAATAAAACAGCACGAATCGTCATTTTCATACCTCACAAATCTTGTGGACTAATCTAGCACTGAAGACATTCATGATTATGCTGTTTCCTGAATATGCTTATCAGGATTGGGCACAAAGTTATTGGCATATCTACAAATCATATCCGCACAATCTTCTAAGGGTTTAGACACCCATTCAGCGATTACTTAAGTCTAGATTAAGTTTTTATTGTTGTAATAGCGCAAATAAAATCAATCGATCTTTTTTATGCACGACAAGCAACGCTTCATCCTCTATCAAGGCTGCTTCTTGGTGATTAGTTTTTGCATGCTTTGGGTCTTCTTTCCTATCGGTGGATCACTGGATCTTGCACTGATTCATCCGTGGGTAAATGAATCGGGGAAATTCTTGCTCCGTGATAACTGGTATTTAGCCAAACTGAATCACCGCTATGTGAAAGATCTGATCATTTTAGTGTATGCCAGTTTTTTTATTATATGGCTGGCTTCGTTCAAAGTTAAAAAATTAAGACCCGTGCGCTGGTGCTATGGTTATTTCTTTTGCATGGTGATTCTCTCGACCTCGATCATTGGGCTGTTAAAATCTCAATCTGCCCATGCCTGTCCTTGGAATAGCACGATTCCGACATCTCAGGGTTTCTTCTGGGATTTTTCTGCTACTAAAGGACATTGTTTCCCAGGTGGTCATGCCTCAACTGGCTTTGCGCTCATGGCAGGCTATGCTGTCTTTCGCCAATCCAATAGAAAGCGTGCCTACTTTTTTCTGGTCTCGGGCTGTATTTTAGGGTTTGCCATGGGTTGGGCACAGATGATGCGTGGAGCGCATTTTCTCAGTCATAACCTGTGGACGGCATGGATTATCTGGTTGGTGAATGTGATTTTTTATCTATTTAATTATAAGCGTTTTACCATTACCCCATCCTCTCCAGAGTGATGGATTTTTAAATCTGCTTGACTAGTGGCAATTGCACATTCACCTGTAAACCTCCCAGACTTTCACTCCTTGAAAAAGAGATACTGCCGCCTAATCGTTCCGTGGCTTTATCGACAATAGAAAGTCCCAAACCGCTACCCATTTCTAAATGATGATGAATCCGATAAAAGCGCTTAAGAATCTGCTCATGTAACTCGGGTGCAATCCCCGGCCCACTATCTTCAACTTGAACCATAGCAAAACCATTTTGTTCAAATACAGAAACATTAATCACGCCTTGATTGGGTGTGTATTTAATCGCATTATCAATCAGATTAAAAATAATGGAATGAACGGCTGATTCTTGGCTATTCAACAGCACATCTTCTTGGCGCTCCATGCCCAAATCAATTTCTTTTTGCATGGCTAAATGAATCAACTGTTCAACGCAATTAGCCGCCACCTGATTGAGTAAAAACTGCTGTTTGGCTTCCACATTCAAAATTGAAGCATCTTGTTTAGCCAGATTGAGTAACTGGCTGACCAGATGTTGAATCCGGATTAATCCCTTACTCAAATTCTGTAAATCGTGATCTTCTGGAAATTGTTTTAACAGAATTTTCATTTGTAAATTTAATGCAGTGATGGGCGTGCGTAATTCATGTGCGGCATCGGCAATAAATTGTCGCTGTTCCTGTTGCGAATGTGAAATACGCTCAAACAAATGATTCATTTCAGTAATGGTCGGAACAATTTCAACAGGATAATCACTGAGTTGGATGGCGCTTAATTCGTTTGAATCTCGTTGTGCCAATTCAGCTTTAAAATCATCGAGTGGCTGTAAACTTCGGCTAATAATCCAGCTTAAACCCCAAATCACAACAGGCATAAATAGCAGGTAAGGAATAAACATACTGCTAGCAAGCTCTAATGCCAAACGCTGCCGTGTCGATTGCTGCTGGCTGACCTGAACCTGATAATGCTCTAAAGGTAAAACATAAGTATGCCAAATGTCTTGTGCGGTTTTGTGGGTGTAAAATCCTGCTTTATGAACAGGATGGATCAACAGATCTAAATCATGCGTTTTATGATCTTGATTGGCATAAGCCCAGACATCAACAAATAAATCTTCTTCATGATAATGCTTGGATGGATCAAACTGGCTTTGAACCGGTTCTGGATCATGTGCAGCGACGCGTTCTGCCAAATTTTGCATCTGCGCATCTAAAACTTCATTGATTTCTTCCAATGCAATTCGATAAGCAGAAAAAATCAGCAAGCACCCCAATGCAATACTAAAAACAGAGATATAAATAATCAGGCGTTTTTTTAATGAATACTGTGACTGCACCAGTTGCTGACCTTATAGTTGTCCGAGTCGATAGCCTAACCCGCGAATGGTGCGAATAAAATCTTTACCCAGTTTGGCACGTAAATGATGGACATAGACCTCAATGGTATTACTGCTCACTTCGCTATCCAGATCATACAATTTATCTTCTAAATTGGCTTTAGAAAAAATCTTGTTGGGATGACTGACTAAAGGAATCAAAATCGCCCATTCACGATTGGAAAGGTCGATATATTGCCCCTTAAACTTGGCAATATGCTGCTCCACATCCAGAACTAAATCACCATAACGAATGATTTGCGGACTGTCTTGAAATGCTGATTCTGCACCACTACGGCGTAACAAAGCATGAATACGCGCCAACAATTCATCAAACTCATAGGGCTTAATCAAATAGTCATCGGCCCCATTGTTCAAGCCATCCACACGGTTTTGTAATTGATCACGTGCGGAAATAATCAGAACAGGTAAAGCTGACCACTGCTGACGAATTTGTTTCAATACCTGCATACCATCCATCATCGGTAAACCAAGATCAAGCAAGACAATATCAAATTTTTCTTGGGTCAGTTTTTTTAAACCATCAATCCCATTGTTGACCCACTCCACATCAAATTGCTGATATTTCAACAAAGTCATGCTGGATTCAGCAATCATAAAATCATCTTCAATCATTAATATTTTAGTCATGCTTTAAACTCACGCTTTCTTTTTTGATTCACACTGCTGCAACATATTTTTTTGTTCATCAATGACTTGGGTTTTAACATCTAGCAAACTTAGCAGACTGGGGAACAAGTTATCTTGGCTTAATTCTTTGCTTTTTTGCTTAGCTAAGCAAGTGATTTGTGCAGAATTGTGTTGAGCCCATTCCGGTGAAAACCACATCAACATTGGAATATGGGTTTGTTGCGTTGGTGCGATCGCATACGGTGAACCATGTAAATATAAACCATGTTCCCCTGTCGATTCACCATGATCGGATAAATACCAGAATCCGGTTTGATAGCTGGTATTGCCTTTTAGTACCTGAATGAGCGAGCTTAGAACATGGTCGGTATACACAATCGAATTATCATAACTATTCAATAATTCTGTGCTGCTACAGCCTTGAATCGCATTGCTATCACAGCTGGGTTTAAATGGTTGGAATTTATCTGTTGAACGCTGGTAATAAGCCGGTCCATGACTGCCCATTTGATGGATCACAATTAAACGCGGGGTTTTGTCAGTTTCAGGAATAGCCGCAAGATAGGCTTTTAAACTATCCACCAAAATTTCATCGTAACAATCACCATCTTTAGCACACCATTTATCTTTTAACTGTTGTGGAATTTGATACTGCTCCACCCGATTACAGGTGCCTTTACAGCCAGAATTATTGTCCATCCACGTCACTTTATAGCCTGCTCTCTGTGCAATATCGAGCATTCCCTCACGGTGACTGGCAAGCTGTTCATCATAATCTGAACGTGACATTCCAGAGAACATACACGGTACTGAAATTGCTGTTGCCGTACCACATGAACTCACCTGATTAAAATTAATAATATCCAGTTTAGAAAGTTCAGGATTGGTATTTTTGGCATAGCCATTTAAAGAAAAACTTTCTGCACGTGCAGTTTCACCTACCACCAAGACCATCAATTTTGGTTTATTCTGCTTAGTCGCTGGCTGAAGCAAATGGGCATCATCACCATAAGTGACTAAAGGCAAATTCTGCACAGGTTTAGATTTACGATAATAAGAGAGTGTCGATGAGATGGTATTTTGTGGAGAAATCATGCCTTTTAAATCACGATGTTCACGAAAGATCGCGGCATAATCCACATAAAAGAGAAATAACAATCCACCCACCAAGACCAATGAGCCTACACCATTAAGCAGTTTTTTAATGACTTTGCTAGAGAAAGCTTCAGGTTTTACTCGAACTAAACTGACACAGATCATTGGAAATGCAACAAATACCAGTGTCCATAAAACAAAGCGTAAAGACAATAAATCCTGTACTTCACGCGCATCGGTTTGCATCATATTCTGAACTTGTTCAGGTGAAATCACCACCCCCAGACTATTGACAAAATATGCAGTAAAACCGCCAATAAAAAGCAATACATAGGCAAAGATTTTTGCATTCCATTTCCATTGGATCAGTTGAAAAATGAAGTTATAAGCTGCAACAATCACCAATACAGTCGCGATTAAAAACAAGTAGACTTTAGGACCTTGATACGGGGTCAAGCTTTGTATTTTTTGAAAAAAAGCAAAGTTCAGAACCACACCCAACCAAATGGCGAGCAATAAATTAAACTGGCTTAAAGAAATTGGCTTTATCTTATTGCGTATTGGACTGATTATATTTGACATGATTACTGACTAATCTTTTTACTGATATCTTAATCTAAAATACAAAACTTAAAACTCACTTAATAAAAAATAATAAAAAAGGCGATGTTTCCATCGCCTTTTTAAATCTAAATAAAAATTAGAATCTGTATTCCAGACCTGTACCTAATACAGGTTGTTTATCTTCTTTAGAACCTTGTTCAAGCGTTAAATAACCTGCATAACCGTATGCCTTAACTTGCTTGTTAAATGCATAATCAAGACCTGCAAGAATTTGTTTCGCTTCAAAGTCATTGGTATCCACTGCATTCGATTTAAATGCTGTGGTATTTTGACTATATTGAGCTTTTACAGTCCAAGCCTTTGCTGTTGGAATATTATATTCAGCACCCAACAACCACCCTTGTGCATCATCAATCGTATTTGCTAAAGCTACTGTAGCAGGGTTAGCACTTGGACGACCGACATCTGAAGTTTGATAAAGTGCTCTTAATGACAATCCATTTTCTAAATTTAAACGGCCAATTGCACGGATCGTATCAGCTTCAATGGTCTGATTTAGAGCTACAGTATTTTCTATAGAGGTTGCATTTAAGAAACCTTTACCATTGAAACGACTCGGGATGGCTTTGTCATAACCTAAACCGACGACAAAAAGATTATCTGTATACGTTACAGAAGTAGACCATGAATCCCCTAAACCACGACCCGCGACCTTGGTGCCACCTTTAGTCGCTTTAATCGTATCGCCTTCACCTGTTGCCAATAACGCTTTTGCTTCTAATTTACCGGTACCAATTTTGAATGCAGGTGTCTCATATACAAGAACATTATCAATCCGGTTTTCACCTGCCAAGATACCATGCACATCTGCTGTATTTTCAATGTAGTTATTGAAGGTATCTACAGTTGAAGATAATTGTTTCACTGGCGTATCAATTTTACCGGCTTTTAAAGCCCCTAATTTTTCGTCCTTCAGACCAACCAATAAATTACGTGGAACAAAGACATCCGTACCGTTTTCACCATCATCGACATAAAAAGTAAATTCCGCTTGATACAAAGCACTTAAGCGATCTGTAAGTTTTTCATCACCTTTTAAACCAATAAACGAGTTGTTTGAACTGAGTTCCACCACATCACGGTCTGCTGTATTGGCATTGTTTTCTGGCAAGTAATTTATAGTTGCATCCACTTCCCCATAGAAAGTTGGCGCAGCAAAAGTAGAGCCTACAAGTAGAGTTAAAGCAATTGCTGCTGCAATTTTGGTTTTCATTTTTAAATACCCCTAAGTTATTTTGTAACAGATGTTACTGTTTAGAAATATTTAAAAAAATGATTTAGATTTTATTAGGTTATCTTTTTTATTCCTTAGATTTTAAATAGATATTTAATTGAATTAAAAAGCTTTTATCGCATTATTGCAGCGTGGTTTTCCATCTAAGAACAGGCAACAAACAAAGCATTGCAATCAAGGTGATGAAGGCTAAATAATTTGCATAACCTAAAAGATCACCCAATATTCCACTTAGGCTATATAGTCCCCCACTGACCGTCGCCATCAGTGCCACCTGAAAAGTAAAATCTGTTGCTGCGAAATGTTTGCGGCTGTATTGCATCACCAAAGTTAGCATCACCACCAATAACATGGCTGAAATCATATCTTCAGCTGCATTAATCAAATAAATCACCCATGGCTTAACTAGCTGTTGTGACTCATATTGAAATGCTAACCATGTGTATGCAGCCAAACTGAAAATTTTTAATACAGAAAAACTCAATAGCGCGTTTGCACGAGAAATATACTTCAGACTCAGTCCAGCAAATCCTGCTCCGATTAAAGCCGCTAATGCCCCAAGCATGGTCACATAAATGCCAATTTGGGAAAGTGTCAGTCCCATATCCACCATTAAAGGTTTAAGTAAAGGACCGGCTAAACCGTCGGCAATTTTAAAAGTAATCAGTACCCCTAACCATAAAGCCAGACTGCGGCTTTGATGAAAATAAGCCAGATAACTTTTTACTTTGCTCCAGCTAAATGATTCTTTATCAGCACCTAGCTGAATATGCTGGAATCGCGTAGGTTCTTTAAAAAACAAAATTGGTAATGTATTTAGAAGAACCAGCCCTGCCAAAACTAAAAAAGTGATTTGCCAATCCAGCCAGTCCAGTGCCCATAAAATCGCGCCACCACCGACAATAAAACCCAGTCGTGAACCAATTACCTGAAAAGTATTGCCCCAATGCTGTTGTTCATTTTTCAGAATATTGACTGCCAAGCCATCGGTTGCAATATCTTGGGTCGCACCGACCAAATTCATGCTCAGTAAAGCCACAAAAAAAGCCAGTAAATATTCGGGCTGATTTAAAACCTGGATCGGTAGGAATGATAAACCAATGAGTACAACCACACTCAATAACTGAGTCGGAACAATCCAACTCCGGTAATGTCCAAAAGCTGAATAGCCAAAACGATCGACCCACGGCGCCCAAAAAATCTTAATCGACCAAGGCAACATCAATAACCCAAAGCCACCAATCTGTGCCAGTGACACCCCTTGGGCACGTAAAATCACCGGCAAAGCATGCGTCATAAAACCAACAGGTAAACCTTGCGCCCAATATAAAGAGAACAACAAGAGATAGATGTTACGTGTACTTGGCATAGTCTGCCCTTATGATCAAAACCGGATTGATTATTTTTATCAAGCAAGCTGAATTGGAGTTTACATTTTGCCAATGAATCTTATTTAACAAAAGCTTAACATAATTAAAATGCAATAAACTTTTGTCAGGGAGGCCGATAAAACCATGTCAGCACATTTCCCAACATTGCCCGATCAAGTACCTGCTCGCGGTAGCAGCTTAAGCCGAAATATTTTCAAAAAATTATTTCTTGCCCAAGGCTGGAGTTTTGAAGGTGAATTTCCAAACCTGCCTAAAGCCGTGGCAATTATTTCCCCACACACATCGAACATAGATGCCTGGCATGGTTTTACGGCGCTGCTCGGACTGGGCATTAAAATTACCATTTTTGGCAAACACACGTTATTTAAAACCCCGCTGAAACCCTTACTTGAATGGATTGGCGTGATTCCAGTTAATCGCAGTATTCAACAAGGCACAACTCAGCAAATTATCGACTTTATTAATACTCAAAACCAGATTTGGGTGGGTATGGCGCCTGAAGGAACGCGCAAACAGGCGGAATCGCTTAGAAGTGGTTTTTATCGTATTGCCGTGGGTGCCCATATCCCGATTGTGATGTTTTCTTTTGATTACGACCATAAAACCATTTATTGCTTAGGCGTGTTTCAACCGACTGGAAATTATGAACAAGATTTAGAACAGATATTGAATCGGTACGTGGGGAAATTTTCTCCGAAAAATCCAGACTGGTTGGCCAAACCGTTACAAAATCGTATAAAAAATAGCTAGCCAAAATTACAACAATCTGCTGTCATGTGCGCAACTTTTGTCTATTTAGCGTCCAATTTTAATTATGAAGTTTGTGCAATATTCTTTAATGGGTCTCCTTGCGCTTAGCCTGATCGGCTGTGATAAAGTCACTAAAACTCCTCCGCAAACAACAATCATAAAAGCACGTGAACCCGTAGTTGCCATTGCTCTGGGAGGTGGCGGAGCCAAAGGTTTTGCCCATATTGGGGTATTGAAAGTTTTAGAATCACATGGCATTAAACTGAAAATTGTCACCGGCACCAGTGCCGGTAGTTTTGTTGGCAGCATTTATGCCAGTGGCAAAACGCCATACCAACTGCAGCAAATTGCACTTACCCTCAAAGAATCTGACATTCGTGATTTGACCTTAAACAGTCAAGGCGTTGTGCAAGGCCAAAAATTGCAAAACTATGTCAACAAGCACATTGCCAATAAACCGATTGAGCAATTCCCGATTCGTTTTGCCGCAGTGGCGACACGTCTGGACACTGGCCGTAAAGCCGAATTTATTAAAGGCAATGCAGGTCAGGCAGTTCGTGCCTCATGCAGTATTCCAAATGTATTCGTACCTGCAACGATTGGTGGAAAACAATATGTCGATGGCGGTTTAGTCAGCCCGATTCCGGTAAAAACAGCGAAAGATATGGGTGCTGATATTGTCATTGCGGTAGATATTTCTGCACGTCCCGTCGGTGGCAAACCTCTAAACATGTGGGGTTTGCTCGATCAAACCATTAATATTATGGGACAGCAAAGTATTAATGAAGAACTCAGTCAAGCCACTGTGGTGATCCAGCCTAAAGTGGGACACTTGGGCACATTGGATTTGAAAGCCAGCAATCAATCCATTTTAGAGGGTGAAAAAGCCACCCAACTAAAAATCGTTGCGATTGAAAAAGCCATTACCGATTTTAAAAAGTCCCCAGCCGCGTTCAAAGCTGCCCCCAAAGCCAAAATTTAAAAAAGATGCTTTTTTAATATTCAAAGACTTACTCATCTGCTAAATTGATATAGACGCTTGGTTATCTATATCAATTTTAACAATACACGAGTAGATGTATGGAATTTGCTTTCGAACCTTGGCACTGGTTTGTATTGGGTATTTTGCTCATTCTTTCTGAATTGGTAATCCCCGCTTTTGCTGCACTATGGTTTGGTCTGGCAGCCATCATGGTGGGTGTTTTACTTTGGATGTTCCCGATGATGGGCTTCATCACTCAAATCGTCACCTGGATTATCTTGTCCGTCCTGTGCACTTTACTGTGGTTTAAATTTATTAAACCGCTTTCAATCGATAAAACCAAAGCCGGTTTATCTCGTGAGGCGACTATTGGTCAGGTCGGTATGGTCATTCAAACCCATATGGAACATGACCTCATTACAGTCCGTTTCCCCATGCCGGTTTTGGGCTCTGACGAATGGAACTGCCGTACCTTAACACCAGTTCAGGTGGGCGATCGGGTTCGCGTGGTCGATATTCTCGGCAATGATCTCGTGGTCAAGCCACACCATTCACATAATGAAAATATATAAAGCGAGGAAATAACATGTCTGGTGGATCTATTATTGTTTTAGCTCTTCTGGTTTTTGCAGGTGTCACCATTTTTAAAGGTGTACGCATTGTTCCCCAAGGGTATAAATGGATTGTACAACGTTTGGGTAAATACCATACCACCCTGACACCGGGTCTGAATTTTGTAATTCCTTATGTGGATGAAGTCGCTTATAAAGTCACCACCAAAGACATCGTGATGGATATTCCTTCTCAAGAAGTGATTACCCGTGATAACGCCGTTTTACTGATGAATGCCATGGCTTATATCAATATCACTACACCAGAAAAAGCAGTCTACGGCATTGAAAACTATACCTGGGCGATTCAAAACCTGGTACAGACTTCACTGCGTTCAATTGTCGGTGAAATGGATTTGGATGATGCTTTGTCATCACGTGACCACATTAAGGCAAAACTGAAAGCGGCTATTTCTGATGATATTTCCGATTGGGGTATTACGCTAAAAACCGTTGAAATTCAAGATATTCAACCATCCAGCACCATGCAATCGGCGATGGAAGCACAAGCAGCAGCTGAACGTCAGCGCCGTGCTACCGTGACCAAAGCAGATGGAGAAAAACAGGCAGCCATTTTAGAAGCAGATGGTCGTTTAGAAGCTTCACGTCGTGATGCTGAAGCACAAGTGGTCTTGGCTGAATCATCACAACGTGCCATTGAGATGATTACTTCTGCGGTCGGTGATAAAGAAGTCCCTGTTGCTTACTTGCTGGGTGAACAGTATGTCAAAGCCATGCAAGAGATGGCGAAATCTAATAATGCCAAAACTGTCGTATTGCCTGCAGATATCATGAACACCATTCGTGGCGTGATGGGTCGTAATCCATAAAGCTCTGCATTTTTTCTATAAAATAGACAGCATTGGCTGTCTATTTTTATTTCGGTTGCGAAAAACTCTGCAATCATTGTGAAATTATGATTAAATTTCGCGTTATTTTTTGAAATTATTTGTGCTTCTTTTTATAAGCCTTTGTTTCGATCTACTGTCCACCTTGTAAATGGATACCGTATGAGCTCCCTGAATCCGACCTTAATTACCTTTCTTTTTTATATTGTCGCCATGATTGTGATTGGCCTCATGGCTTATCGCGCGACAGCCAACTTCTCTGATTACATTTTGGGGGGTCGTCGTTTAGGTAGTTTCGTAACAGCGCTCTCTGCTGGTGCTTCAGATATGAGTGGCTGGTTGCTCATGGGACTTCCTGGCGCAATTTATCTTTCAGGTTTATCTGAAATGTGGATTGCAATTGGCTTGATCATTGGCGCATGGCTAAACTGGCGACTTGTTGCCGGACGTCTTCGTGTTCACACCGAAGTTCAGCACAATGCCTTGACCTTGCCAGACTATTTCTCCAATCGTTTTAATGATCAAAAGAAAATTCTGCGTATTACTTCTGCTTTCATTATTTTAATTTTCTTTGCCATTTACTGTGCTTCAGGCATGGTTGCAGGCGCACGTTTATTTGAAAGCATGTTTGACATGTCCTATAGCACGGCGCTTTGGGTCAGTGCGATTGCCACCATCAGTTATGTGTTTATTGGTGGCTTCTTGGCGGTCAGCTGGACCGATACCATTCAAGCCGGTCTTATGATTTTTGCCTTGTTGCTAACTCCTGTGGTTGCTGTCTTAAGCTTTGCCGATATGAATCAAGTGACTTTGGCACTTGAAGCTGCTCGCCCACAAGCAACCGACGTGATTGGCAATTTAAGCTTTGTTGCCATTCTTTCATTATTGGCGTGGGGCTTGGGCTACTTTGGTCAACCGCATATTCTTGTGCGTTTTATGGCTGCAGATTCAGTCACCTCCATTCCAAATGCACGTCGTATTGGCATGACCTGGATGATTCTTTGCTTAGGCGGTGCAGTGGCTGCCGGTTTCTTTGGTATTGCCTACTTCCAGCAACACCCTGAACTTGCCGGTGCAGTGACCGCCAATCCAGAAACCGTCTTTATGGAACTGACCAAAATCCTGTTTAATCCATGGATTGCAGGGATTGTTTTGGCTGCCATTTTAGCCGCAGTGATGAGTACCTTAAGCTGCCAGTTACTGGTTTGCTCAAGTACTTTAACTGAAGACTTTTACAAATCATTCTTACGCAAAAATGCAACGCAAACAGAATTGGTCTGGATTGGTCGCTTAATGGTGCTACTGATTGCCCTGCTTGCAATCTGGATGGCTGGAAATCCTGAATCTAAAGTCTTAGGTTTGGTGGCTTATGCTTGGGCTGGCTTCGGTGCTGCCTTCGGTCCACTGATTATTCTGTCATTGTTCTGGCGTCGTATGACACTCAATGGCGCACTTGCCGGCATGTTGATCGGTGCGGTTGTGGTCATCCTCTGGAAAAATATGTTTAGCGATACCGGGCTTTATGAAATTATTCCAGGTTTCATTTGCTCACTGATTGCCATTATCGTGGTGAGCTTAATGGGTAAAGCACCAACCGAAGAAATAACCACACGTTTCGATGAAGGTGATCGTTTATATCAAGACTCTAAATAATTTTTAGCACATAAAAAAGAGGACGCCATGTCCTCTTTTTTAATTCAATTTTTCTAAATTACACTTTCTAAAGCCCAGTATTTAGCTTTTGCGCGACAATAAAAATTGTGAAATCTGATTGAGTTCAGCTGCATTGTCACCAAAAATGGCTAAAGCACTAAAGGCCTGATCGTGCAAATCTTTTGCATAAGCTTGCGCATTGTCTAAGCCCATTAATGCAGGATAAGTGGATTTGTCCACTTGCTGGTCTTTACCTGCAGTTTTCCCCAACACTTCTGTATCAGAAATAATATCCAGAATGTCATCTTGAACTTGAAAAGCCAGTCCAATCGCTTGCGCATATTCACGTAATTTAGGAATCGCTTGATCGGTGCCTTCAAACACACATACCGCAGCCATCATCACCGCAGCAGAAATGAGTGCACCGGTTTTATTACGGTGAATATTTTCCAAAGCTTCTTGATTGACATGCTTGCCTTCAGCCTGTAAATCCAGTACCTGACCACAGACCATTTTTGAACTGGCAGTCGCCAAAATTTGCATCTGTTTTAACACAATAGACGAATCAACCGCAGGCCCTTGATCAAACAAACGGCTGCCTAATATTTCAAAGGCCATCGACTGTAAAATATCACCGGCAAGTAATGCTGTATCTTCACCAAAAGCCACATGACAGGTCGGCTGACCGCGACGCAACAAATCATTATCCATACATGGCAAATCATCGTGTGCCAGCGAATAACAATGAATCATTTCAATCGCCACTGCCGCACGACGTACCGCAGCAAAATTTGCATTGGGCTTGATGGCAGCAGTCGCATAACACAGTGCTGGACGTACACGTTTACCACCCAGCATCACAGCATGATACACAGCGCCTTTCAGCGGTTCTGGAATAGAAAATGCATCTAATGCCGTCAATAAATCTTGTTGAATACGTTGCTGTGCTTGGGTTAATACATTTGCATGTACGTCAGTTAAAGATGACACATTCGCCTCGAATACTTTGCCTTGGTTCGTAGATCTAAAAATCAGAAATCAATGATTGATCTAATATACAACGCTCTTGTCATCATCGACAGAGAACTTGCGACTCATGATACTGCTTTCTCGCAAGATTCTCTATCTTGTTTACTACTTCAAGCTATCTTCAGGAATTCGAACCCAGCCTTCCATCAACACTCGTGCACTACGGCTCATCACCGCCTTTTTCACCTGCCATTGTCCATTTTCCTGAACCGCTTGCGCACCGACACGTAAAGTCCCAGAAGGATGCCCAAAACGTACCGCTTCACGCGATCCCCCACCTGCCGCTAAATTCACCAATGTTCCCGGAATCGCAGCAGCAGTGCCAATGGCAACTGCAGCCGTTCCCATCATGGCATGGTGCAGTTTGCCCATCGACAAGGCACGAACCAGCAAATCGACATCAGTGGTTTGAATGTCTTTACCGCTTGAAGATGTATAGGCTTTAGGTTTAGACACAAAGGCAATTTTAGGCGTGTGTTGACGCTTTTCAGCTTCGGAAATATCCTGGATTAATCCCATCTGTTTTGCACCATAGGCACGAATGGTTTCAAAACGAGCCAGTGCTTGCGCATCGCCATTAATGGCGTCTTGTAATTCAGTTCCTGCATAACCAATCTCTTCTGCATTCAAGAAGATGGTCGGAATACCGGCATTAATAAAAGTAGCCTGGAAAGTACCAATATTGGGAACTTCAAAAGTATCCACTACATTTCCAGTCGGGAACATGGCACCACCATCTTCGCCATCATCTGCAGGATCTAGAAATTCAATCTGAACTTCTGCTGCGGGGAACGTCACGCCATCCAGTTCAAAATCACCAGTTTCCTGCACTTGCCCATGGGTGATGGGCACATGCGCAATAATGGTTTTTTGAATATTCACTTGCCAGATTCGCACCGTACAGATGCCATTTTCAGGAATCCGCTCTGCACTGACCAAGCCGTTGGAAATGGCAAATGAACCTACGGCAGCCGTTAAGTTGCCACAGTTACCACTCCAGTCAACAAAAGGCTGATCAATCGCAACCTGTCCAAATAAATAATCCACATCATGATCTGGTTGTGAACTTTTGGCCAAGATCACGGTTTTACTGGTACTTGAACTTGCTCCACCCATGCCATCAATTTGCTTGCCGTATGGATCCGGACTGCCAATCACACGTAACAACAATTGATCGCGAATTGTTCCAGGCTGCTGTGCGGCTTGTGGTAAGTCATCGAGTTTAAAGAACACACCTTTACTTGTACCACCACGCATATAAGTTGCTGGAATTTTGATTTGTGGAGCAAAACTCATTTCATTGATCCTTGATATTTATCATTGTTTTAAACAACATCTGGGCAATGTTGATCACTTTTATCATAATGCTTTTTTCAGCAAAAACCTTCGCTACAGGACTTAAGTATAAAAAAGAAACGCTTAATAGCATTGATAAAAACCCTTTATAACTTACAAGTCATTGCATTAATAAAATTAATCTATTGATTCATTTATTAATTATCTACAAACTTTATTCTTCACTTATTCACATAACAATGACCATGGTAGTGTTGTACTAGGCTAATACAAATCAATCCATTACAATCACAAACTTATCCATTGTCGGGCTGAGTACTTTGAACAACGAGTCTTCTACACTTCAGCGTGGCTTAAAGAACCGTCATATCCAACTCATCGCCATGGGCGGAGCAATTGGTACAGGCTTATTCTTAGGTTCCGCACAGGTGATTCAATCTGCAGGTCCTTCCATCATTTTGGGTTATGCCATTGGTGGTTTGATTGCATTTTTAATCATGCGTCAACTGGGTGAAATGATTGTACATGAGCCTGTAGCAGGATCATTTAGCCATTTTGCCTTTAAATATTGGGGGAAATTTCCCGGCTTTTTAGCAGGTTGGAATTACTGGATTTTATATATTTTAGTGGCCATGACAGAGCTTACTGCTGTCGCCAAATATATTAATTACTGGTGGCCTTTTATTCCTGCATGGGCATCGGTACTGTTCTTTTTCGTTGTGATTACTTTAGTCAATCTTGGCAATGTGAAATTTTATGGTGAATCAGAATTCTGGCTTTCCATCATCAAGGTAACTGCGATTGTATCCATGATCGTGTTCGGTTTGTATTTATTATTGACCGCCGATGCAGGCTCAACTTCTTCATTTAGCAATCTTTGGACTCATGGTGGATTCTTCCCGAATGGTTTTGAAGGCTTATTCTATATGCTTGCCTTCCTCATGTTCGCTTTTGGCGGCATTGAACTGATTGGTATGGCTGCAGCAGAAGCCAAAGATCCTGAGAAGACCATTCCTAAAGCCATTAACCAGGTCGTTTTCCGTATTCTACTTTTCTATATCGGTTCATTGACGATTCTTTTATCGTTGGTACCATGGAATCAGCTTGATTTAGGTGGTCTGGATAAAAGTCCATTTGTGATGATTTTCAGTCAACTCGGTATTGGCTGGGCAGCTCACTTACTGAATTTCATTATTTTAACCGCTGCGCTGTCTGTTTATAATAGTGGCATGTATGCCAATAGCCGTATGCTTTTCGGCTTGGCACAGCAAGGCAATGCACCCAAGGTATTCCAAAATGTGAATAAACAAGGTGTTCCTATTCCTGCTGTTTTATTTTCAGCACTGTTAATTTTTGGTTGCGTACTTTTAAACTACTTTGTTCCAGAAGATGCCTTAAGCCATTTGATGTATGTCGTGGTGGGTGCATTAGTTTTAAACTGGGCGATGATTACGTTGACTCACCTGAAATTTAAACAAGCCGTTAAGCAAGCATCAATCCAGACCAAATTCCCTGCACTTTGGTCTCCAATCAGTAATTATCTCGTTCTGATCTTTATTGCGACCGTACTTTATATTATGTGGACGCAAGGTTTTAAAGAATCTGTACTAATGATTCCGATCTGGATTGTGGTGATGTTCGGCTTATTTAAAGCACTCAAGATGAATAAATCATAACCAAAACCATAAAGATCTGTCTTTTAAAAAGTTATTGTTTCGACAATAACTTTTTTTTTATCAGTATTTGCGCTAAATTAGCTGCGCATTGTGCCCTTAGCTTAACTGGATAGAGCAGTTGCCTCCTAAGTGACCGACGCGGGTTCGACTCCCGCAGGGCGCACAATCGTTTTAGAGAAATACAAAATTTTCATATACAAAATCTCTGAAACTCATATTTCCACATGAAATAAATATTTAATCGATTCACTTTCAATGACATTTTTTATTCACCACTCAAACTTTACTAATCCCATAAATAAGACCAGGAATTTTTAAAAATTCAGAATAAATATAAAAAGATATAACCTAAAAAATAGCTCCCAGTATCCAGACTTCAATATATTGAGTTCTTTAATCTAAGCCACAGAATTCCTAGAAAAAAATAGTGTGATCTAGATAACAAATTATTACTACACTTTTCACGTTAAATGATTGTTTTTTAATCAAATGGAAATCTAAACCAAATCCCAATTAATCATTTTTTATTTTTATTTTTCAATATATTAAAAACACACCACCACCCCTGTTTAGATTAAAAGCTCTAATAAAGTGTATTTATACACTTATTTGTTTTTCTAGAGCATTTACTCTTTTTTTTATTGTGTTATTTTTGTGACATGGAGTAACAAATGATATTCGGTAAAAAACCGAAGTTACCAAAAAATGAATACTGAGCATAAATAACACAAAGCCGCAGTAAAAAAATTTGTACCTCAAGGAAAGACAGACAATGAAATTAAAAACACTTAGTACAGCGATGATTCTTGCAACAGTACCAATGTCAGGTGCATTCGCAGCCGCTCTAGACCGTTCAGGTCAATCTATTTCAGCATTCCTACAATCTGGTAACTATTTTGAAGCGGGTATTTCTGTTTTAGATCCAAGTGCTTCTGGTAAAGTTCAAAATAATTGGACACCAGGTGGTGCAGCTGCACCCTTAGCTCCTGCTTATCGTGGAACTTCAGTTGGAGAAATGGCAGATGATTACTATTTCCCTAGTGCTGCATTAAAACTTCAACTTACTGATAATTTTTCTTTTGGTTTACTCTACGATCAACCATTCGGGGCTAAAGCGACTTACTCTACCGATACTTATTTGAATCCATTAGCCGGTGGTGTTTTCCATAATGGTATTGAAAATACTGAAGTTGAAGTAAAATCAGAAAATATTTCACTTTTATTAGGCTATCAACCAACTGAAAACTTCAATATTTATGCTGGTCCAGTGTATCAAACAGTTGAAGGGAATGTTCAATTACGTGGTCTAGCTTATGGTAGTACAACTGCATTAGGACAGTATAATGCAAATATGAGCGAAGACTCAGCTGTTGGTTGGTTGGCAGGTTTAGCCTATCAAATTCCTGAAATTGCATTAAAAGCATCTCTAACGTATCGCTCTGAAATTGAGCATGAATTAGATACAAATGAGTACGGCCGTAGTGATATTTTGGCGTTGGTTACACAGAATCCTGCTGCAGCAATCTATAATGTAAATACAAATACTAAGATCTCTACACCTCAATCTGTAAATCTTGATTTTCAAACAGGCATCATGGCAGATACAGTTGCCTTTGCTAATTTACGCTGGGTAAATTGGAAAGAATTTTCGATTCGTCCAGAAAAATTTGAGCAAGTTTCAAAAGCATTAGGAGCTGTAGGTGCAACTCCTAATAATCCTAATGGTTTTGATATCGTTTCTTATACAGATGATCAAATCTCAGCAACTGTAGGTGTGGGTCGTAAACTTAGCGAACAATGGGCTGGTAATGTTTCTGTAGGTTGGGACTCTGGTGCGGGTAACCCAGTTTCTACTTTAGGCCCTACTGAAGGTTATTGGAATGTGGGTCTAGGTTTACAATTTAGCCCTGCTCCAAACTACTTTATTGCTGGTGGTGTTAAATACTTCTGGTTAGGCGATGCAAAAGCTCAAGCAGCTTCTGATTTTGGCTCTAGCTCATATGTTGCCGACTTTGAAGATAATGATGCGTTTGGATACGGCTTAAAAATTGGCTACCGCTTCTAAAATTATTTGATAAATTAATAAAAGACCATTGTTCACAATGGTCTTTTTTACATTACATCACTTGTTTTTTTAATAGCGCAATCTATATGTTTTAAATTTGATCAAAAAAAAATTACTTATATTGCCCTATTTTTTTAAGCTTATTACTCTATTTTTTTACTTATAAATCATTAATATACAAAAGTATTGTTAGTACTTTTACTCTATTCAAGTCTATTTTTTGAATTAGTCAGTTCATTTTGCACTCAGTTCTCAGCGTTTACTCTTTTTTTATTTATGTTACTTTCCCGTAACTTTTAAAAAGATGAAGCGACTCAGGGAAAAGAATCTATGAAGCTTACAGTAATTCATTCAGCAATTTTAATCAGTTTACTTCCATCTGCTTCAGTTTTTGCTGCTGGCTTAGACCGTTCTGGACAGTCAATTTCAGCTTTTTTACAATCAGGTAACTATGCTGAAGCTGGTATTTCTGTTCTTGATCCGACTGTTAAAGGTAAAGATAACAGCGGTAATAAAGTTGAAGATATGGGAGATGACTACTATTTCCCTTCTGCAGCCATTAAAGTTCAAGCAACTGATAAAATTTCCATAGGTCTTTTATATGACCAACCTTATGGTGCAGATGCGACTTATCAAGTAGATGGTTCTAGCTTTTCAAATGGTTCTGAAGGCACTTCTGTTGAAGTAAGAACCAACAATCTAACTGCTTTAATTGGTTATCAACCTAATGAAAACTGGAATTTCTATGCTGGCCCGGTTTGGCAAACTGTTGAAGCTGACATTAAATTACGTGGGGCAGCTTACTCATTATTAAGTGGCTACAACATTAAAGTAGATCAAGAAGAAGCGTATGGTTGGTTAGCTGGTTTTGCTTATCAAATCCCTGAAATTGCATTAAAAGCTTCTGTAACTTACCGTTCTGAAATTAAACATGAAGCTAAATCGCATGAAACATCTATGTTGCCTGCGATTGCTCAATCTCCAAATTATGCAAATATTCTGACACCTCAGCAAAAATACGTTTTCTCTCAATTAGGTGAAGTAAACAGCACGGTAAATGCAACAACACCGCAGTCTGTTAATGTTGACCTTCAAACTGGTGTAGCACCAAATACTCTTGCTTTTGCTAACTTACGCTGGGTACATTGGGATCAATTTGCAGTCAGCCCAGCATTGTTAAAAATTATGGGACAAGACCTAATCAATTATTCAGATGATCAATATTCAGCAACTGTAGGGTTAGGCCATAAATTTAATAATAAATGGTCAGGTACAGCAGCGGTTGGATACGATTCTGGCGCAGGTAATCCTGTAACAACTTTAGGCCCTACTGAAGGTTATTGGAGTGTTGGTTTAGGCGGTCAATATAGCCCCGCTGAAAACTACTTTATTCAAGCTGGTGTAAAATATTTCTGGTTAGGTGATGCACAAGCTCAAACAGGTGGCATAGTAAAAGGTAGCTTCGAAGATAATCATGCTATTGGCTACGGTATGAAAATCGGTTACCGCTTCTAATTGCGTTAAAAATTAGGATTAAACAAGAAGGGGCGCTCTAAGCGCCCCTTCTCTTTTGCTTAAAACATCTAATTAAGCTGGAATATCGCGAACTGAAGCATTACGAATGGCTTCTTTTAACGCTTCATAACCATGAATTGGTGGAAATTGCGGGAATTCAGCAATCACGTTTTCAGGCGCATCAAACAAGAAACCGTGGTCTGCTTCACCTAGCATCGTGGTATCGTTATACGAGTCACCCGCTGCAATCACACGGAAGTTCAAACCGTGAAGTGCTTTAACAGCTTGACGTTTTTGATCGGGTTGGCGAAGTTTATAGGCAGAGATCATGCCAGCGTCATCAGTTTCTAACTTATGACAGAAAATAGTCGGCCAATCGAGTTGCTTCATAAGTGGATGAGCAAATTCATAAAACGTATCTGAAAGAATAATGAGTTGAAAATGAGTACTGACCCATTTCACAAATTCTTTTGCACCAGGGAAAGGTCCCATATCTGCAATCACTTCCTGAATATCATTTAAGCCTAAACCGTGCTCTTTTAAGATATTCAGGCGCTGCGTCATCAACACATCGTAGTCTGGGATGTCACGTGTAGTTGCTTCCAATGCTTTAATTCCAGTTTTTTTGGCGAAGTTAATCCAAATTTCTGGAACTAACACCCCCTCAAGATCAAGACATACGATTTCCATGGGTTCTCCCAATGTCAGTGAAAAATTTTGCGCTATCATAGCTTAAAAATTGACAGTCTATGTGCTGTTTTTTAAATCTGTTTTATTCATAAGTATTTATTTTTTAGTGATAAGCAGGCTATTTCAATTCTATTAAAATCGTTGTGAATTAAATTAATATAGGTTTTTAAGTGTCCAAGCCTATACGCCAGGAACTGTCATGACTACGATCCCCACCATTGACCTTGTCGATGCACTTGCCTCTGAATATGCCGATAAATCTCCCAGCGAGATTCTGGAACTTGCTTTAAGTCAAGAAGGTGAAATTGCCATTTCATTTTCAGGTGCTGAAGATGTGGTTTTGATTGATATGGCCTCTCACCTCGGTAAACCATTTCGTGTCTTTAGTTTAGATACCGGTCGTTTACACGCAGAAACTTATCAATTTATCGACCAAGTTCGTAAACATTACAATATTGATATCGAAATTTGCTTCCCAGAAACAGAAACGATGCAACAACTGGTCACGGAAAAAGGTTTCTTTAGCTTCTATCAAGATGGACATAAGGAATGTTGCGGCATCCGTAAAGTTCAACCTTTACGTAAAAAACTGGCAACATTAGATGGCTGGATTACCGGTCAGCGTAAAGATCAAAGCCCGGGTACTCGTAATGAAATTCCTGTGGTTGAGGCCGATGCCGGTTTTTCTGGTCCAGGTAAGCAGTTAATTAAGTATAATCCGCTAGCCAACTGGTCAAGCGCGGATGTCTGGAATTATATTCGTATGATGGAGATTCCTTATAATCCGTTGCATGAACGTGGTTTTATTTCTATTGGCTGTGAACCCTGTACTCGCCCCGTCCTCCCGAACCAACATGAACGTGAAGGTCGTTGGTGGTGGGAAGAAGCCACCCATAAAGAATGTGGATTACATGCTGGAAACCTAAAAAAATAATTTTTCAATAAAAAGCCACTGTTTTCAGTGGCTTTTTATTCACTTTTCCTTACACAGAAATCGGTTCTTTTATTTTTGAAAAAAGATATACTGAAAAAACGGTTTTTATAATTCTAACAAGCCTGTTCAAATAAGAACAGCCAATGAAATTGCAGTGAGGCATTCCACGCTATGCGTCCATTACACCCTATTGATTTTATTTTTCTGTCGCTAGAGAAACGTCAGCAACCGATGCATGTCGGTGGACTCTTTTTATTTCAAATTCCTGACAATGCACCTGAAACATTTATTCAAGATCTCGTTGCTGATATTCGTAAATCCAAGTGTCTTCCTGTTGCACCTTTTAATAATAAACTGAATGGCCTATTTTGGGATGAAGACCAAGAATTTGACTTAGACCATCATTTCCGTCACATCGCACTTCCTCATCCAGGTCGAATCCGTGAATTACTGACTTATATTTCGCAAGAACATAGCGCTCTGCTTGATCGTGCTAAACCACTTTGGACCTGTAATATTATTGAAGGCATTGAAGGCAACCGCTTTGCCATGTACTTTAAAATTCACCATGCGATGGTCGATGGTATTGCCGGCATGCGTTTAGTTGAAAAATCACTGTCGCGTGATCCTCATGCCAAAAGTATTGTGCCACTGTGGTGTGTTGAAGGTCCTCGTGCTAAACGCTTTAAAGAACCCCAAAAGAAGAGCCGCATAAAAAAAATTATGGGTGCTTTAAAAGAGCAAATTGAAGCGACCCCCAAAGTCATGTATGAATTATCTCAAACCATCTGCAAAGATATGGGACGTAATCCTGACTATGTTTCAAGTTTCCAGGCACCAAGCAGTATTTTAAATCAACGCGTGAGTTCTTCGCGTCGTTTTGCAGCACAATCCTTTGATCTGGGTCGTTTAAGCAAGATTGCCAAAGCACTCGGTGTGACCATTAATGATGTGGTATTGGCGATCTGTTCCGGCGCACTGCGTGAATATTTACTCAGTCAACATGCATTGCCGAAAAAGCCCCTCATTGCCATGGTACCTGCTTCAATTCGTGATGATAATTCTGATGTCTCTAACCGTATCACCATGATTCTAGCCAATTTAGGCACCAATAAAGAAACACCATTAGAACGTCTGCAAATTATTCGTCGTAGTGTGTTAAATGCGAAACAGCGTTTTAAACGCATGAACTCAAATCAAATTTTAAACTATAGTGCATTGGTTTACGGTGCAGCGGGCTTAAATATTGTGTCAGGCATGATGCCAAAACGTCAGGCATTCAATATTGTGATTTCTAATGTACCCGGACCGCGTGAACCTTTATATTGGAATGGTGCCAAATTAGATGCACTCTACCCGGCTTCTATTGTTTTAGATGGACAGGCCCTCAATATTACGATGACCAGTTATTTGGATAAATTGGAAGTCGGCTTAACAGGCTGTCGAAATGCCTTACCTAAAATGCAAAACCTACTGACTCACTTGGAAGATGAAATTCAGCGATTTGAAGAGATCGTGGGTCAAGAAACCCCAAAGTTACAGGCGGTGAGTTAACCGCAAGTGATAAAGAATAAATATGAATAAATTAAGGGGCTTTTGATGAGCCCCTTAATTTTTAATTGCACGACATTGATTTAATAATTGATGGCAGACTGAACGAATCATGGCAGCAGTAATCTGAACTTCTTTGCCTTGCTCATCGACGATATAACCATTCTGTTTTGGTTTATTATCTAACGCATTCAAACTTTTTTTAATAACTACTTGACTCATACTCATGTCATACCTCTTTTTTTGCTAAGCCAAAAAGGGAGATTTTGGCTTTGGCTACTGTGTATGACTAGTATTAGAAATTACATCAAGAAAGTAAAATTTCAGATGTAACAAGTATTTAACGATATTCTGTTACAATTTCAGCTCAGAATGATATCGTATTGCTCTTGCGTATATAGATTTTCCACCTGAAACTTGATCATACGCCCTATAAAGTGCTCCAAATCGGCCACTGCCGGTGCTTCGGCTGTTAACAATCGGTCAATCACCAAAGGGTGCGCAACAACGGTAAATTCACTTTTTGATTCAAAAGCGCGTGCATATCTTAAAATTTCTCGAAAAATTTCATAACACACCGTCTCTGCAGTTTTCACATAGCCACGTCCCTGACAGGTCGAACATGATTCACATAACAAGTGTTCTAAAGATTCACGGGTACGCTTACGGGTCATTTCGACCAAGCCGAGCTCTGATACTTGGGTGATTTTAGTTTTGGCATGATCACGTTCAAGCATGCGCTCAAACTGACTCATCACTTCTTCACGATGCTGCGCTTCCTGCATATCAATAAAGTCGATAATGATAATGCCACCCAAATTGCGCAAACGCAGCTGACGTGCGATCACTTGCGTCGCTTCCATATTGGTTTTGAACACGGTGTCTTCCAGTGTTCGACCACCGACATATGAACCGGTATTGACATCAATCGTGGTCATCGCTTCAGTCTGGTCTAGCATCAAATATCCGCCAGACTTGAGTGCGACACGCGTTTGTAGCGCTTTTTGAATATCTTCTTCTACATTGTACAAGTCGAAAATAGGGCGTTCACCTGGGTAGTGCACCAGTCTGGTTTGCATACTGGGTACAAATTCTTCAACAAACTCTAGCAACTTGGCATGAATTTCACGCGAATCGACTGAAATCTTAGCGGTATCTTCATTGGCTAAATCACGAATCACCCGTTGTGGAAGCGGCAGCTCTTCAAAAATTAGTGAAGGTACAGCAATGCTGGTTTGCTTGCGCTGAATAAACTCCCAAAGCTTGGCCAAATACGCCATATCCTGGGCAATTTCTGATTCTGGAATACCTTCAGCAGCAGTACGTACAATCACACTGCCCGGTAGCTTATGTTCAGTTTGAATGCCTTCAATCATCGAACGTAAGCGATCACGTTCCTGTTCAGATTCAATCCGTTGTGAAACGCCAGTATGATGACCATAAGGCATAAGAACGAGATAACGCGAAGGAATAGAAAGGTCGGTACTTAAACGCGCACCTTTGGTTCCGAGCATGTCTTTCATCACTTGAACAGTGAGGATTTGACCCGGTTGTAGCAGCTCAAAAACATTGGGCGTGGGTTGATTACGCGGCCACACCATATCGTTAATATGCAAAAATGCGGTACGAGATAAACCAATATCTACAAACGCGGCTTGCATACCCGGCAAAACGCGAACAACTTTGCCTTTGTAAATATTTCCAACCAAACCACGTTTAACCGTGCGCTCTACAAATAGTTCATTGACCGTACCATTTTGGATTAAGGCCACCCGACATTCCATAGGTGTGACGTTAATCAACAACTCGTCAGACATAATAAGACTCAAAACATTATAAAAATTCTTTTTTTCAGCCGTTAATTTAGTGCCTTAACTGACTGTAATAACTGTACTGTCTCATATAAAGGTAAGCCCACAACGTTACTATAACTTCCTTCTATGCGAGGAATATAACGTGCTGCAATCCCCTGAATGGCATAAGCTCCCGCTTTACCTACAGGTTCGCCTGTCGCCCAATAACTTTCCATATCATCGAGACTTAATTGTTGAAACTCAACCTGCGTTCGTACCACTATACTTGATTTTTCTGTCATTGTACGTACGCAAACACCTGAAAATACATCATGTTTACGACCTGAAATACGTTGCCACATTTCAAAAGCATGTTGTTTAGATTCAGGTTTACCTAAAATTTGATGATCGACACCTAAACTGGTGTCAGCTGCGATAACAATGGCATCGGGGAATTGATCCAAGACCACTTGAGCTTTGCTGCATGCGAGACGTTCCACATAAGCTGCAACGCCCTCGCCTGCTAAAACCGATTCATCAATCTCGGGACTAAAAATTTCAAATTCCAGTCCAAGTTGCTGAAGCAGCTCGCGCCGGCGCGGAGAACTCGAAGCGAGAATTAAACGCGCCATTTTCTTAACATAAAATAAATAACAGGAAAAACTAAAACACTGCTCACTAAGGGCTGCCAGTGTCTTGCAATCGAAAATTGCATACCACCCATAATTTGAGCGATCCAGGTCATAAACAAATGTGCCAACACGGCCAAGAAACTAATGACCCATAGATTAGCAAAGGTCAAAATGCGACGTTCCCGGGTTAAAAATCTGGCGATAAAAGTGATCATCACAAAGGTTAAAGCATTCATCCCCAAAGGTGCATCCACCAGAAGATCGGTAAAAATACCGGTCGCAAAGGCGAACCAGATCCCACACCATGTCGGCTGGCACATGATCCAAAACAGCATGACCAGCAACATGAATAATGGACGTGCGCCTGAAATAGCATAGGACAATGGATAAACAATCAGTACTGAACAGATAATGACTGAAACAATAATGGCAATTAAAGGATCACGGTTGTTTTCAGAACGTAATTTAGCGAGCAGCATACGGTTGTTCCATCGCTAACGAATCAGAAAAAAGCACGACCACATGATGTCCACCTGCCAACAGCGCTGCTGGAATCACCTCTATTTTGGCAAATTCACCCGAATTATGTCGATTCACTTTAGACACTGTTCCCACTAGGTAACCCGCAGGGAAATGTGCACCCAAACCTGAGCTATACACTTTTTCACCGACTTTGATGTTGGCACTGGTTGGAACATATTCCATTTTCAAATGACCTAAATCACCTGTACCAGTCACAATGGCACGCATTCCGGTATGTTCTAAACGTACAGATAGAGAATGCTCTTTATCGGACAACAGCATGATCCGGCTACTATGCGGATAGACATCGATAATTTGCCCCATAATGCCTTTGTCATCCAAAACCGTTTGACCGACTTTGAGCTGACTGCTTGCACCACGGTTAATCACAATAATATGTCTGAGTGGATCTGCATCTGTACCAATCACCTCTGCAATTTCCATACGCCCATCAATAATCAGTGGGGTATCGAGTAAACCTCTTAGACGGGTATTTTCAGCAGAAAGTTCAGATAATTTTTGCAGACGAACTTGCGCCTGTAAAAGCTCGGCTTGCATCGCGGTATTTTCACGACGTAACTGGGCTTCAGACTTGGTTTGTTGATTTAGCCATTCTCGCGATAACACCGGATAACTTGCTAAGGCATAAATAGGATTATATGCCGCATACAAGACATCACGTGCGGGCTGAATCACATGCGGCATGCGCCAGTTAAAAAATAGCACGACCCAGCATGTGATGACCGCAATGATAAATGAGCGAAAAGATGGCGGTTGTCTAGAAAACAGATTTGTTTGCACCCGCCTGGTCCTTAACTTAGCCTACAAATAGCATGTCATGATTTGGGTTATCAAAGAATTCTAAGACTTTACCACCACCACGCGTCACGCAAGTTAACGGATCTTCTGCGACAACCACAGGTAAACCTGTTTCTTGTGCAAGCAGTTTATCGAGGTTACGCAATAATGCACCGCCACCTGTCAAGACAATGCCACGTTCTGCAATGTCAGATGACAATTCAGGTGGTGTTTGTTCAAGTGCAGATTTAACAGCAGAGACAATATTTTGTAATGGATCAGAAATGGCTTGCATGATTTCATCAGAAGTCACAGTAATTGCACGAGGTACACCTTCTGCCAGGTTACGACCACGAACTTCGATTTCGAGTGGTTTAGCACCTTCATCCGGCAATGCCATACCCACTTCTTTTTTAATCACTTCAGCAGTGGTTTCACCAATCACGCAACCATGTGCTTTACGTACGTAGTTAATGATCTGTTCATCAAATACATCACCGCCAATACGTAGCGAGTCTGCATAGACACAGCCTTGTAATGAAATAATGGCAATTTCAGTGGTACCACCACCAACATCAACCACCATTGAACCACATGCTTGCTCCACCGGCATACCCGCACCAATTGCAGCAGCCATTGGCTCTTCAATCAAGCGAACATCACGCGCACCGGCATTAAATACCGCTTCACGGATGGCACGGCGTTCTACCAGTGTCGATTTGCAAGGAACACAAACCACGACACGCGGTGCAGGTGGAAATAGACGTCTTTCATGCACTTTGCTGATAAATTGGTTCAGCATGGTTTCTGTAACTTCAAAATCGGCAATCACACCATCTTTCATGGGACGGATTGCAGTAATATTCGCAGGAGTACGACCAAGCATTTGCTTTGCATCAAGACCTACCGCGGCAACAATTTTTTGTGAACCACTGTGACGAATTGCCACAACCGTCGGTTCATTTAATATAATGCCTCGTCCTGGTGCATAAATAAGTGTATTTGCTGTACCTAAATCAATGGCTAGATCGGGCGAAAACAAGCCAATTAGTCTTTTTAGAATCACGGAGACGTTCTCGATTAAACTTTATGTGGACGCAAGGTGGCAACTTTAACTAAATGTGATGATTTGAACAAGTCAATCGCTTATTATAACGCACGATATTTTGAATTTTTTTAATACTGATCAGGTGATGTTATGTCTACAACGGATGCACAGCATTCTGCAGATTTAAATGCACAAACAGTTTCAGCAATCGCCAATCTTGCACGATTGTCGCTAGATGATACGCAATCTGCTGAATATGCTCAAAGTCTAAATAAAATTTTAGGCATGATGGAAACCTTAAAGGGCATTGACACAGAAGGTGTCGAGCCGCTTAAAAGCCCATTTGACAATCCACAACCCTTACGTGAAGACGTGGTTTCTGAAGAAAATCATCGTGAAGAATATCAAGCTGTTGCACCTGCAACTCAAGATGGCTTGTACCTTGTTCCACGCGTGATTGAATAAATACCAATCAGTCAAACCATTTTTGTTAAATTAAACGTAAAGAATTATTTCTCATGACAGATTTACATCGCTTATCGATTCGTGAACTTTCTGAGGGTTTAGCTGGTTCTAAATTCTCGTCTCGTGAACTCACCGAACATTATTTAAAACGCATTGCAAAAATCGATGCCCAAGTACAAAGTTATGTCACGGTTACGCCTGAACAAGCCTTAGCTCAAGCGGATGCTGCGGATGCCCTGCGCCAATCTGGAATGGCCAATGTGTTGACTGGTGTTCCGATTGCACACAAAGATATTTTCTGTACCCACGGCATTAAAACCACTGCCGGTTCTAAAATGCTGGACAACTTTATCTCTCCTTACGACGCGACCGTTGTAGCGAAAGGTAAAGTTGCAGGTTTGGTGACTTTAGGTAAAGTAAACATGGACGAATTCGCCATGGGTTCGACCTCTGAGTCATCTTACTTTGGCGCAACCAAAAACCCGTGGGCACTGGATCATGTTCCTGGTGGTTCTTCAGGTGGTTCTGCTGCTGCTGTAGCGGCTGACCTTGCACCATTTGCAACCGGTACTGATACAGGTGGCTCAATTCGCCAACCTGCGTCTTTCTGTGGTCTTACAGGGCTTAAACCGACTTATGGTCGTGTGTCTCGTTTCGGTATGATCGCCTATGCATCATCTTTAGACCAAGGCGGCCCGATGGCGCGTTCGGCTGAAGACTGTGCTTATTTGATGAATGTAATGGCAGGTCATGATGATCGTGACTCAACTTCTGTAAACGTTGATGCTGATGATTACGTTGCTAACCTGAATGCTACTTCGGTGAAAGGTTTACGCATTGGTATTCCGAAACAGTACTTCAACGTTGCCGGCTTGGATGCTGACGTTAAAGCACGTGTTGAAGAATCGTTGAAAAAACTGGAAGAGATGGGCGCGACTCTGGTTGAGATCGATCTCAACATGACTGATGCTTATGTTCCAACCTATTACCTGATTGCACCTGCTGAAGCATCGTCTAACTTACAACGCTTTGATGGTGTTCGTTACGGCTACCGCTGTGAAAATCCGGTGGATTTAACAGACTTGTACAAACGTTCACGTTCAGAAGGTTTTGGTCCCGAAGTTCAACGTCGTATCCTGATTGGTACTTACGCGCTTTCTGCCGGTTATTACGATGCTTACTATGTGAAAGCACAGAAAGTACGTCGTTTAATCCAGCAAGATTTCTTGAAAGCCTTTGAATCTGTTGACGTGATTGCTGCACCTTCTGCACCAACCACAGCCTATAAAATTGGTGCGTCTTTAGACCCAGTTGAAATGTACTTGGGCGACATCTACACCATCGCAGTGAACTTGGCAGGTTTACCAGCCATCAATGCACCTGTTGGTTTTGATAAAGATCAATTACCCGTTGGCTTACAGTTGATTGGTAACTACTGGTCAGAATCTCAATTGTTGTCTGTTGTGCATCAATATCAACAAGCAACCGATTGGCATACCAAACGTGCGGCAATTGCAGAGGAGACAGTGTAATGGCGAAGCTGATTGATGGTTGGGAAGTTGTTATTGGTTTAGAAATCCATACACAGCTCAACACGAACTCTAAAATTTTCTCTGGTTCTTCGACCACTTTCGGTCAAGACCCAAATACTCAAGCCAGCTTGGTTGACTTGGCGATGCCGGGTGTATTGCCAGTACTGAACAAAGCAGTGGTCGATTTGGCGGTTCGTTTCGGTTTAGGCATTGATGCCTACATCGACAAAGCATCTGTATTTGCGCGTAAAAACTATTTCTACCCTGACTCTCCTAAAGGCTACCAAATTAGCCAGATGGACAACCCGATTGTGGGCTTGGGTCATGTTGATATTCAACTTGAAGATGGCACTGTAAAACGCATTGGCGTAACACGTGCGCATCTGGAAGAAGATGCCGGTAAATCTTTACATGAAGATTTCGCAGGCATGACCGGTATCGACTTGAACCGTGCCGGCACTCCGCTGCTTGAAATCGTCTCTGAACCGGATATGCGTTCGGTTGAAGAAGCTGTGGCTTATGTGAAAACCATTCACACCCTTGTACGCTGGCTCGGTATTTCTGACGGCAACATGGCGGAAGGTTCGTTCCGTTGTGACTGTAACGTGTCGTTACGTCGTCCAGGCAATGAGTTCGGTACACGTTGTGAATTGAAAAACATCAACTCTTTCCGTTTCATTGAAAAAGCGATCAATGTTGAAATTGAACGTCAAATGGACATTTTGGAAAGTGGCGGAAAAATCACGCAAGAAACCCGTTTGTTCGATCCGAACAAAATGGAAACGCGTTCTATGCGTTCTAAAGAAGAAGCCAACGATTACCGTTACTTCCCAGATCCAGACTTGTTGCCTGTGATTATTTCTGATGAACAAATTGAAGCGATTCGTGCGGAACTTCCTGAGTTACCGAAAGCACGTCGTGAGCGTTTTGTGTCTGAGCATCAATTATCTGAATACGATGCGCACGTGCTCACTGGTTCACGTGAATTGGCTGATTTCTACGAAGCTGTAGTGGTTGCTGCAGGTGGCGCGAAACAAGCTAAATTGGCGGCCAACTGGGTGATGGGCGAATTCTCTGCTGCTTTAAACAAAGCGAATCTGGAAATTACCGATTCTCCAATTTCTGCTGAACAGCTTGGCGGCATGATTGCGCGTATTGTAGACAATACAATCAGCGGTAAAATTGCGAAACAAGTCTTCGGCTTTATGTGGGAATCCAATGGTCAATCTGCCGATGCCATTATTGCGGAAAAAGGCTTGAAGCAAGAAACCGATACTGGCGCGATTGAAGCGATCATTAAAGAAGTTCTTGCTGCAAACGAGAAGATGGTTGAAGAATACAAGTCTGGTAAAGAGAAAGCCTTTAACGGTCTTGTAGGTCAAGTGATGAAAGCGTCACGTGGTAAAGCCAACCCTGCTCAAGTGAATGAATTAATGAAGAAATTGATTGGTTAATCTAATCAGTTAAAAGAAAACCCGCTTTAGAGCGGGTTTTCTTTAAAATATGAAAAATTTGAAAAATTAGATAGCATTTTATATAAAGCTACTTTCCAGTGATTTATACCATAGCCCTGCACAATCAACTTTTGAGATTTTTTTCTAAAATGCAAAGCTAAGACTTGATCAGTTAACTCACCAAGTTCCTCAGGATCATTTAACTCGTAAATTAACTCTGTATTAAAAAAGTTTTGTGCATCAAAAGTGATATTGTCATTAATCTTAAGTTTTTCAAAAGTTTTTTTAATTCGTTGAATATCTATAGGACATTCAACTAAGTCTTTGACGAAATATTCAAACACATAGATATATTTTTTTTCATCCTTAAGTTCCACTCTTTCAGCAATTTGTACATCTAACCAACTAATATTATCTATAACATCAAAATATGGGTGTACTAAAACCGGTTCTGTCCTGCTAGGACTATAAGCAAGTTTATTGTCATTGCACTCTTCACATGCAGGAACTAAATTGATTGGATTTACTGCTAAAAAGATATATTTACTTTCCGGTAAAAAATGATCCACAACCTCAATTTTGTTATTATTACAATAACAACATCTTTTACTGTTATTATTAACAACCCCATCAAGTTTTATACGGTTATAAAATTGATTAGCGTCTACATATCTTTGTTCATTTTTACTAAAATAATATTTATATAATTTTACAAACCAATTATTTTCATGTGTTTTACTTCTTTTACCATTAACATCCATAGGTATATTAAAAATAGTTGGTATATCTAATTCTTCCAATTTAGATTGACGAATTAAATCTAAGTATTTTTCACTTTGAGAATAAACATGATCTTGAATATCAACCATATATTGCTTAATACCTGCATCGTCAATATAGTTGATACATACAGGATAGGTGTCTTGAATAGTAAAATCAGGTAATGGCTTCTGGAACATTAAACTTTCTCTTTTTTCATTTTATTAATAAGTGAAATTATTATACTTTGAGCTTCATCTCCTACTTCACCACTAAATTTTTCAACTACCAAATCATAGAGCTGACTTAAGCTTAAATTTGAATTTTCATCAAAGACTTTTTTTATAATATCTTCAAGTAATGTATAGAAACCACTTTTCTTACTTCTAAGATTAAAAACCTCTTTAGTCAAAGTACTAACACTTTCACCAAATGTTTCAATCGGAGGACGATCAGCTCCAAACTCATCGCCCTCTCTTGAAATAATCCATACTGACTTTTTTGGAACTTCTTGTAAGATCACAGGAGAATGTGTAGCAATAACTGCTACAGCATTTCTATCTATCATTAACCAAGACAAAGCACGAATATAGGCAGAAATCAAAGGAGGATGTAAATATGTCTCTGGCTCATCATAAATTACTAATGATTTCTCGATTACTTCAACGACTAATTTTGTTAAACTCAACAAAATAATTTTATGACCACTACTAAAATCATTAAAGTTTTTTATCAGTTTCTGGTTTTTTTCTAAGATATTTTCTACTTCAGAAACAGTTAAATTATTAATATTAAAATTTTCTTTCTTCAGAATAGATGTATCAATATCATCCATAAGTTTTGATAAGTTCCTATTGGCAAAATAACCATCGATTTCAAGAATCTCTATCATATTCAACCATTTTTTCCTCAAAACCTCTGAAAATTTGCACTTCAATAGAGCAATAATAAAATCCTTGTTAGTACTAGTAATATTCTTATAATTTTCTGTTTTGTGTACCGTTGGGTCTTCTCTTAAACCTATATAAGAATAATACTTCGAATGAATCTTATGCAGATCAATATCTTTAAACAATCTATCAAATGGACTATATGAAACAACTACCAGATTCAATAATACATCTAAATTAGATCGGTATACTATTGAATATTCAGTATTTCCTTCAAAGTACTCTCTTAAGATACTATTTAAAAAAGTTGTCTTACCTACTCCATTACCACCGATAACGACGTGAATATTTGTAGGTGGAAGCGAGTTAGGCACTACTTTAAAATCTAAATTTTTAGATTTTTCTTTGTTTAAAGAATAATTAAAACTAAAATTATATGGTGTTAATTCAACTCCCCCATTTGCCATTCTATAAAGCTTATTTCTAATTTCCTCCTCTTTATAATCCCTCAATAGAGAAGTTCTCACAACACTTAAATCTTTACTTAAAACCTTATCTAATCTATTCAAATCCACTGCTATATCGCTTAATGAATTTAGAATTAATTTTATTTGATCTACAGGAAAAATTTCTTTTAATCTTTTATAAAAATATAAATCCCCTATACTATAAAAACCATCATTTAGTTTTGAAAATTCCTTAGGAATAAAATCCACATAATTAAAATGCTCAGAAGGATTCAGTTTTTCTTTTAATTCATTATCAAAAACAATCTTAATATGACCAAAGTCATGCTTATTAGACCTCTTTCATAAATCATTTTTTACTCAGCTCCAAGTTATAGATTCCAGCGATTAAATTGAATCTCAAACCGAGTCTTTTGCCTCTATTTCGATAACGCTCCGCAAGGATTTTGAAGGTTTTCAGGCTACCAAATACATGCTCAATCCCTATTCTTCTTTTATTGATTTCCTGATTATAGATCTTTAGTTCAGGATCCAATTTACAGCATCTTTTGGCTTTTAAAGGCAACAGGCTATTGGGATACAAAGTATAAATCCCTTGATAACCTTTATCCGCAAGAACAAAGGCTCCTGAAGGAATCTGGTTTAAATTGCGTTTGAACAACTCGAAATCATGCACTGCACCGCGACTGCTACATAAACTCAGAATTTGCTGAGTCTTGTAGTGAATCATGGCCTGTACTTTAAAGGTATGGGTCTTTTTCTTGCCGCTATAGCTTTTCTTCTGTTTTTTTAGGCCTTTGGATTGGAATTTCTGTGGCATCCACGATCACAACATTCCAGTCGATGCCTTCACCTTCGGGTAAACTCTTCGGTAAATTAAAAAGATTGGACCCAATCAGGCAGTCTTCAACATGACGGACAATTCTTGAGGCTGTGGGCTCTGAAACCCCGTAACTCGTCGCAACGTGAAATAAGGTTCGGTATTCCCGCCAATAGCTCAGACAGAGAAGAACCTGGTCTTCCAGGCTTAACTTGGACGGTCTGCCTTTAGTAGGAACATGTTTCTTCAATTGCTCAACCATTAAATAGAAGGTTGACCATGAGATGCCGGTGTATCGCTTGAACTGAGGATCAGAAAGCTTGTTTGAATCGATGTATTTCATCCGCAGATTATGCACGACTGTTAAAAAATCTGGGGTACAAATATTAATCAAAAAGAAGGTCATTTTTTGATTTATGAAAGAGATCTAATGAATCAATATATTAATAAACCTAGCTCTGCATTTATTGCTGTAAGTTGGGTTGCGCTTATCACGGGTGTAGCTGCATATATCATCGGCTTATTTAATGCGTCAATGTTACTGAATGAAAAAGGCTATTATTTAATCCTGATTTTATATGGTTTATTCGCTGCTGTATCTTTGCAAAAAATTGTCCGCGATAAACTCGAAGGCATTCAGGTGACTGCGATTTATTTTGGACTTTGCTGGGCATCAATCGTGATCTGCATCGCATTGCTTGCCATTGGTCTATGGAATGCCTCACTTGAATTAAGTGAAAAAGGATTTTATATCATGGCATTTTTACTGAGTTTATTTGGTGCAGTTGCGGTGCAAAAAAATATTCGCGATTTAGACTATCTCAGAACACATACCCAGCCACCAAGTGTCCCCAATTACTCCAATACACAATTTCAACCTATAGAACATGATGAGGAAAAAAATTAAGCTTTTATAAGCATCATAAATAAAGCTAAGACTTGTCCCTTACTGGCAAGTCTTTATTTTTTATCAGTTCCCCATTAAAAAATTGTGAAGATAAAGCAGACGAGAATCACTCTGCCACGGTGAATTTTCTATGATTGTAAGGAAAATCAAATTAGAGTCATCGCAACGATTGATATTAAATTATTTTATCCTGAACGCATAACAGCCTAAATCATAAGCAAAAATTAATCCACATTCGAAACAACAACATAGTTGCGATGACTGACCAGATTTCAGAAAAATCTTTACCAAAAGTTCCAACTTGGATATACCAAAGAACTGTAGAACCGACCGCGACAAAGTAAAAAAAGAAAGGATATGTAAATGGTTAACAAGAAAAAGAATCCATTGGATGGCTTCTTTCAAAATACGCCCGATTTTTTCCAGAACTTTAAAGGAAAAATTGTTGCCGCTGAAGATATTAAACTGTGTGATTTTTCCAATTTAAATGTGGCTATTGTGGGTGCGAGTCAAATGACAGTGACGTATTTAGATCAAATCTGTAATCAGGCAAAATTGGTTAAAATATTTCAAATTGCACCACATTTTATTTTGCCACACACCGAAAAAGGCATTCATAGACTGCTTTCACATCCTTTAATTATTAAAAATCGCCGCTTGTTTAACAATCGCGTCAAATCATTATTGGCTATTCGCTATCTTGAATCACAACTGAAAGACAACTGGTTAAAACGACAGTTAATGCCCAACTCGGCAAGTGAAAATAAAGTGTTCTTTAAGTCAGATACTTACTATGCAGCACTACAACGTGAAAACTGTAAGTTAATTACCTGGCCGGTGGTTAAAATCACAGAACAAGCCGTACAAAGTATGGAAGGTATTGAACACTTGGTGGATATCATTATCACGACCTATTAAGTTTTAAGCATAAAAAAAGAGGCGGATATGCCTCTTTTTTTATCGATCAATTTATTTCACTGTACCGATATATTGATAATTATTGTTATTCTTTTGATAACGCAAATAATTTTGTGTCAATTCACCTGATGGCTTAATCACTAGAATATCAATTTTTTGAAGATCTGCAGATACACGAATATAGAGTCGATCCATATCAAAAGGTTGGATATTTTGGGGATAATAATTACAGTCATAATGGATATTAATCTGATCCAGTGCTTTTGTTTTAGTCTTAAAGACATTCACACTTTTATATTGGCCATTTTTAATTTGAGTCGCCTGAATGCCATATTGCCCCTCACAACCACTGCCAATATAAGTTTTAGAAATAAGATAAGTTGGAACATTATTCAATTGAGTTTGACGAATGGCTTTAATAAATCCCCCCATCATTGAGTGCGTGTGTAATGACCTTGTTGCCCTGTTTAAACTGCACATAGGACTCAAATTCACGCATTGAGCCACCCGCAGAAATATTAAATGTATAAAACTTGAGCTTTCGATCAGGACTATAATTCAATAAAAGTAGGTTTTTATCGAGTAAATTTTTAAATGGGTATTCAAAACTTTGTGAATTTTTCTCAATAAAGTTTGCTACTTTGGATGCAATTTCTTGGTTAATGCCGTCATTCTCATAGCGATCAGTCAGACTGATTTTATAATATTTATTGATAATATCGGTTTCAAAATTTGCCACAGATTCTGCAAAAGTCTGGCTATTTACCAGGCTCAACATAGCGAAAAAAAGAGTAATTGTTTTTAGCTTTAATATTTTATACATATAACAATCCTCATATTTTTCGATTATTTAAAGTAGAGTTAAAGATTAATTTAACTCTACTTTCACTTTAACCAATACGACGTTTAAGACCTGTCATTTGTAAAACACGGGTTGAAATTTCTTCAATCGACATTTCCGAAACATTCAAATATTTAATTCCTTCAGAAATATAAATCCCTTCAACAGCACGAAGTTCCATCAGACATTGACTGAAACTTGCATAACGGCTGTTTGCCTTGCGCTCAGTACGAATCGCTACAAGACGCTCCGCATCAATCATTAAACCAAACAGTTTACTTTTATGTGGACGCAATACCGCAGGCAAACGGTTATCATCCAGGTCTTCTTCAGTCAATGGATAGTTCGCCACACGAATGCCAAATTGTAATGACAAATAAATTGAGGTTGGAGTTTTGCCTGAACGTGACACGCCAATCAGAATTAAATCGGCTTTGTCATAATGGCGGGTACGTGCCCCATCATCGTTGTCTAAAGCAAAATGAACTGCATCAATACGGGCTTTATACGACTCTGAATCGGTCACTGCATGGGTTTGTCCGACTAAAGTTGTAGGAGGAGTACCTAAAACCTCAGACAATTTACCTATAAGTCCTTCAAATACATCAAGATTTACTGCATTTGCAGTGTTGATAATGTCACGTACATAGGGGTCTACCAGGGTATCAAATACCAAGGGTTGCTGCCCATCACGATCAGCGCGCTGATTGATTTCTGCAACCACATTCATTGCAGCTTCTTCAGAGCTAATATAAGGAATAATATGAATGTCAAAATTAACATGAGGAAACTGTGCTAACAGTGAATGTCCAAGGGTTTCAGCAGTAATTGCCGTACCATCAGAGATAAAAAATACACTGCGCTTAATCTGTTTACCTTCTGACATTAAAATTCTCCTTAAATATTTGTCTAAGTACTGTAAAATCTTTATAGTAAACCGATCTTACATGACTGTCGCCGAGTTAAATCAAAAAGCCACGCGATTTGTTATAATTTCATGCCAAGATAGTGATTAATACTGCAAAAGTGGAGTAACAACTTTGGAAGCGCGCGTAATTGGTCTAGAAAAATTAGGGAAGCACGACGTTGAACTTGTAGGTGGGAAAAACTCATCTTTAGGTGAAATGATCAGCCATTTATCCAATGCTGGTGTGTCAGTACCAGGTGGTTTCGCAACGACTGCGGCTGCTTATCGTGAATTTCTCGAGCAAAGTGGCCTAAACGCTAAAATTCAGGCAGAGCTATCAACTTTAAATGTTGATGACGTAAATGCTCTTGCAGTAGCTGGCGCTAAAATTCGCCAATGGATTGTCGATACTCCGCTTACAGCAGAACTCGAAAAAGAAGTTCGCAACGCTTTCGCTGAATTATCTAACGGCAACCCTGACATCGCGGTTGCCGTTCGTTCATCTGCAACTGCAGAAGATTTACCAGATGCCTCTTTTGCCGGCCAGCAAGAAACATTCTTGAATATCCGTGGTATTGACAATGTCTTGATCGCGATTAAAGAAGTTTTTGCATCTTTATATAATGACCGTGCAATTTCATACCGCGTACACCAAAACTTCAAACATGAAGTTGTTGCCCTTTCTGCGGGTATTCAACGTATGGTACGTTCTGAAACTGGTGCTGCGGGTGTAATGTTTACACTTGATACAGAATCTGGTTTCCGTGATGTAGTATTCATTACTGCATCTTATGGTTTGGGTGAAATGGTTGTTCAAGGTGCGGTAAACCCTGACGAATTCTACCTGTCTAAACCATTATTAAACGCGGGTAAACATTCTATTCTGCGTCGTAATCTTGGCTCTAAACACCAAAAAATGATTTATGGCGAAGAAGCTTCTGCTGGTAAATCTGTGGTTGTTGTAGACGTTGAAAAACAAGATCGTCAACAATTTGCGTTAAATGATCACGAACTTCAAGAACTTGCTAAACAAGCATTGATCATTGAAAACCATTACGGTTCACCAATGGACATCGAATGGGCGAAAGATGGCGACGACGGTCAAATCTATATCGTTCAAGCACGTCCTGAAACAGTAAAAAGCCGTGAAAATGTCGGCACAATGGAACGCTACCTGCTTAAACAAAAAGGTACTGTGATTTGTGAAGGTCGTTCAATTGGTCAACGTATCGGTTCTGGTAAAGTACGTATCGTTTCTTCAATCAAAGAAATGGACAAAGTACAAGACGGTGACGTTCTTGTATCTGACATGACTGACCCAGACTGGGAACCAGTAATGAAACGTGCAGCTGCGATTGTAACCAATCGTGGTGGTCGTACTTGTCACGCAGCAATCATTGCACGTGAGCTTGGTGTTCCAGCAATCGTGGGTTGTGGTAATGCAACTGAAGTGCTTACTGATGGTCAAGAAGTAACAGTTTCTTGTGCTGAAGGTGATACAGGCTTCATCTACGAGGGTGCTTTAGATTTCGAAGTTCAACGTAACTCTATCGAATCTATGCCAGCACTTCCGTTCAAAGTTATGATGAACGTCGGCAACCCTGACCGTGCATTTGACTTCGCTCAAATTCCAAACGAAGGTATTGGACTTGCACGTTTAGAATTCATCATCAACCGTATGATTGGTGTGCATCCTAAAGCGTTATTGAACATCGACAGCCTTCCACGCGAAACTCGTGCAGCTGTAATGGCACGTACTGCAGGCTACTCTTCTCCAATCGAATTCTATGTAGAAAAATTGGTTGAAGGTATTTCAACGCTTGCTGCTGCTTTCGCTGACAAACCAGTGATTGTTCGTATGTCTGACTTCAAGTCAAACGAATATGCGAACTTGATCGGTGGTAAGTTATACGAACCAGAAGAAGAAAACCCAATGCTTGGTTTCCGTGGCGCGAGTCGTTACGTTTCTGACAACTTCCGTGACTGCTTCGAACTTGAATGCCGTGCATTGAAGAAAGCACGTGACGAAATGGGCTTAACCAACATTCAAATCATGATTCCTTTCGTACGTACTGTAGCGGAAGCGAAACGTGTGATTGAGTTATTGGCGCTGAATGGTCTTAAACGTGGTGAAAATGGTCTTAAAGTGATCATGATGTGTGAATTGCCTACTAACGCATTGTTAGCTGAACAATTCCTTGAACACTTCGATGGCTTCTCTATCGGTTCTAATGACTTGACTCAGTTAACACTCGGTCTTGACCGTGACTCTGGTATCGTTTCTCACCTGTTTGATGAACGCGATCCAGCGGTTAAAGCCCTACTTTCTATGGCGATTCATGCATGCCGTAAAGCAGGCAAATACGTAGGTATTTGTGGTCAAGGTCCTTCTGACCATCCAGATCTTGCTAAATGGTTGATGGAGCAAGGTATTGAGTCGGTTTCTTTAAACCCAGACTCGGTTTTAGACACATGGTTCTTCCTTGCTGAAGAAAAAGCTCAACAAGTTTAAGAAACTATGTTAAAAAAAGACCCACATTTGGGTCTTTTTTTTCATCTATAATTTAAGGGTTTGCTATACAAACCTAATTTACGTTTTGAGATTTAATATTTATGCAAATTTACTTGGCTCGTAATAATCAACAAGCTGGTCCATATACCTTAGAGCAGTTAAATCAAATGCTCGCTAGTCAGCAAGTTCTGCTTACAGATTTGGCTTGGCACCAAGGCATGACCGAATGGAAAGCTTTAGGTGAATTAACCCAAGGTAAACTTGTATATCAACCTGAAGGTTATATAGCTCCCGCACCTATCCCTGAGCAAACCCTTTTTCAGAACTCCAGCTTTAACAAAATACATGTTGAAAAAAAAGCAGCACAAAATAATGAGCTCGCTTCAATTAGCACACGAGTCTTAGCAAAAATTATCGATTTATTGCTCTGGTTGCCTGCAGCTGCCATTCCATCTTTTTTCCTAAAACCGGATCAAGTTAATCAGTTGTCAGAAATTCAGCAAAAGATGCAGTCTGCAGACACCTCGACTCAAGCAGTCCAGTTACAACAGCAATTATTTACCCTTATTCCAGCAGAAGCTTGGCAAGCAATGCTTATCTACATCATTATTATGCTTGGAATTCAGGCATTTATGTTGGCGAAATCTGGGCAAAGTATTGGCAAGAAACTAACCAAAATCAAAATTGTAGATGTGGAAAGTGGTGAGAAAGTAAGCTTAATGCGTGCATTCACCTTACGCAGTTTCATCTTTATTATTTTAAATTTGCTGTTTATGCCGTTTATCACCATCCTTGACCATGTTTTTGCTATTGGCGAAAAACGCCAAACTTTGCATGATAAGCTCGCCAAAACCAAAGTGGTCAAACAATAATCATACAAGAAACAGGGATTATTTTATATCCCTGTTTTTCCCCAGAATATTGATATTAAAATAAAATTACCATCTTGAAAGTTTAATTCCGAGTAAAAAAATCAGTTTTTATAACAGTCATTTAAAGCCTCTTTACATATAGCTTAGTTCAACAATATGAGGCATAATGCCTCACAACGTAGCGGTGCCTCATGATTGGGAAGGATTTTCTATGCTTAGAATTTCTAAGTGAAAATAAAATATTTCCAATCATGCGACACTTTAATCGCTATCCCATATTAAATTAGGGAATGGGACTCTTCACCGAGGTTGTAAAATGAGACAAACAATTTTAGCTGTATTGTCTTTATCTGCGATGGCTGCACTCTTGACTGGGTGTGGCGGTGATATGGTACTTCTAAACTCAAAAGGTCCAGTTGCTCAAGGTCAATCTGACTTGATGATGACTGCGATCTATTTAATGCTTTTGGTGGTCATTCCATCAGCAATTATGGCATTGTGGTTTGGATGGAAATATCGCGCATCGAATAAAGATGCAGACTATAAACCTACATGGGCACACTCAACTGCAATTGAAATTGTAGTATGGGGTATACCTGTCATTATTATTGGTATTCTAGCGTGGTTAACTTGGTGGGGTTCCCACAAGTATGACCCATACCGTCCGGTCGAATCTGATAAAGCACCTTTAACTGTTCAAGTTATTGCTGAACAATTCAAATGGATCTTCATCTACCCAGAACAAAACATTGCGACTGTTAACGAAATTCGCTTCCCTGAGAAAACTCCGGTTAGTCTTCGTTTAACTTCGAACTTCACAATGAACTCGTTCTTTATCCCTGCATTGTCTGGTCAGATTTATGCAATGGCGGGTATGCAGACTCACTTGAACTTCTTGGCAGACGAAACTAGCCCAGCTGAAGGCTACCGCGGTTTCTCTTCTAACTATTCAGGTTATGGCTTCTCACAAATGCGCTTCCGTGCACATTCTGTAACAGATGCTCAGTTTGCTGAATGGGTAGCAGCAGTTAAAGCAGGCAACGGTACTTCAGTAAATCCTAATGCAGTTCAAAAAGCTGTTTTAGACCAAGCTGAATTTGCAGCTTTACGTGACGGTAACCGTTCTAAGCACCAAATCGAAGCAATGGTTGTGAATGCCCAAACTCCTGAAGAAAAGGCTGCTGCTGAAGCAATGAAGTCTTATCCGACTAAGCCACATCCAGTGACTTATTATTCTTCAGTAGAGCCTAAATTGTTCGAATCAGTGATTAACAGATACATGAGTAATTACCACGGTGCTGACCATTCAGCAACTGCTGGTCACGAAGCTGCTGCTTCTGATGCTCATGCAAATGTTGAACATGCGACTGCAGCTTCTGTAGAGGAATAAGACATGAGCTTATTAGGTAAGTTAGGTCCGGATTCAATCCCACACGATCCAATTGTATTGGTGACTGTTGCGATGATGATCCTAGGTGGCCTTGCAGTCGTTGCAGGGATTACCTACTTTAAAAAATGGAACTACTTGTGGACTGAATGGTTCACCTCTGTAGACCATAAAAAAATTGGTATCATGTATATCTTTGTATCTGTAATCATGTTAGTTCGTGGTTTTGCAGATGCAATCATGATGCGTCTTCAGCAGTTCCTTGCAAAAGGTGGTGGTGAAGGCTATTTACATCCTGAACATTACGATCAGATCTTTACTGCCCATGGCGTAATCATGATCTTCTTCGTAGCGATGGGTCTTGTAGTCGGCTTAATGAACATCTCTGTACCATTACAGATTGGTGCTCGTGACGTTGCCTTCCCATTATTGAACTCTTTAAGCTTCTGGCTATTTGCCGGCGCTGCGGGTCTGATGATGGCTTCTCTTGCACTGGGTGAATTCGCTGCAACTGGTTGGATGGCTTACCCTCCACTATCAGGCATTGAATATTCTCCGGGCGTAGGTGTTGACTACTATATCTGGGCACTTCAAATTTCAGGCTTGGGTACGCTTTTAACGGGTGTTAACTTCTTTGTTACCATCATTAAAATGCGCGCACCTGGCATGACACTGATGGATATGCCGATCTTTACCTGGACATCTTTATGTACAGCAGTATTGATCATTGCAGCTTTCCCAGTGTTAACTGCAACTATTGCAATGTTAACGCTTGACCGTTACTTCGGTTTCCACTTCTTTACAAATGACTTGGGTGGTAGCCCGATGTTGTATGTAAACTTGATTTGGACTTGGGGTCACCCGGAAGTTTACATCTTGGTATTACCTGCATTCGGTATTTACTCAGAAGTTGTAGCAACTTTCTCTCGCAAAGCATTGTTTGGTTACAAATCAATGGTGTATGCAACTGTAGCAATCACAGTATTGTCTTTCGTTGTATGGGTTCACCACTTCTTTACCATGGGTGCTGGTGCCAACGTTAACGCGTTCTTCGGTATCATGACCATGATTATTGCTATCCCTACTGGTGTGAAAATCTTCTCTTGGTTATTCACCATGTACAAGGGTCGCATTACCTTTACAACACCAATGCTTTGGACACTTGGCTTCCTTGTGACTTTTGGTATCGGTGGTTTAACGGGTGTATTAATGGCAGTTCCACCAGCGGACTTCCTGGTACATAACTCGTTATTCTTGATTGCTCACTTCCATAACGTAATTATTGGTGGTGTAGTATTTGCAATGTTCGCAGGTATCATTTTCTACTGGCCAAAAATGTTTGGTTGGAAACTTAATGAAACTTGGGGCAAAGCAGCTTTCTGGTTCTGGTTCTTCGGTTTCTATTTTGCATTCATGCCACTTTATATCCTTGGTTTCATGGGTATGACTCGTCGTCTGAATACATATGACAACCCAGAGTGGGATCCATACATTGCTATTGCACTCTTTGGTGCTGTTCTTGTCGCACTTGGTATTGCATGTTTCTTAATGCAAATCATTGTTGGTTTCTTGCAACGCAACAACAATATCGATAACACTGGCGATATCTGGGATGGTCGTACTTTAGAATGGGCTACTTCTTCACCTGCTCCTTTCTATAACTTTGCACATCTTCCTAAGATCAATGGTATTGATACTTTCTGGACTGACAAAGAAAATGGCATCGCATATGCCAAACCAACTCAGTATGAAGACGTTCATATGCCAACCAACCGTGCGGCTGGTTTCGTGATTGCAATGTTAATTACTGTAATGGGCTTTGCTTTAATCTGGCATATCTGGTGGTTAGTAGCTGTTGGATTCATTGGTGCTATCGTTTCGTTTATCGTAAGTTCATTCACTAAGAAAGTGGATTACTATGTGCCTGCTGCTGAAGTAGAACGCATTGAAAACGAACGCTATGCGATTCTTGAAAAACACTTGAAGAAGGACTAAGACAATGGCTGAAGTACTTCATCACGACAACCAAGGACACGATGAGCATCATCATCACGATGATACTGACATCACAGTCTTTGGTTTCTGGACTTACTTGATGAGTGACTTGATCCTATTCGGGACACTCTTCATCGCGTTCGCTGTATTAAGCAGTCACATTCCTGTTGGTACTCCAAGTGCTAAAGAGCTTTTTGGTGATTCTTTAGGTTTCGTTTTAACTGAAACTTTCGCTCTCTTGATCTCTTCTGTGACCTTCGGTTTTGCCGTACTTGCTTCATACAAGAAAAATGTGGGTCAAGTTTTAACTTGGTTAGCAATTACATGGCTATTTGGTGCTGCCTTCATCGGTATGGAACTTTATGAGTTCAATCACCTTGTACACGCTGGCCATGGCCCAAGCACAAGTGCGTTCTTATCTGCGTTCTTTACCTTAGTTGGTACGCACGGTATTCACGTAACTTCTGGTTTGGTATGGATGCTTGTGTTGATGTATCAAATCAAGAAAAATGGTTTGACACTTCCAAACACTCGTCGTCTTGCTTGCCTAAGCTTGTTCTGGCACTTCCTTGACATCGTTTGGATCTGTGTATTCAGCGTAGTTTACTTGATGGGAGTTCTCTAATGAGTCACGATCACACTTCTGCTGGTGCATCGCACGGTAACTTAAAACAATATACTGTCGGTTTCATCCTTTCAGTTGCTCTCACTATCATTCCTTTTGGAATGGTAATGAGCGGTGGCTTTGGACGTGGTATTTTGGTTACTGTAATTGCTATTACTGCAGTTGCTCAGGTTTTAGTACAGCTCATGTTCTTCTTGCACATGAACTCTTCTTCAGAGCAACGTTGGAACGTGATTGCATTTATTTATACAATATTAACCATCGCTATTCTTTTAGTGGGTTCTGTATGGATCATGAACTACCTTCACTACAACATGATGATCTAAACTGATTGTCATGCTGAAAAATTATTTATTCCTGACTAAACCAGGAATTCTCTTTGGTAACTTTGTTACCACTTTGGGCGGCTATTTCTTAGCCGCTCAAGGTTCTGTAGATTTCCTTTTATTGCTTATTACCCTCCTTGGTACAACTTTGGTTGTTGCCTCTGGTTGTGTGGTCAATAACGTTATTGACCAAGACATCGACCAAAAAATGCAGCGCACACAAAATCGTGCGATGGTTAAAAAATCCATTTCCGTTCCTGTCGCTTTGGTGTATTCCTTAGTACTTGGCGTGATTGGTTTTAGCATTTTATGGTTCTGGGTAAATGCGTACGCTTTTTTATTTGCAGTGATTGGTTTTGTGGTCTATGTGGTGTTTTATAGCCTCTGGACAAAACGCACAACAATTCACCAAACAGTTATTGGAAGTATTTCTGGTGCAAGCCCACCAGTGATTGGATATACCGCTGTTAGTCATGAATTTGACTTAGCTGCACTGCTTATCTTTATTGGTTATGCACTTTGGCAAATGCCCCATTCATGGGCGATTGCTATATATCGTTTTGATGACTACAAAAATGCAGGTATCCCGATTCTCCCTGTAGCACGTTCCATTTTACGTACTAAAATTGAATCACTGATTTATGTTGTATTATTTACCATTACAATGAATGCCTTGTTTGTATATGGTTATGTAAACTGGCTGTATCTCGTTATTTTAAACGCGTTATGCATTTATTGGTTTTATATTGGTGTACTGGGCTTTAAAACTGAAAATGACCAATTATGGGCAAAACGCTTTTTCCTGTTTTCGGTTATTCTGATTACGATCATCAGTATATGTTTTAGTTTTACCTCCCAAGCACCAGCAACACAAATCGTGTTTTTTTAAAAAAGATAGAGTTTAACTCTATCTTTTTTTTCACCCTTCAATTTTTATTACTCTAAAAGACCGATTCAATATCCCCTTCCATTTTCATCTATTCCAGCTTCCGCACTTCCACGCTTGCATACAAATCAATCATCACAAAAAGATTCCCTTGTAATTTACCCCTAAAACCACTAAAATTCACGCTTCGCAATTTTTGCGACACAACTTTGGTTGTGACTCCTTGCTTCTGACTTTTCAAAAGTTAGGGGCTGCACAAACCGTAAGGAGCTGACAATGCGTCACTACGAAATCGTACTTTTGGTACATCCAGACCAAAGCGATCAAGTTGTGGGTATGGTAGAACGTTACCTAACTCACATCAAAGAAGCTGAAGGTCAAATTCACCGTTTAGAAGATTGGGGCCGTCGTCAATTGGCTTACCCAATTAACAAAATTCATAAAGCTCACTACATTTTAATGAATGTTGAATGTGGTCAAACTACGCTTAATGAATTAGAAGAATTGTTCCGTTATAACGATGCAATCCTTCGTAATGTTATTATTCGTCGTGAAAACGCAATCACTGAAGAATCATTGCTTGCTAAAAGTGCTGAAGAAAAACGTGCGCGTAAAGCACAACGTGAAGAAGCACAACAATCTCAAGACTCTGCTGAAGCATAAGGAGAACATTAATGGCACGTTTTTACCGTCGTCGCAAGTTCTGCCGCTTTACAGCTGAGAAAGTTGCGTACATCGACTACAAAGATATCGATACTTTAAAACAGTACATCACTGAAAACGGCAAGATTGTTCCTAGCCGTATTACAGGTACTAAAGCTCGTTACCAACGTCAATTAGCGCTTGCTATTAAACAAGCTCGTTACTTGGCTTTGATCCCTTACACTGACAATCATAAGTGAGGTTGAGCTGTGGATATTATTTTATTACAACGCATTAAAAACCTTGGTAAATTAGGCGATAAAGTTTCAGTTAAAGCTGGTTACGGCCGCAACTACCTTATCCCTCAAGGTCAAGCAGTAGCAGCGACTGAGTCGAATACTGCTGCTTTTGAAGCTCGTCGTGCAGAACTTGAGAAAGCTGAAGCTGATGTTTTAGCTGCTGCTCAAGCACGTGCTGACCAATTGAACGAAGTTAACATCGTAATCACTGCTAAAGCTGGTGACGAAGGTAAACTATTCGGTTCAATCGGTACTCGTGACATCGCTGACGCGTTGACAAATGCTGGTCTAGAAGTTGACCGTGCGGAAGTTCGTCTTCCAAATGGCGCGCTTCGTCACACTGGCGAATTCAACATCGCAATCCAATTGCATCATGATGTTATTGCTGAAGTTCTCGTTACTATCGTATCTGAGTAATTTTTGCAAGAAAAAGAGCATGCTTTTGCATGCTCTTTTTTTATCTCTGAAAATAGTCAAAATAGCTTATCCAGATTTACTCAAAAGTAGTGAATACAATTTATTTTTACTGTTTTTAGCTAAATGAAATTTTCGATTCGCATTTTTTTAAAGAACGCGTATGATCTGTTTAGACGAAGATCATTGAAAATTCATTATTCGTCCCAATTTCTAAATTACTCATTTATCGCATTTAAAATCAGGGTTTTATATGTCACAGGCGAATGCCAATTCTAAAGCTACGCTTAACTCATCTAAAGTAGATAATAAAGGAAATGAGTCAGGTCAATTAAAAGAGTTCCGTACCCCACCGCATAACTTGGCGATCGAGCAAGCCGTACTTGCAGCGCTGATGACCGTTGCTGAATCTTTTGAACAAGTTGGTGATGTACTCAGTGAAAATGATTTTTATGCGACACGTCATAAGTATATTTTTCGCGCCATTGAAAAATTAACCCAAGAAAACTCACCTTACGATGCCGTTTTGGTGAATGACTGGCTGATCAAACAAAATTTGCTTGATGCTGTCGGTGGTGAAGAATATTTAATGCAATTAATGGCAGACTCGCCTTCCAGTTTTTATAACCTGGAAACTTATGCCAATAAAATTAAAGAATTTTCTACTTTACGCAGCATGATTAAAGTCAGCTCTGAAATTTTACAGAATGCTTATGACACCAAAGGTCGTAGTGTCAGTGAAATTTTAGATTTGGCTGAAACCAATATTTTTTCCATTGCTGAACAACATAATAACAATGCCAAGGCACAAGGTCCAAAACCCATTAATGCCGTGGTTGCAGACGTATTTGACAAGCTAAATGAACTTTCTCAAATGGAAGGCAGCATTACCGGTTTAACCTCTGGTTTTATGGAACTGGATAATAAAACCTCTGGTATGCAATCGGGTGACTTGATTATTGTCGCTGCACGTCCATCTATGGGTAAAACCACCTTTGCCATGAACCTGGTGGAAAGTGTGCTGTTTAACTGTGATCTACCTGCCCTGGTATTCTCCATGGAGATGCCAGCAGATTCGATTGCCATGCGTTTAATCTCGGCTTACGGTAAAGTTCACCAAGGTCATTTACGTTCAGGCAAACTGGATGGTGATGAATGGTCTAAAGTGACCGGTACGATTTTACAGCTGCAAGAAAAGAACCTGTACATTGATGATTCATCCGCCCTTCCACCGACAGAATTACGTGCCCGCGCACGTCGTATTGCCAAAATGCATGGTGGTAAAATTGGCTGCATCATGGTCGATTATCTACAGTTAATGAAAGTACCCGGTATGGGCGACAACCGTGTCGGCGAGATCTCGGAAATTTCACGAAGCTTAAAAGCTTTGGCCAAAGAAATGATGTGTCCGGTGATTGCACTTTCACAGCTTAACCGTTCACTGGAAAACCGACCAAATAAACGCCCTGTGATGTCTGACCTGCGTGAATCCGGTGCGATCGAGCAGGATGCCGATTTGATTATGTTTATTTACCGTGATGAGGTTTATAACAAAGAATCGAAAGAAGCAGGTACTGCGGAAATTATTATTGGTAAACAGCGTAACGGTCCGATCGGTACAGTTCGTCTGGCTTTTGAAGGTCAATACACGCGATTTAGTAACCTTTCACCAGAGTTTTATGCTCAATATAATGATGAAGAATAAGTAATAAAAAACGAGGTGATGACCTCGTTTTTTTAACTGACTATTTTCTCACAGTCTGCTCTTTAATCATTTAAATTGAAACATGATTTCAGTGCAGCATCTTTTTATACTACTCATTCAACTTAAATATTAGAAAAGATCAAAGAGTAATATGCCACCAGCCCTGATATTTTAATAATAGAATCAAACAATGCTATCTAAAATTTGATTGAAATATACTTTAAATTAGTGTTTATTTTCAGTCATAGGAATACAATATGGCACTCTATTCTGCTTCAGTTCCTCCCCATTTTGAGTGAGATGACAAGCATATCTTTAAGATTCTGATTGTAGCTTATAAGTGATTTTATTCAAATTGCTGTAATGTTTCATGTAACCCCAAGGAGTAACTAGGGTGCGCCAAGCAACAGTTTATATTGACAGAGAAGCTCTGCAATATAATTTAAACCGTGTTAAACAACTTGCACCAACTGCTCAAATTGTAAGTATGGTTAAAGCCAACGCTTACGGACATGGAGTCAAAGACTGTTTAACAGCCTTAAGTGGAACGGATGCCTTTGGTGTCGCCTGCCTTGAAGAAGCACTTGAAATTCGTGAGCTCGGCTATCAACAACCGATTACCCTCATCGAAGGTATTTTTTCTGAAGATGAAATGCAGGTTGTGGTTGAAAATAACATTGAATGCGTCGTGCACCACCAACAACAACTCGATTGGTTGCGAACATATAAAAATGCTTATATTGGCAAAAATTTAAAAGTTTGGGTCAAACTCAATAGCGGTATGAACCGCCTGGGTTTTAAAGTACCAGAAATTATTGAGGTCATTAATTCACTTAAAGCCGAAGGTTTTACTTGTGTTTTAGCTATGCACTTTGCTAATGCTGATGCAGAAAATCACCCTTTAAATGAACAACAAAAAAATCAATTCCTTCAAGTTAAAGAAGCTTGTGCACCGATCATGGGTTCTTGCTGTAATTCGGCAGCCATTTATAAATGGCCTGAATTGAATTTTGATTTTGTTCGTCCAGGAATCATGCTTTATGGTGCATCACCATTTGCGGATAAATCAGTGCACGATTTAGACCTTAAACCAGTGATGACTTTTACTGCTGAAATTATTGCTTTAAACCATATTCAAGCCGGTGAATCTGTGGGTTATGGCTCAACTTTTAGCGCTGAAAAAGAAATGGATTTAGCCATTGTTTCGATTGGTTATGGTGATGGTTACCCACGTGCTTTCCCCAAACAAAACTATGTTGCAATTAATGGTCAACAAACACGGGTAATTGGTCGTGTTGCTATGGACATGATTGCCATTGATGTCACAGGCTTAGATGCAAAAATTGGTACAGAAGTTGAACTTTGGGGCAAAAACCGCTTAGTCGATGATGTTGCAGAAGCCAATGGTACAATTGGTTATGAACTCTTGTGCCGCCTAAGTGCTCGCCCAAGAAGAAAGTAGATATTTAAATTTTAAAAAAACCCAAGTTTAATTTGGGTTTTTTTTAACTCAATCATTAAGCCACACTAGGCTGCACATCATATAAAAAGTTCAAGAAAGCATCTAGGCTTTCTTCATTTAACTGATTTGGGGCAAAACTGTTATAGCCCAAAGATTTAAAATAGTTTTGTATCTTACTATTTCGCCCCACGTATTTCATTGACCAATTATAAAAGTTAGTTTCCTTCAAGGCACATGTTTTAAGCAAAACGATTTCGTGATGTCTAGGATCTTCTCTCAGTTTATTTAAAAGCGTCAGGATATGTTTTTCCTCGCCTTCCAGACATTGAAAAAAATAACCATCGGCATAATACAAAACTCCATGAATTTGATGCTTTGTATTAAAATCTCTCGCCTCAGTTAAAATATCCCGAAGATCTTTTAAAATGGTTTCATCATTTGAGGTTTTTTTACTGGCATAACACAGCTGAAATATCATGACCCAATGCCTTCTTATTGTTTTTAAATAAAAAATAAATATTAATAAAAGATAAAAATATCCAATGGAATTTATCCATTGGATAAAATATAGCAGATGTATTTTTAGCTGTGAATAACAGGCGATTAATCTAGATAATCATCTGTTGGAATAGGCAATTTTTGTAAGCCACGGCGTAAAGTATCTGACCATTGTTTACTCAATTGTCTAAAATAAGGATCTTCTTCATAGATCCGCTTGCCATTCGGAATATGTAACGAATTTTTTTCATAAACGATCGTATCTAATGGCATTCCAACTGAAACATTGGAACGCAAAGTAGAATCAAACGAGATCAAACAACAACGTACCGCCTCATCTAAAGGCATTTCATAAATTAATGCCCGATCGAGTATCGGTTTGCCGTATTTGCTTTCCCCAATTTGAAAATAAGGCGTATCTTCCGTTGCACAAATAAAATTACCTTGCGGATAAATATTATAAAGTTCCATTTCTGAACCTTTAATTTGCCCACCCAGTAAAAGACTACAATAATAATTATTTTGTTCGTGATTGTGAGTATCTTGGGTAACATCAGCAATGACTTTTCTTAATGTCTGCCCCACCAACTCTGCCATTTCGAACATGGTATTGACACTATACAAGTTGGGTTCTTGGCCAAGTTCCAAGTGATTGTTCAAATGACCAATGACTGCTTGTGTTGTGGCTAAATTTCCAGATGTTTGTATCGTGATAAATCGTTCACCCTCCACACCAAAGGTATAGAGTTTACGAAATACCGAAATATGATCCACACCCGCATTAGTGCGCGTATCACTAACAAAGACCAAACCATCTTTTAAACGTAGCGCGCAACAATAAGTCATGAGAACTCCTTATGACTTTTAAATTTTCAGCAAGCGAGTACTTGAACAATAGAATTCATAGACTCAATACCACCACGCTCTCTTATGCCTCTTACTGGTGCAACATCCCAATAATCTCGACCGATTGCCACATATATATGCGAATTAGGCATAAACAACTGATTGCTGGTATCAAAACAATACCACGAATTTTCAAAAAATACTTCTGCCCAAGCATGACTTGCAAGGTGAGCTGTATTCGGTACAAATAAATAACCTGATACATAACGTGCAGGTAGACCTAAATGCTTACACATCGCAATAAACACATGGCTATGATCTTGACATACACCCTCTCGACATTGGAAGGCATCAATAGCAGAGGTTTGTACAGATGTCCGGTCAGGCACATAAGGAATATAATTGAGTATTGCCTCAGACAAAACCATTAAGTTGGCTCGATTCAGCTGAGGAACATAACATTCTGCAAAACTTTTCATTTCTGCATTACACATTGTGCTTGGCGTAGGTTGTAGAAATAATTTGGGATTGACGGCAATATCAATTCCAAATTGGCTATTCGGATTCATTTCCACAATGCCTTGCGCCATAATGGTCATCTGTTGATAAGGTTGGCGCTGCGAACTGGTGATCCAGATATTATTAAAAGCATCAGATTTGATTTGTTTCTCACCAGGCACACTCACATTCCAAGAATGCACTTGCTGATGCACATTCGAGGTTGGCGTCATCTTAATATATTGAATGCTGTTACGTGCTTGATCAGTATATTGGTAATGAGTTTGGTGATTAATCATCAGCTTCATACATCCACCTCAAATAGGTTTTGAATATGATCACTGAACTGATAAAAATTCATGCTGTCTGGGTTTAACTTAAGTTGCTGCCATGCACTATCCAGTCGGTCCCAACCCATCTGGTTCAATAAATCTACTGTTTTATCAATATTTTCCAGAGTCATGGTTCGATCTTGTTTTAGACGAAGCTGTCGATCTAGCTGTTCTATATTTTGTCCCAAAGTAAAAAATAGAAAGATAAATTCAGATTCGGCTTCCAATATCTCCTGACATTCTCCCGCAACATCACAAATATAAGCGACATTTTCAGTGGCATTTTTAATCAGCTGATTGAGTTCCGCATAAGCTTTTGCGGAAAATACCCCACGTAAATCTTGTACATTATCTTTGGCATGTTGAAATTGCTGATTAAAAGATGAAGGTTGTTCTGCATCAAGCAATAATGTGTTTAACGAGCTTGCATCAAAAGCCGGCAAGCAAAATGCATGCGCATATTCCAATGCGTCTTGGTTGTTATGAAATGGAAATTGACTACACAAATATTGAATACGCGTTAAGTATCGACCTAGCCAAAAAATATGTTGAGCATTACTATTTAATAAAATCATGATTTCTTTCCCATGGTTAGATGTTTAAGAATGAAGATTATCGACAACCCATGTGTCTTTAACTCCACCACCTTGTGAAGAATTCACTACTAAAGATCCTGCCTGCATTGCCACTCGTGTTAAACCACCGGGAACGATTTCCGTCCGATAAGGTGCACTCAGTACAAAGGGACGTAAATCGATATGACGCTCAGCAACTCCAAAATCGGTCAGGGTTGGACACACCGATAAATCTAAAGTCGGCTGTGCAATATACAGATTCGGTGTAGCAATAATTTTGTCTCTAAATGATTCAATTTGACTTTTCGAGGCTTGTGGACCAATCAACATGCCATAACCACCCGAACCTTGGGCTTCTTTCACCACCAATTGCTCCAAGTTGGATAAGACATAATCCAAGTCTTGAGCTTCGCGGCATTGGTAAGTCGGCACATTTTTTAAGATGGCTTGCTCACCCAAGTAAAAATGAATCATTTTATCGACATATGGATAGATCGATTTATCATCCGCCACACCTGTACCGGGTGCATTTGCAATCACAACATTGTGACGTAAATAGGCTGACATTAATCCAGCCACCCCTAAAGTACTATCGGGCATAAAACATAATGGATCGAGATATGCATCGTCCACTCGACGATAAATTACATCAACCTGCTGTCTTCCACAGATGGTTTTGACATAAACCTTATCGTTTTCTACAAAAAGATCACGTGATGTCACTAAAGGCACATCCATTTCCCTTGCCAGGAAAGAATGCTCATAATAGGCGCTGTTATAACGTCCAGGCGTTAACACAACAATAAAAGGCTTATCGACATAGGCATTTTCAGCCAAAACTTCTTTAAGTAATTGCGGGTATTGCTCAATACCCAGAATATTGTTTTGCTGGCATAAATCGGGCATTAATTTTTGACTGATTTTGCGGCTTTCCAGCATATAAGACACACCGGATGGTGTTCTTAAATTATCTTCCAGTACATAAAATTCGCCATGTCGGTCGCGAATAATATCAATCCCGCTAATCTGACTGTAAATTTTACCCTTTAAATCGTGTGCATACATATGCGGTTGATAAGCTTCATGCGTCAGCACTTGCAGTTCAGGCACAATATTGGCTTTTAAAATATCTTGTTGATGGTAAATATCATGCAAAAACAAATTCAGCGCACGTACCCGTTGCGAACAACCGAGTGCGACTTTATTCCATTGCTTTTTCTCAATCACCCGCGGAATTAAATCATAAGGAATGGTTCGTTCAATCCCTTCCGATTCCCCGTAGACAGTAAAAGTAATACCCTCATACAAAAAGTGATCTTTCGCTGCCTGGTTTAACAACTTTAATTCATCAATAGTGTGCTGTGATAACCAATGTTCTATTTTGCTACAGGTCTCCCCTGACATGCTTTGATCATCCACCATTTCATTAAAAAAATGTGATTTGAGCTGCTGAAATAAACCGCTTATTTTCGAATGATTCTTATATCCTCCTGTTGATGGATTAACATTAGTTCCCGCCGGATGAGAAAACCCTTCAGCCGTAGACGTTAAATCTGTTCGATCCTTTTCTTTAAGCATACAACCCTCTTAATTGTTATTTATTTTGAATGCAATTAAGCAACAAATATGCCAATAAAAATCCTTTTATCGCTTTTGTCTATTTATTCATCAAGGTATGTGTTATTCAATGGCCGTTTCGATCAAACATGTTTCGAAATATAGATGAGCTCAATTGAAAGACTTGCGAAAAATATTCAGGTTTTTTATTGTGTTCAGCATTCAATGGAGATATAAACAAGCTACTCGTTTTTTAATTTAAGTTATGTCCTCACAAGAAAAAGAAACCTCGAACAGCCTGTACCGACAATGGCAAATTTTATCTCGTCTTTCTACTGGGAAGTGGATGGGTACCCGAGAGTTACAAGAAATTTTGCAACGTGAAGGTATTGATATCAGCTTACGCACCATTCAACGTGACTTAAATCAGATCTCGCTACGCTTTCCCATAGAAAGCAGTAAAACCGTGCCTCAAGGCTGGCGTTGGCGCTCGGATGCACCTATTCAAAGCCTGCCGCATATGACCAGTTCTCAAGCGGTGACCTTTATGATGGTCGAAGAACATTTAAAACACTTACTGCCGCCTAGCTTGATTGAAGAAATGAACCCGTGGTTTGATTTGGCACGTCGTAGCCTATCGACCCAAAACAATGTACGACAATGGATTAACCGGGTTCGTATTGTTCCTGCCACTCAACCTCTGATTCCGCCTGTAGTAGATAAACTGGCGCAACAAGCCATTTATGAAGGCTTACTGCAAGATAAACAACTGGAATGTGTCTATCAGGGGCGCAGTCATTTAAGTGAAGAAAAAACCTATATTTTGAACCCCTTAGCTTTGGTACAAAAAGGTGCAATTATTTATTTAATCTGTACCCGTCATGATAAAACCGATATTCAGACCTTTGCTCTGCACCGTTTTAGATCAGCAATTGTGCTAAATTCGCGCGCCATGCATCCAGTTAACTTTGATATCGATGCTTATATCGATTCTGGGGCATTAGGCTTTAGAGTTGACTATAACAAGCCGACCGAAAATGTGGCATTAAAACTGATTATGTCTGAAGAAGATGCCCATTATTTTGATGAAAGCCAACTCAGTAAAGACCAGACCATCCAAAAACTGGACAATGGTTTAGCTCAAGTCACAGCAACCGTGCCTTTTACCTCACAACTGACATGGTGGTTAAGAAGTTTTGGTCATAAAATTCAGCATATCGATCCGATTGAAGTTTCGAATGCTGTACGGCAAATTATTGATTAAATAAAATACTAAAATAAAAAAAGTCCCAATGATTGGGACTGGAGAATATTTCTATTTGGATCTATTTTTTATTGTCGTACTGTGGGCTTCAAGAACATCAAGCTTTATTTTTTCACCCTGATACAAAGCTTGATGGCGGCTGATTTTATCAATGGAGAAATAAACATTGCGCTTTAGCACGCCAGATCTCCACTGTTATATCGAATTGATTTCATCGTCATATGCATTACCTCTGTTACTAACGTAAAACCAATGTAACCCACAATCCAACGAATGAGAAATCATAAGATCAGAAGCTTTAAGCTGAATTTTTATTAAGCATTTATTCTGAATCTCTATTTCCCCTTGTTCATATACTGTACATTTTTAATCCTGACTTTAATTTAAGTGAAACTTGTACAGCACATGCTTATCTTTAAGGTCACCAATCCATTACTTATACATATGGATTTTACAAATCAGAACTTGTGCAGTGTATATAAAATAGGCAGATTCATGTTATGCAGAATTCGATGGAAAACATGAAAATGCCAGTTCCAGCCCAAGCCGTCAGACATAGACTTTTAAATACTTTTTTCTCACGATACTCAGTCTGGTTTAGCTGTATTTTTATTACATTAACGATTAGCTGGTTTCGTATTATCTATGAACCCCAATCTATTCATTATTTTCTTTCAGATCCATTTCTGAATTCTTTATGGCTGATTTCAGGAATCCTTACACTTGTTGGCGTATATGATATCTTGCAAAGCCAACATTCAATTCTAAAAAATTATCCCATCATTGGTCATTTCCGCTTTATTTTCGAAGATTTCCGTCCTGAAATTCGTCAATATTTTATTGAAGCTGATGAAGATGCCCTGCCATTTTCACGCATGCAACGCAGCCTGGTCTACCGGCGGGCAAAGAATGAAAATGCCGATAAACCTTTTGGTTCCATTATTGACGTTTATCAGCAAGACTATCGTTTTATCACTCATTCCATTACCCCATGCAAGCCTGCCGACCCTGAAAGTTTTCGTATTCAAATCGGCAATCACCAATGTCAGCAGCCCTATAGTGCTTCCATTATGAATATCTCTGCCCTGAGTTTTGGCAGTCTCAGTGCCAATGCCATTCGCGCCTTAAACTTAGGGGCGAAAATGGGGAATTTCTACCATGACACCGGTGAAGGCAGCATTAGTCCTTATCATCTGGAAAACGGTGGCGATATTGTCTGGGAACTGGGCAGTGGCTACTTTGGCTGTCGTACTTTGGATGGCCAGTTTGATCCGGAAAAATTTACCCGACAAGCCCAGTTAGCACAAATCAAAATGATTGAAATTAAATTATCGCAAGGGGCAAAACCCGGGCATGGTGGTATTTTACCTAAAAGTAAGATCTCAGCAGAAATTGCCCAGATTCGTGGCGTCAGTCGTGATCATGACTGTGTATCCCCTTCGCAACATTCGACATTTAGCACCCCGATTGAAATGATGCATTTCATTCAGCGACTGCGGGAACTATCTGGCGGTAAACCGGTTGGATTCAAGCTTTGTATTGGTCAGCCGTGGCAATTTATGAGTATTGTTAAAGCCATACTGGAAACCAAAATTGTGCCTGACTTTATTGTGGTCGATGGTTCTGAAGGTGGTAGTGGTGCCGCCCCGATTGAACTAATTGACCACGTGGGTACGCCTTTACGAGAAGGCTTACTGTTTGTGCATAATACGTTGGTTGGTGCAGGCTTACGCAATCAAATTAAAGTAGGTGCCAGTGGTAAAATTATTAGTGCATTTGATATTGCCAGCATCATGGCCATTGGAGCTGACTGGGTAAATTCGGCACGTGGTTTTATGTTCGCTGTCGGTTGTATTCAGGCGCAAAGCTGTCATACCAACCAATGCCCGGTCGGAGTAGCCACCCAAGATCAAGAGCGTCAAATGGCCCTGCATGTTCCAACCAAGGCAGTTCGTGTATTGAATTTTCAAAAGAATACCCTGCGTGCCTTATCCGAAATGATTGCAGCCGCCGGCTTGAAACACCCGGCTGATATTAAAGCCCATCATTTAGCACAACGCATTAACGACCGAGAAATTAAAAACTATAAGCAATTGCACTTCTGGTTAAAAGAAGGCGAATTACTCAGCAGCGAAGCGAAATATAGCGAAAACTTTTATTCTCAGATGTGGCATTTAGCCCACGCAGAGAAATTTTAGACTTTGCATGATCTAAAGAATAAGCTCAGATTTTTAAAAATAAAGAGGTCATATTGACCTCTTTTCTACGTTGATTAAATAGAAAATCAATAATAACCATCTGAACTTTGGGCATGTAAAAATGCCGGAATTAGACCTGTCAATGCTGCACGGATATCAGCGCGTTCATTAATTAACTGATGCGAACCTTCTTCCAGCATCAACAAAGTCTGGAGCCGAAACTTACGACGAATAAACTCAATGTTATAACGCCAGTCCACGGTCTGATCTTGCGCACCTTGCGCCAACCACACAGGAATACGACATGCAGGACGTGCTTCCATCTCTTGCATCCATTTGGACATGGCTAGAATCCAGTCCATGCCCATCATACGAGGCTGTAAAGGATCTTTTAAACGCACAAAGCGTAGAAATTCTGGGTTATGATTATTGCGTCTAAAATGACGTGGTACTTGACGTTTGATGCGGCGAATAATGCCCAAACCCACAGAATTATGCCACCAGGCCGATTTCGCCGGTCGAATCAGTGGAGAGAGTAATAAAACACGTTCCACATATGGGTTTTCACGGCGTTCCGCAAACTCCAACAAATGATGCAGCAAAATGGCACCACCTGTACTTTGTCCAATACCCAACCATGGTTTGGGCAGTTGACTGGCATTTTTAACGTAGTGATAAACGGCGTGCAAAACCTGCTGATAATGATCAAAGTTCTTAATGTTCGCAGGTGAACCATCACTTAGACCATGACCGGGTAAATCATAAGTGATAACACTAAAACCCTGTTCTAGTAATTCGCGAATAATCGGCTGATAAATACCGCTATGTTCCAAATAGCCATGCAATAAAAACACCGTTCCGCGTATTTTATTAAAAGCAATATTGGCTAAATTCGGTTGGAATACCTGTACATGCAACTTAAACAAAGGCATTTGTACATAGCCCTGCCAATGCTCACAATCCAGTAAATGCATACCATATAATTTACGATAAGCCTGAATCTCCACTGAAGGTTGATAAGGCTTATTCAGGTTTAAGGCTTCAAGCAATTGAGGCGTGGTTTCTCGACTCGGAACCGGTAAGTCCAGCTGTTTTAAAATACTGGGATTTAAAAATGGGATATCTGGCATCAAGGCACCTCTCGGCAATCACTGGAACCAAACCAGACATCACGAATCGTGGCTAACATTTCATAATTGGCACGGCGGCTATGATCATAATTTCGTTCACTTGGACGCCAGCGTGTCAGATGTGTCGGCATAGGCGCTTCAACAGGCACAGTTTCAATACCGTTTAATGCAAATAAACGACGCGTACGCGGCATATGATAACGATCGGTAATTAAAATCACCCTTGGTGCTCCACCTTTTTTTTGCAATAACAACGAGCTAAAACGCGAGTTTTCGCAGGTATTCATGCTTCGATCTTCCAGCAATTTCGCATCCACATCATGTTCTTTCAACCAGCGCTGCATATACGGTGCTTCTACACCACTCAGTACGATTGGGAGTTTATATTCTTTTTCGATGACTAAAGTTTTTTCTAAACGCAGCCGTGTGTAGTCATTCACCACAATATCTTTGCCGTTTTTATCCAAAGTGAGTCCACCACCTAATACCACAATGGCATAAGGTTTTGAACTTTGTAGCTGAGGTTGTTCATTCTGTTCGTGAATTAATGCAATATCTTGATAAATGGTTTCATCGACAGGTTCTTGAGCGACCAGTTCCTGTTCAATTTCATGTGTGCGAAGAAATTCTACATATTTTTCCATTAACGCTTTATTTTCAGTACTGTTCAAGTCCAACAAATCTTTGACTGTTTGAGCGGGATCTTCCTGTTCTATCTCTTCATCTACCGGTTTTGCAAGCAAGGGAATACGTGGTTTTTCCTGATCATCATTTTCCTCCTGTTGTGCATCTTCGATCATTTGTTGCAAGGCTTTATAACGTGCCTGAATCACCGTCAAATTCTGCGAATTATGGTTTTGGATCGCTTCTTCCATCAACTTTAAATAGGCTTGTCGAGCAATCCACAATTTGGAACCCGGCTCCAGATTTTCATGTTCGCTCAATGCAGCCATTTGTTGACTTTTCGCAGCCACTTCATTGACTTCAACAGGAACAAAACTATTCAGGGCTTTCACCACCCAGCCTGAATAAAATGGCGAATAAATCAAAACCATGAAACAGCCGAAAAGAACAAATAACACTGATGCTATTTGTACCAATCGGACCATCCAATGCGATTTCGCCATAATTTTCTTATTCCAAATGTGAACGAATTAAACCGGCTTCATCAAACAGTACCGGTTCAGGTTCTAATAAAATATTAAATTTTTGCTGCACATCGTGTTGTACAGCATGATAAGTGGCCTTCACGTCAGCCAAAGTTGCCTGGTCATAATTCACCAAAACCAGGGCTTGTTTATGGAACATACCCACCATACCTAGCTGCTTACCTTTCCAACCCGATTGATCAATCAACCAACCTGCTGCAATTTTAACGCCACCTTTCGCTTGAGGGTAATGGGGCAAATTCGGAAATGATAGTGCTAAATGGTCATAAAGCTGTTCTGAAATCACCGGATTTTTAAAGAAACTTCCCACATTGGGATATTCTTTTGGATCGGGCAACTTGCTTTGACGAATTTGAATCACTTGCTTTTGCAGGTTTTTAGCTGTTTGCTCATCACCTACTGCTTGCTTTAGATCGCCATAATTCAACATTAGATTCGCGTGCTTAAGCAATTTAAAAGTCACATGAGTAATCACAAAACGATTGGGATCATCTTTAAAAATACTATGTCTATATGAAAAATCACAGTCTGCAGCCAGAATAGTACTGAATTTTTCTAATTGGCGATCATAAACTTGAACAGATTCAATAAACTCGCCTGCTTCAACACCATAAGCCCCGATATTTTGTACTGGAGATGCACCGACCAAACCGGGAATTAAGGCAAGATTTTGTAGACCATACAAATGTTGTGCTGTAGTCCACAAAACGAAGTAATGCCAGATTTGCCCTGCACCCACACGAACAGTCTTGCTGTGTTCATCTTCAGCAAGATATTCAATACCCTGAATATCCATATGCAGCACAAGCGCATGAATATGTTCAGGCAATAACATATTGCTACCACCAGACAAAATCAGAACATTTAACTGTTGCTGCTTGGCATAATTTAAGGCATCCACCAATTCTTGTTGAGATTGAACTTTAATATAATGCGATGCAGTCACATCAAGACTTAAGGTATTAAAAGGCTTAAGTTGAATTTGTGTTTGAATATTCATGTGCTTAAACCTTTATTTCACATCGATCTGTTGTTTGAACTATTGTTTTGAAAATATTGACCCACGCCAAACTACTCGATTCACACTGATCGAGTACACGCTCAAAACCCTCTACACCGCCATAATATGGGTCTGGTAAAGCTTGTTTGAGATAAGTTTGATCGTATTCACTCATCAATGCAATTTTTGCCCGAATCTGACCTGTTCCATATTCTATATGTGCTTGATCTAAAAGAGCTTGAATATTAGATAAATTTTCATGATCCATCGCCAAAATCAGATCAAATTCAATAAAATCTTGAGACTTTAACTGGCGCGCACGCAAGGCTGATAAATCATAACCACGCTTTAAAGCATGTTTCTGGCTACGTTCATCGGGCGCTTTTCCGGGATGATAATTACTGGTTCCCGCTGAATCAATCACAACATTGAGTTGATGTTCATCACAAAAATGTCTAAGCACAACTTCTGCCGTGGGAGAGCGACAAATATTTCCTAAACACACACATAACACCTTATATGGCGTTTTGGATGACATAACAACCTCGATAACTGCTTTATTTTCAGGTGTCTTATGTTAAGTTATTTATGGGATGAATCCTATAGAACGCTAAAACAATAATCTTGAATTTGATATCAAAAAGGATGCAATAGATGAGCCATTTTCAATTCCTGACCGTCTCGAATATTATTTCAGGGCTCGGCTCGATCTATGAGTTAAAGCAATTGTTGCAACAACAACCTTATAAAAAGCTGTTGCTGGTCACAGATGCTGGAATGATTAAGCAACAATTACACTTACCGATTATTGAAATACTTGAAACTATTCAACTTGATTATGTCATTTATTCTAGCGTTCAAGCAGACCCCCCCGAACATATTGTTCTAGAAGCGGTTCAATTCGCAAAAAATGAAAAAATCGATATCGTCTTAGGTTTTGGTGGCGGAAGTTCTTTGGATGTCGCGAAAGTGATCGCCATTTTGGCACATCCTGAGCAACATCAGACTTTGCAAGATTTATACGGCGTAAATAATGTTAAAAATCCACGACTGCCGTTATTTTTAGTTCCCACTACGGCAGGTACCGGTTCTGAAGTCACTCCTATCTCTATCGTCACCACCGGTGAAACCACAAAAACCGGCATTGTCTCTCCGGTTTTATTTGCAGATGTAGCCATTTTAGATGCTACATTTACCCAAAACTTGCCTGCACATATCACGGCTGCTACCGGCATAGATGCGATGGTGCATGCGATTGAAGCCTATACCTCAAAAATAAAAAAGAATCCTTACGCAGACATGTTGGCCAAACAGGCATTACGATTACTCAATAAAAACTTAAGCCTGGTCTTGGCGGATGGACAGAATTTAGAAGCACGTCAAAATATGCTGGTCGGCTCAATGCTTGCCGGTCAAGCTTTTGCCAATGCTCCCGTTGCTGCGGTGCATGCACTGGCTTATCCCTTAGGTGGGCATTTCCATATTTCACATGGTCATAGCAACGCCTTGGTCTTGACTGAAGTTTTAAAATTTAATGCGCCCAAGGCAAAGCAACTCTATGCTGAATTGATGTGCTGGTTGGATCCAAAAAGTACTGGCAGTACAGACGGTTTATGCGATTTATTTATTGATCATATGCAAAATCATCTCGATAAAAGCGGTTTGATTTTAAAATTGAAAGATTTAAATGTTCCGGAAAATAAGCTTGAGCAATTAGCCAATGATGCCATGTTGCAAACCAGAATTTTACAAAATAATCCGCGTGAACTCCAGTTGCAGGATGCCCGACAAATTTATCAAGCTATTTATGCATAATTTGTTTTTGTTTATCTTCATATCATTTTTAAGCGATTTTTTATTGCAATAAAAAACAATATCGCAAGGTGATTTACTTTCCTGTAAATGACCTTGCTTTTACACGCTTGCATTCATTTATTTTTAACAGTACAACTGAATATAAATGACCTCTAGAAAATAAAATTACAATGAAGCAAATACCAAAACAGCGCGCTGATTTTTCATACTTCTTACCCATTCAAACGCGATGGTCAGATAATGATATCTATGGTCACATCAACAATGTCACCTATTACAGTTATTTTGATACCGCAGCCAATGCTTTATTGATTGAAAAGGCAGGCTTTGATATTCGATATTCCCCAGTGATTGGATTGGTCGTCGATTCAGCCTGCAGTTTTTTTCAGGAACTTTCTTATCCTGAAATTATCGAGGTCGGTGTGGTGATTTCCAAACTTGGTAATTCATCCATGCAATACGATTTAGCGATCTTTAAACCGTTCCATGATGTCGCCTCTGCACAAGGTCATTTCGTGCATGTCTTTGTGGATCGCCAGACACGAAAAAGCACCCCGATTCCAAGCGAAATGCGGGATGCTTTATCTGAATACTGTGTGAATGGATAAACTTATTTGAGCTGGATATTCTGTATTTCACCATCAAAGTTTTGCAGAATATCCTTCACTGCTGTTTCTGCATGAAGTAGCTCTGAAGCACGTGCATAGGCTTTTTCTTTACGTTGATTTTGCATGCTATATGGCGTGATTGCTTCAACTTCAGCATATTTGACCTGAAAATGCGTATTCGGCCATTCATTTTTTAATGCTTGCTCTAAGGTGTGTTGTAACTGATTTAACAACTGTTCATATTGTGGTGGAATATGAAATAACGATTCCCCATCAATCTGCCCGGTCATCACACCTTGTTGTGCCAATTCCTGCACAGCAGGCGTTAAAGTGCTATTTCTAAACCAGTATTCCCACTTATCTACGGTCCAATCACCTTCAAGCTGTTGAGGCGTTAGTCTTAAGATATCTTGTGGCATTAAGCTTGAATTTTGAGCTGATACAGTTTCAACCGCAACTCGCTTTTCTTCAAGACTCGGTTGTTCGAATTCCAGAATCGGCTCATTGACGATCTTGGCTGCTGCAACTTCAGATACCGACTCAATTGGCATCTGTTCTTGGCTTAAGAATAAATCTTCCTCTTGAACAGCTACAGCAATGTTATCTTGAGGCTTTGCAGTTTCAGCTTCTACCACATCATTTAACGGGGCAATTTCATCAAATAAGAAATCATCACTGCTTGCTTCTACTTGATCTGCGTTATCTGCTACAAGATTAACATCATCATTCAATTCATCTAAATCAAACAATGCATCTTCTGATGCAGGATCAAATACAATTTGATCTGAGTTTGCTGTTGAATTTGGCTCTGTAACATCAAGCATCGGTTCATCCAAGAAATCATCCGAAGATGGTTCATGAATCTGCGCACTTACTACGGATTGAATTTCAACAACTGGTGCTGCTGGTTCTTGATATTCTTCAACGTATGGTTGTGCATTTTGTACAAGTGCTTGAACAGCGACCTGTGCCGCTTGTTGCTGAACCTGTTGTGGTGCTGATACCAAAACTTCATTCGGTTGTAATGGACGGAACGCGAGTAAGCGTAACACGCACATTTCAAAACCTTGTTCTTGTGTCACGGCAAGTTGTAAATCTGCACGACCCTTGCATGCCACCTGATAATACAATTGTAAATCTTGTGCTGAAATCAGTTGCGACAATTGCATGATTTTTTTATTAATTTCAGCACTATATTTCAGGCTTAAATCTGGTAAATATTGCAGTAAAGCCAATTCATGCAAAGTGGAAATCAACTGATCTAAAACCAGTGAAACATCTAAAGCCTGTTGTCTAAATTGCATCAACAATTCGCTAACACGTTGCTTTTGATTTTGATGAATGGCTAAAACCAGATCATAAATAATGGTTCGGTCAATCAAGCCGAGCATTTCTTTGACATCTTGATGCTGGATTGCGCCCTGACCATAAGCAATCGCTTGATCGGTTAAAGACAGTGCATCACGGAGTGAACCTTGTGCAGATTCAGCAATTTGCCAGATTGCATCTTGTTCTGCCTGAATCTCTTCTTTCTGTAAAATATGCGTCAGATGTTCAGTAATTTCATCCACAGCAAGTGGACGCAATGTAAATTGCAAACAACGAGAAATGACGGTAATTGGAAGCTTTTGTGGATCGGTGGTCGCAAAAAGGAATTTGACGTGTTCAGGCGGTTCTTCTAATGTTTTCAGTAACGCATTGAATGAATGCGTAGAAAGCATATGCACTTCATCGATTAAGTAAACCTTAAAACGACCCTGCGTTGGCGCATACGGAACGTTATCGAGCAGTTCACGTGTATCTTCAACTTTGGTCCGTGATGCAGCATCAATTTCAATTAAATCGATAAAGCGACCTTCATTGACGGCTTTACAGGTTGCACACACTTCACACGGTGTAGAGGTTACACCCGTTTCACAGTTCAAGCACTTTGCCAAAATACGGGCAATCGTAGTTTTACCGACCCCACGTGTGCCAGTAAATAAATACGCATGGTGTAAACGACCACGTTCTAAGGCACTGGTGAGTGCTCGTGACACATGGTTTTGCCCAACCAATTCAATAAAATTACGTGGACGATATTTACGCGCAAGTACTTGATACATGTATGCTCCTTTTTACAGGTCTAAGCATACTGTTTTTTTGAGTAAGAGTGAATGAACAATCTGCAAAAGCGTTCAATCAAATGCGAGATAAGTAGAACTATTTTTTCGATTTTGCCATAACTTAAAGAAAATGGATTAAACCTTCTTTTCTAAAATAAAATCATCTTCCGCGTTATAAATCTTCCCCGTTTGATCTTCCAGAATTTCAAGCAGTTGCTGATCTAAATCCACATAGATTAAATTCCGTGTCTTGACCTGCATCAATTCAAGCTTTCTCTGATCAGGATTACTAAACCGGAAATGTCCTGTATAGATTTCCCGCTTATCATTTCCACTTAAACTTTCACGTTTTAAAGTATAGCTCTTGTCCTGATTGAGCACTAAATCTACAGCCATGCCCGGACATTCTTCGCAACGTGAAATACAGCTCATACACGGCGTGGTACCTTGATATTTCCCGACCCATTTCGCCACTGTCACTTTCTGCTCTTCAACAGTGTCGGTTTGCTTATTATTTTCGTTACTCACTTGTGTAGAGTCCTGACAACCCAACAAAACAGAAGAAGCAATTAAGGGAATAAGAATCGGCTTTTTCATCAGGACAACCCAATGTAGAGATTTTGGTGTGGGGAAAATATCACACTTTTTAACGAATTTATGCCTGCAGAATATGCGCGTTTACATTTCTAAATGATATGCCGTCTAAAACCAGCCCTTACGCCCTTTTAATGCTGCATCTGCACAACGTAAGGTTTCTTGGGTTAAACCCCACAGACGATAATCACCCGTGATCGAAGCTGTAGCAAAATTATGGGTATAGGCGAAACTTAAATTACGCTCAGGGTCACACCATGCGCCAGAACCATTAAAACCCATATGGCCAAAACCTTGTGATTTTTTCCCTAAAGTTAAAACCCGGTGATAGCCCAAACGCCAATGCATCGGTAGCGGCATAATACGGTCGCGCTTGGTATATTGAACTGTACTTAAATTTTTAAAGATATCTGGGCGAATCAATTGCTGACCGTTCCACTCACCACCATCCGCAAGCATGGCATAAATTTTTGCCAGACTATTCGCGGTGAAAACTCCATTTGCAGCCGGAATCACCGCTTTTAAACCTTCATCACTAAAAAAACTAAATTTTTTCATCCCTTTGGGAATCATGGCATCTTGGAAATCTTGCGGGTTTTGTCCTGACCATTCAGCAACCTTATCGAATACTGAAGCTTTCTTTTTTTTCGGTTTTGCTTGTAATGAAGGCTTTGGATCTGTTTTTAATTTTGCCAATGGTCTTGCAACTCGAGCTAATTCAGATTCAGCAACGCCAAAGTACGCACCATCTAATTGCAGTGGCTGAACAAGATACTGTTGCATTAAATCTGACAAAGATTTTCCTGTCGCCTTTTCAAGCACACCACCCACTTGCCAGCCAAAAGTTAAGGGTTGATAAGCTGCATCTATACCTATTTCAAAGCGTGGTTTGGCCTTGGCAATGACATCGAGCATATGATTCCAGTCAGCCATCTCCGATGCATCAGCAATATGATTACGAATGTCATATAAGCCACTTTGATGGCTCAATATATGCCTTAAAGTAATTTGCTTTTTACCATTCTGTGCAAATTCAGGCCAATACAGTGCAACGGGTGTATCGTAATCTAAGAAACCTTCGCTCACTAAAATATGAGCCAGTGTCGCAAGTACACCTTTACCCGTGGAATAGCACACTGACAGAGTATTGGATTGCCAGTTTTCAGTTTCTGATTTTTTACCTGTGTAAATATCAACGACTTTCTGCCCCTGGAAATAAACGACTAAAGCCGCCCCACCTTGTTCAGCACGCGCATCCTGCATACGGCTAAATTGTTTGGCGAGGTCTTTAAAGCGCTTATCTACCTGTCCCTGATAATTTTCTGTATTGGCGAAGATATATTCTTTTATTTTGTTCATTAAACTGTGCTTTCCCTAAACCAGTCGTTATTTACCCAGAGCTTAAAACAAAAAAGCCTAAATCAGCAGTGAGTTAGGCTTTGCTCTTATAGTGCTTTAATACTACCCGAGACATGCGGTTTTTGGTTTTTTGTATTTCGAATCAGGAATTCGATATCCTTACCTTTATTTGCGGTTAAAAACTCAACTTTTGAAGGTAAATACATCGGCAACTTAAACCATACATCCGCTTCATAGCTGTCTGGAAGCGTTAAGCTTGCCAATGCTTTGGCTTTGCTCCACATGCCATGGGCAATGGCTTGTTTAAAACCAAAAGCTTTTGCAGTAATGGCATGAATGTGAATCAAGTTAAAGTCCCCCGAAGTCAAAGCATAACGGCGACCGGTATTTTCCGATACATTCCACTCTGCTTGCATTTCATAGGCAGGTGCTTTTGATTCAGCCACTTTAGCTGCAACTTTACCATTGGTTTTTTGGCGTGCAAGATAAGTCGTTGTACCTTCCATCACCACTTCATTACCCACCTTTGCAGTGGTAATAAAGTCAAACTGGACGCCTTTGTCATGTGCTTGTAATTCCCCGAACTTGCAAGACAACATCAGCTGTTCATTTACCCCAACTTTACGGGTTTGCTTAATCTGGTTACGAATATGTACCAGACCTAAAATCGCAAATGGAAACGCTTCTTGCGTCATCATGTGCATTTGCAAGCTTTGAGACAGCACCGCTAAATAAATCGCAGGAATATAACCGTTATTTTTAAAGCCACAGACTTCATTATAAGCTTTAAGATGTTTTTGATCGACCTTGAATGAATCCACCACATATTCAACTTGCGGTAGTACTTTTTCACCCTTCGGCTTTTTAAAAATCAAGCCTTGAATCACTTTCGGATAGGCTAAATAAGGTTTTGGAAGTTGACTAAAATGGCGAGTATTCATACTGAACCTTTGGAAGTTTTTATTTCAATATTTTGAAAGCTCCTTCTCCCTCAGGGAGAAGGTTGGGATGAGGGGTGAATTCCATCCCATTTATAATACAAATAATCTTACCTCTCCCTAGCCCTCTCCTTAAAGGAGAGGGAAAATTCAAGGCTTTTGAGGTTAAGCACCCAACAAGCTTTGACCACACACACGAACTACGTTGCCATTTAAACCTGTAGAAGCAGAAGATGCAAATAATGCAATGGTTTCAGCAACATCGACAGGTAAACCACCTTGGCTCATCGAGTTCATACGGCGGCCTGCTTCACGAATGGCAAATGGAATTGCAGCTGTCATTTGAGTTTCAATAAAACCAGGTGCAACGGCATTAATGGTTACACCATTTTTCAATAACGGTGCTGTGAATTTCACCACACCAATTACACCTGCTTTAGAAGCGGCATAGTTGGTTTGACCCAAGTTACCCGCAATACCTGAAATTGAAGATACACACACAATACGACCATTCGCATTGAAGCCATCATTTTCAAGCAGGTAATCATTAACACGTTCAATTGCAGACAAGTTAATGTTGATGACCAAATCCCAAAGCTCAGGCTTCATATTGGCCAAAGTTTTGTCACGGGTAATCCCTGCGTTATGCACAATAATATCCAGACCGCCTTGAGCAGCTGCAGCAGCCTTAATTTTTTCACCGGCATCCGCAGCAGTGATGTCAATCGCTAAAGTTGAACCACCAATTGCAGCAGCAACACGGTCTAGATCCGCTTGTTGTTGTGGAACGTCTAAACAAATGACATGCGCGCCATCACGTGAAAGAACGTGAGCAATTGCCTCACCAATACCACGACTCGCACCCGTTACAACAGCAGTCTTGCCAGCAAGAGGTTTGGTCCAGTCTACATCTACAACATCTGCTTTAGAAACGCGGATGACTTGACCAGACACATACGCAGAACGTGGAGATAATGCAAAACGAACTGTAGATTCCAAGTTTGCTTCAGCACCTTCATCTACATAGACAAGTTGTGCAGCGATGCCCTTTTTGAATTCTTTACCGACAGATTTCACAAAACCTTCAAGTGCACGTTGTGCAATGGCTTGTTTTACTGTTTTTGCAGTTTCAGGTGTAATACCGACAACCACAACACGACCAGAAGTCTGGATTTGACGCGCAATCGGATTAAAGAAGTTATAAAGCTCTTTGAGTTGTTCAGAATTTTGAATACCAGATGCATCAAAAATCACTGCTTTAAACTTAGATTCTTTGTCACCTTCATTAAATGCGCTCAGGTTTAAACCTGTTTTTGCAGCGGCCTGTTGTAATTCAGTATTGTTACCTGCATAGCTATTGGCATGAATGTTTGCAAGAATTTGTGCAATTGAACCCGATAAAGTTGAAGATGGCGCGGCACCAAATAGAACTGCCCCCTTAACCACCGGAGTTGCCGACTCAAAACGATCTAAAAAAATCGGTGATGGCAAACCTAAATTTTTGATGACAAATTTACCAATAGGAGATTTTGCGAATGTTTGGTATTGGTCAGTCATGTTTATTATCTCTCATACAAATTAATTTTTGATGGATTTAAAGATATCCTTTTAACTTCAATATGATGTCTAGAGTCTTATATTTCAATACATCCATCAGTTTCCATAGAATCATACTTGAGTTAAACAATGGATGTCTTGACCTGAATGCTTTGTGTAATGTCATTGTAGTCAATTCAGCTGTTTTTAGATTGTGTTAATGTACACCCCAAGAATACTGTAAAATGCTTGGAAAAGCCTTATGAGCAACACAACTCAAGAAAATCCAACAGTTGAAAATTCTGCTACGGAAACTGTGTCAATTACATCAAAAAGTACCGCACGTACAACTAAAAGTTCTGGCACTGCCACAAAGTCAGCAAGCAATACGACCAAGACGACTCGACCTCGTTCAACGTCGCCGCGTAGTAAAAGTACTGCTTCCACTACAAAAAAATCTGAATCTACAATTCAAACCGCTGTTCAACAGGATAAATCCATGAGTCAAAACACTGTTCGCCGCGTTGCTATTATCGGTGGTAACCGTATTCCTTTCGCTCGTTCAAACGGCGCTTATTTCACTGCTTCTAACTCAGACATGTTTACAGCAGTATTGAATGGTCTGGTTGAACGTTTCAACCTACAAGGCCAACGCCTAGGCGAAGTGGTTGCAGGTGCCGTTTTAAAACACAGCCGTGACTTTAACATGACTCGTGAATGTGTGTTAAACACTGAACTTGCTCCAGAAACACCTGCTTACGATATTCAGCAAGCCTGTGGTACGGGTTTACAAGCTGCATTCTTGGTTGCCAATAAAATTGCCTTGGGTCAAATTGAAGTCGGTGTTGCTGGTGGTGTAGATACCACTTCGGATGCGCCAATCGCATTCGGTGACGGCTTACGTAAAGCTTTACTTGAATTGAACATTGCAAAAACAGCTAAAGACCGTTTAAAAGCTTTAACTAAAATCAACCTGAAAGATTTAATGGATGCACCTAAAAATGGTGAGCCACGTACAGGTCTTTCTATGGGTGACCATCAAGCGATCACTGCACTTGAATGGGGTATTTCTCGTGAAGCGCAAGACGAACTTGCTGCATCTTCACACCAAAAAATGGCGGCTGCTTACGAAGAAGGTTTCTTCGATGACCTCATCACACCATTCTTAGGTTTAGAGCGCGACAATAACTTACGTCCTGATTCAACTGCAGAAAAACTGGCAAAATTAAAGCCTGCATTTGGTAAAGGCGATGCACGCACGATGACTGCGGGTAACTCTACTCCGCTGACTGACGGTGCGTCATGTGTACTATTAGCTTCTGAAGAATGGGCTAAAGAAAATGGTCACGAAGTTCTTGCTTACCTAACATTCCAAGAAACTGCTGCAGTAGATTTCGTTGAGAAAAAAGAAGGCTTATTGATGGCTCCGGCTTATGCAGTTCCACGTATGCTTGAACGCGCAGGTCTTAAACTTCAAGACTTCGACTACTATGAAATCCATGAAGCATTTGCATCTCAAGTGCTTTCTACTTTGAAAGCTTGGGAAGATCCAAAATTCTGTAAAGAACGTTTAGGGCTGGATGCACCACTCGGTTCAATTGACCGTTCTAAACTGAATGTTAAAGGTTCATCTTTAGCAGCTGGTCACCCATTTGCAGCAACGGGCGGACGTATTATCGCCACTGCAGCAAAACTGCTAAATCAGAAAGGTTCAGGTCGTGTGCTTGTTTCGATCTGTGCTGCTGGCGGTCAAGGTGTGACAGCGATTATTGAAAAATAATCGAGTGAACGGATAAAAAAAGCACCTCAATTGAGGTGCTTTTTTTATGCTTCAAATTTAATTTTTATTAATCGGATTATTTTTAAAGTATTCATCGACTTTATTCCATGGTGCACTGGTTGCTACACCTTTGACCATATTCTGGTTCACACCTTGGCACAGCTCAGTATCAGGGGTCAAATGGAAAGCATTCACATTCGGATCCATATACGGTAATGAACCAGGACGACGTTGGAAATAGAAGTTTAGCCAATCAACCATTGGCTCAAAACCATAGCCTGCCATTGCCCAAGCACTGTTATGCCCACCCCAACGATGACCAAACTCATGTGCAATAATACGGAAGCCAGATAGACGATAATGACCATAGAAGAGCCATGTATCAACTCCGAGTACTTTCCATCCACCGAGTCCACCACCCATATTAGTCACACCCAAGTTCACTTCATCACGATTGAGAATATCTTGATATACACGGGCATAATCTTCAGCTTTATAGAAGCCATTCGGACCATCCACTTTCCCTGCATTACCAAAGAAATCATGACCCATCACAGCTTTGTGGTTAAACCATAAAGTTTCGAATTCAGACGTACTCAGCATATACGCTAAATTGGTCATCATGATGACCCATTCACGTGCATATACTGGTGTTATACGGCACCATTTACCGGGTTCATCATACGTTCCAAAGTAAATTTTCCATTTTGCCTTAATCGAATTAAGCTTTTGTACATGTGTATCCGTTTCTGAATGAATACGAATATCGTCAAATAAATCAGCTGGCATTTCTACAAATTGGTTTAACCCTTCAAGCTGGACCGAACCTTGACCATCAACTCGATTAAATCGGGTATTGGCATTCATTTGGAGTGGCAATTCAGTCTTAGAAAATGGCTTCAAACTATCTAACTCGACAAGGTTCACCCAAATATTGCTTTGACGTAGTTTCGCTTGAATTTGTAAATTTCTGACAGGTACAGCACTGTAACTTTGTAAACGTAATTTATTTCGATCCAATTGTGCAGACAGAATCTTGTCCATAAAGACATGACGTTCAGCCACATTGGTCAACGTCGACCAACTTTCACCATCTTGTAAAACGCGTGTCTGAGTCATTGCTTGTGTTTCTAACAGACGATTTGGCGTTGCCGTTTCACTATATAGTTTTTGTTTCACACGACGTAGCGGCAACACTGTGATACTGTTCGTCCCAAGTGTATACAGCTCATCACCATATACAATCAGATCGTTAGATAAAGCGAGCGCTTGTAATTGACTTTGTCCTTTTAAGCGGAATTGTGCCGCTGAATCAACAACATTACTTGGTAGCACAGTTGTTGCAGCTTGAATATCTTGTTGCTTAAAGCTTTGAATACGACCCGAAGGTTGGGCAGCATACACCAGTCCTTCTTGTGCTGAATTCACAATCACGGTAGCAATACTATTTTGAGTCTTATTCGGTTCAATCAGAGTTATTGAATCAGATGCCGCTACAATTTTATCAATATCATAAACATAGCTATTAGCTACATTGGTTGAAGCATATAACTGATTACCAATGACTTCTAAACGTGCCACACAACCTTTCATACAAGTCGGCAAACTCAAACGGCTGATTTTTTTGGCACTAAGGTCATTTACACCCTTTACATCCTCTTGTTTCCACACGTTGATACGGTTTTGTTGATCTGCAACAAAAACATAATCTTTATTCGCAGTAACGCCCATTGGGTAAGTGATGGCATAAGAGGATTGGTCACCATTCGATGAACCTGTCCCTAAAGACATGACCAATTCAGCCACTGCACCATTTAAATTAAACACATCGACACGCTGGCCAGTACCTGTTGCCACATAAAGTCGATTTTGCTCAATATAGATATCTGTTAAGTCTGTCCATACAACCTTTCGTCCTAACGCATTGGTTGCACTCAAAGTAATCGAAGATAAAGCGCGTTTATTTTTGAGGTCATAACGCAAAATTTGTGGTGTTGGATGATAATCACTAATGTATAAAATATCGTTATGCTGAACTAAAGCCCGTGGACTCCAAGAGCTTAATGAAAAAGTGGCTGCGGTAAGTTCAGACGCAACATCGGCAATACGAACCGTACTTAATATATTTTCTTCTGCTACTACTGGTTGATCTATTGGTAGTTGTACAGATTCTTCAGGATGAATAACCCCTGTATCTGATAATTGTTGATCTGAATCCCCTCCACCACCACAAGCTGTCATTAAAAATGCTACAGACAGCGACAAAATGGCTAATTTAAGCTGCACAACTCATCCCCTAAATTTAAAAAATCAAAATAAAAATAAATTAAAAATCAATTTCTTATAACTTGTTTTTGTAGTTTGAACCAGCACAATGATTGAGGACTCAATCAAGTCCTCAATCATTACTAATTAACCATTCACATTATTTTTATAATAGCTTTAACTAGGTTTGATTAATTTTTAATCATTTAAATTTTAATTTTTCGATCATCAGGCATTCACACGTACACCCAATTGCATTTCGATATGGTCATAACACCACTGAAAAATAAAGGTATACACCAAAATACACATGGTCATACTGAAATCGAGCAGAATGGCCTGCCAAATACTCATTTCCATAGCATAGGCAACCATTGGAATAGTGGCTAACATCAGGCCACCTTCAAAACCGATCGCATGCAGAATACGCACACCCACCGTTCTTTTTAAATGCCGCTTGGCTTCAAACTTTTCAAAGAAATGGTTAAAGGTCATATTCCAGAATACTGAAGTTACCGCCATCACAATACCGAGTATGCCAGTCACTTCCATCGGCATATCAAAAATAAAGCTCAAGGCAATCGCAATGATGACCAACAGGATGATCTCATAACTCAGCGCATGGACAATCCTTCTTTTGGAAATCAACATTTTAATACTCATTAATTTAGGTGAAGGCATTTTATTTTGATATTATTGATTAATCGAATTAGATTCTTTCAAAAGTTTTGATAGATGAATATTAACCAAGAACAACTGATTATTTTTAAAACTGTGATTGAAACCGGTTCATTTTCTGCTGCCGCGAGAAAGCTGGGGAAAGTCCCGTCTGCGGTCAGTATGTCGATTGCCAATTTAGAAATAGATCTGAATTTATCACTATTCCAACGTGTGGGACGTGAGCCTGTTCCAACCCCACAAGCACTCACCTTATATGAAAAAACCGAACAACTCTTAATCGAAATCAATCAGTGGAAACAGCACGCTTTTGCTTTAAGTGAAGGCTTGGAATCGAGTTTGAACATTGTGGTGGTCTCCGAGCTGTTACACACTCACTGGACCGACTATATTTCACTGATCGAAAAGCAATTCCCGGAACTGCAAATCAATATTTTTTCAGCACCGCAAGAAGATGCTTTAAAGATGCTGCTCAATCAGACGGCTCAATTGGCATTGATGTTTGAACGGGAACAATTGGAAAGTCGTGAACAGTTTGTCGAACTTAAACGTGAAGCCTTGGTGCCAGTAGCCGCAATTAATTCCCCTATAGCTGCATTTGAACAAGTCAGCTATGAGCAAATTTTGCAAAGTCGGCAAATTGTGGTGGCCAGTCGTGACCGCACTATTAAGCCTGAATTGTTATTTTCAAAAAAATATTGGCGCACGGACAACAATCATTCTGCCTGTTCCATGATTATCGAAGGTTTGGGTTGGGGGGTTTTACCTTTGGAAATGTTAAATCAAAATCCACATATTAAGCAGCAACTTAAAATTCTTAACTTTTTAGATTTCAGTCCTAAATTTGAATATTTTGTCGATTTGGTCTGGAGTCGTGAAAGTCAACTGGGGGCAGCTGCTCGTTTTTTGATTAATCACATCCGAAATTCGCGGAAAAACACAAAATAGACAGGCCTTATACATGCTTTTTACTTGGGTTAAAAGCAGATTGTGATATAACAAATATAGGGAAATAACTTTAAGAACTAGACCAATGACTCAATCAGCCTTAAACCAATTAAAAAGCCTCACTACGATTGTTGCCGACAGTAGCGACCTTTCCGCTATTGAAAAATTCCGTCCCTTGGATGCAACAACCAACCCATCACTGATTACCGCTGCCGCAAATCTGCCTGAAAATAAGCAACTGATTGAAGATGCATTTGAACAAGCCAAGTCTGAAGGTTATAGCGGTGATCTTTTAGTTGAACGTACCATTGACATTCTGACGGTTAAATTTGGCGTTGAAATTTTAAAATTGATCGAAGGTCGTGTTTCGACTGAAGTCGATGCTGCCCTTTCTTATGATACCGATGCCACGATTGCCAAAGCCAAAGAATTACTGGCTTTGTATAAAAATTATGGTATCGATCAAAATCGTATCCTGATTAAAATCGCTTCAACATGGGAAGGCATTCAGGCAGCAAAAGCATTAGAAGCGGAAGGTATTCACTGTAATCTGACTCTATTGTTTGGTTTGCATCAGGCTCAAGCCTGTGCTGATGCCAATGTGACCCTGATCTCACCATTTGTCGGTCGTATTTTAGATTGGTACAAGAAAGCTGAAAATGTAGATCACTACCCGATTGATAAAGATCCGGGTGTACTTTCAGTGAAGCAAATTTACCATTTCTACAAACAACACTGTATTAAAACGGAAATTATGGGTGCAAGCTTCCGTAGTATTGACCAAGTCCTAGGATTGGCTGGCTGTGACCTACTTACAGTTTCGCCAAACCTTTTGGCAGAGCTTGAACAAGATCAACGTGAAGTGGTTGCCCAGCTTTCAACCAATCATGCACAAGCCCATTGCCAGCGTATGGTTACACCGTTAACTAAGGAAACGTTTAAAGAGCAAATTGAACATGACTTGATGTCTTCGCAACTTTTACAGAGCGGGATCGATGGCTTTATTAAGGCCCGCGAACAATTAAGTACATTACTTCGCCAATCTTTTGGCTTAGATGCTGAAATACAAGCTTAAAATAGCAATATTGCACCATCAAAAATCCGATTTTGTTATAGTGAACAAGTCGGCTTTTTTGATTGTTTGAGAGTGTATTTATTGTGTTCGGCATCACCGATCTTACCACCTATATTATTGGTACAACCTTAATTGTGTTATTGCCGGGACCCAATTCTTTATACGTGATGTCCATCGCTTCACGTTTTGGCATTAAAGCCGGTTATAAAAGTGCATTCGGTGTTTATACCGGTGACATTGTTTTAATTTTACTCACAGCCCTGGGTGCTGCTTCATTACTGCATGCTTTTCCTTGGTTATTTACCTTACTGAAAATTATTGGTGCATTTTATCTGAGCTATTTAGGAATAAAATTGCTCATTGCGGCTTATCACACATGGAATTCCGCACACTCACAGAAAGAAATCGCTACAGTTGAAAAAAATATTGAGCAACTCCATCCCTTTAAAACCGCGTTAACCATTAGCATTTTAAATCCTAAAGCGATTCTGTTTTATTTATCCTTCTTCGTACAATTTGTAGATCCGGCTTACCCCTATCCTGCAATTACCTTTGCTGCGCTTACGCTGGTATTACAGATCATTAGTATGAGTTATTTAACTGTACTGATTTTTTCAGGTGCAAAACTCGCGACATATTTTACTCACCGTTATAAAATGACTGCATCCTGTGTTGCTGCTGTTGGAATTTTGTTTTGCGGTTTCGGGCTTAAGCTTGCGACAACGACTTTGTAAATTTCGAGTCATGTTAAATAATTAAATCCATAACAACGCTATTTATTATTTCAATTATGCCTTTGCGCTTAAAAATGAAAGGCGTATGATTATTACGCTTTTCCACCATTATAAAATGATCACCGCAAAGGATTTATGCAAAAACTTCTCCAAGACTTTTCTGTCCCTGCTGTATTTGCAGGTTTCATTACCTTTCTGATTGGTATTAGTGTTTCTGCGGTTTTAGTCATTCAAGCTGCACAAATATTGGGGGCTACTCCAGAGCAAATCACCTCCTGGTTTTGGGCCTTAGGTTTGGGGATTGGGATATCGGGTTTAGTTTTATCGTGGAAGTTTAAATATCCCGTTGCGACGTCTTGGTCTACTGCTGGGCTGGCACTCATTTTAGCGACGGGTAGCGGCTATAGCTTATACGAAGCCATTGGGGCATTTTTCATTAGTGGGCTACTCACCGCTATTTTAGGTTTTTCAGGTATCTTTCAGAAAGTTTTGTCCTATATTCCACAAAGCTTGACCAGTGCCATGCTTGCTGGTGTATTACTCAAATTTGGCATCGCACTTTTTGCCAGTATGCAAAATGATTGGGAGTTTATTCTTTCACTTTTAGCCATTTACATTTTATCTAAACGACTGTCACCACGTTATAGCATCGTAATTACGGTGATCGCTGGACTGGCCCTTTGTCCAATGTTTATGGAGTTTCATACTCCAGTTTTACAATGGAGCGTAGCGAAGCCTGTATGGATCACGCCTGAATTTACCTGGTCGGCTATTTTAGGTTTAGCCCTGCCTTTATTTGTGATTAATATGGCATCTCAATATTTACCCGGAATTGCCATGATCAAAAGCTATGGCTATCAACCGCATGTGAATCAGCTTATTGGCTGGACTGGGATTGCTCAAACATTGCTTGCCCCTTTTGGTTGCTACAGCGTCAATATTGCGGCTATTAGTGCTGCAGTCAGTTTAGATGATCAAGTGCATCCCGATCCTCAAAAACGTTATATTGCAGGAATGAGCTGTGGCTTTTTTTATATTGTAATGGGTATTTTCGCGGCAACCTTAACCAGTTTACTGATGTCATTTCCGCCTATTTTTATTGTGGCCCTTGCAGGAATTGCTTTATTTGGCACCATCAGTCATAACATCGCCATCGCCTTTCAAGATGTCAGTGAACGAGAAGCTGCTTTAATGACCTTCTTGTTCAGTGCTTCAGGAATACAGTTTTTCGGGATTGGTTCAGCATTTTGGGGATTATTATTTGGTTTTGCAGTGTCTATCATTTTGAAGTTTAGAACACAACCATCATTCAAATAACTTAGGTTTTTACTATTTAGGTTTTTACTCCTTATATCCCTAGCTTGGGATATAAGCATATTTCATCTATTTTTATTTTCCCTAAGGAATGATCTTAATCCCTTGAGATAATAAATAAAAAGAAATGATATAAAAGACGAAAACCAAAAGGCTTGGACCCAATTGAGTAAGACCTTCAGATTTAACCCAAAAAGTATGTATTCAATCTTTCAAATATAAAATGACATCAAGCACTTTCTAAAAAAATGCAGGACTATATTTTTGAATAAATTGAATGGTTTGTTGAAATGTATGCTGACTTGCCTTTTTACTCATCATGAATTGATATTCATGTACTAAAAACTCTTTGGAGTCTGGATAAAATACGTCGGTCACGGGTATTTTCTGGTTCATCAAGGCTTGTACAAAAGGAACCGATTGGGTTCTGGTTAAAAAGTCTTTATTTCCACCACTAATAAATACCGGTGGATAATTCGCTGTTAAATATTGAATTGGGGAAATACTTTTTAAAAATTCCGCATCGTCTTTTTTATTGCCTGTATAAGCTTGAACCAAGTTAAATACGCCCCATTCGATTAATTTCAGCTCATTGGGTGCAGTATTAATAAAAGCATTCATATCATAAATACCGCAATGTAAAATCAAGCCTTTAATCTGGTCGCGTTGAATCAACGGCGTAATACCTGACTGCTGCGCAAAATCCGGATTACTGATTAAAGCTGCATAATGACTGACTAAATTCGCACCTGCAGAATCACCCGCCAAATACATTTGATTGGCATTAATATGATAGTTCTGCGCATGTTCGGTTATAAATTTTAATGCCTGATTAATTTGTAGCAGCTGATTAGGATAAATCGCTTTTGGGGCAAATTGGTATTGCACTGAAACCACGTTATAACCCTGATCAGCCAAGAGTTTAAAGTAACCTCGCGCGTGTTCTTTAGAACCTGAAACCCATCCACCACCATGAACCCAGACTACGGTCGGACGTGGCTCAAGTTGCATCACATTTTTGGGCTGATACACATCCAAAGTTAATGACGCTTCCTGCATATACATTATATTTTTCTGCACCAGAATCTCTTGCGGTGCATATTTATCAATCATCTTTTTTTGCACATTGGTGGAAGCATTAAAAACACTCGCAATCACCTTGGTATTACTTTGTGTATTCTGACAACCGCTACTGTGTAGGGCAGCAATTAAACACAGACTTAAACCGAAAAATTTTGAATACACAGGCTTCCCTTATTGAACTTATTTCGCCTGCAATTTGTTGGAGACGGTCATATTTTTGGGCATTTTAATCCCTGTTTAAACATTTAGAAATACTTATGCAAATGTTGAGTTTTTAACTCAGATTTAAATGCAAAACAGAACACATTTATATCCATGATTTTTATATAATTTAATGAATTTTAAATCATTTTTCACAGACTAAATTGATCATTCAAAGACAATGTGCTATCTATTAATTAATAGCCACATAATAAACACCAAGGAACAAGTCTTATGTCTTATCAAAATATTTTAGTCCCAGTTGACGGTTCTGACATTTCATTATCTGCAGTTAAAAATGCGGCTCAGATCGCCCAAGCTTTTGGTGGTCAATTAACATTAATCAGTTTAGTCACTGAAGACCCTTTTTCTGAAGCAGACTTTTACTACCCATCTCCCATTATGAAAGAATATTTCGTCCAAGCGTATGCTAATGCTGAAAAAGCATTGAAACAGGCTCAAGCGATTGCCAGCGAAAATGGTATTACTGCCAACACTCAAATCGTGAAAGGTAATGTCTCGGAAGAAGGCATTATTGAAACTGCAGAAAAATTAAAAATTGATCTGATTGTTATGGGTTCACATGGTCGTAAAGGTTTCCAAAAGTTCTTGTTGGGCAGCTTTGCTCAAGATGTTTTAAAAGGCACAAAACTTCCTGTTTTAATTGTTAAAGAATAACTATTGATCAATAAACCCTGCAGTTGATGTGGGGTTTATTCGGGTCTTTTCATGATCCTCTCATTTGTCATAATGACTGACGATTACAATTAAAAAATCTTTCCAATTCAGCTATATTCATAAGGATAATTTCATGACGTATAAACATATTTTAGTTCCAGTAGATGAATCTCCTATTTCTTATGCAGCTGTTGAACAAGCATTATCCTTAGCCAAAGAACTCCATTGCCAAGTCACGATTACCAGTGTGATTGCTGTAGATCCATTTGTGGGTGTGGACTTTTATAAAGTTGCGCCTGCAATTACAGATTATTTTATACAAGCTGAAAAGAATGCGCAGTTGCGCTTGGCCGAGATCAAGCAATCATTCATTCGAGATAGCATTGATGTGGATACCAAAATTATTCGAGGTGTATCGCCTGCTGAAGGAATCATTCATGTGGCTGATGAAGTCGGTGCTGATTTAATTATTATGGGCTCGCATGGCCGCACAGGATTCAAAAAATTGATGTTAGGAAGTGTGGCGCAAGCCGTACTCACCCAATCGCCAATACCTGTATTGATTGTAAAAGTTTAACCATCAAAAAAGTCCCTAAATTTAGGGACTTTTTATTTGATCACAAATAAAAGCGTCTATCTTTTAAATCCATAGATCTAACTGGCTTTATCCAAGGCATGTGGAGCAACTTTTTTATCTCCATCATGATCAGCATCATTCTTTTGACATGCTGATAAACCCATTAACATGCTTAAGCTGATGGTTAACGTAAATATTGTTTTAATCATAGTCTTCCCTTATACATTTTCTATGTAGGTGTCTAACTATAAAATAATCAACTCACCCATAACGATCAGTAAGCCTTTTATTTAGCTTTGTATCTCTAAACCTGCCGATTTAAAAATTTTCAACCTATTTACGACAACACTTAAATAAGGGATATAGAATTTATTTGGAAATGTACTGATGCAAAGTCTGTAGATAAAGTTCTGCTTCAATTTTGTTGTCAAAAGTTTTTTGGTACGTTCCCATCGCCTGAATATTATTCGGCGTATATTCAATCACGACAACAAAATGTCCATCACTGGTACTTTTTGAAACTCGAATAGCAATAATATGTTGGGAGTTTAAATAAAAACCATCTTCAATTTTAACTAACAAAACCAACCTCCAGTCCACTTAATAAAACGACAGGCTTAATCCAATGAAAGTCTGCTAAATAAACAAAGCCCATTTTATATGAGCTTCAATATTAGGATTTTACGCCATTAATGTGATTTAATCGACACTTTTAAAATGATCAATCAATAGAAAATATGTCTTATCACTTTATCTTTTAATTTAGTTATTCTAAACACTAGATCATTTATTCTTCCGTTAAATTGCATTCTAAAAATAAAAAGCCTTTTCTCGGTTTTAATCAAGAAAAGGCTTTTTTAGTCATTTAATGAATACTCGGTTAGATACTAAGCATACTATTTAAAGTTTCTGAAACGTTTTTAGATTTCACTTGTGGTTTTAAAGCTTCCAGTGCAGTTTTGACTTCTGTACGTTGTGGCTCTGCCAAGGTGTACCAGCGAGAAAGCACTTGCAGTAAACGCGAACCGACAATCGGGTTTTTCTCATCCAGATATTTGGCCAGATCAATAAAGTGTTGAACACCAAAACTCCAGGTATTGACTGGATTGGCATTTAAACCACCACTCACTGAACGAATACGGTTTGGTGTACCCAAATCATAATCAGGGTGAGAAGTTAAGTATTTGATGGTTTCTGCATTTGCTTTCGGATGCGCCGCCTGAACCATAAACCATTGATCTAAAGACAAAGCTTCATCTTCAAAGCGGCTATAGAAGTCCGCCAAAGCTTCTTTGGCTTGTGGTGCATCATTCCAAACCAAGACTTTAAGCGCACCCAAACGTTCCGACATGTTGCCTGTGTGATACTGCTCATAAGCCAGATCAAAGGCAAAAGTATCCCCCTGACGTGCAATCATACTGAGCATGATGTTTCTAAGTGCACGAACACCCATCGCTTGAGAGAATTCATTTTGCATATCTGGATCTAATTCCAGGTAAGTCTCTTTGCAGAAGGCACCCAATTCACGTGCCAATGTGTCTAGCAAAGCATTACGCTGTTCTTGAATCACTTCAGGACGATATTCACTGTCGATACGGCTACCCAAATAGCCTTCTGTCGGTACATCAAACAAGCGTGATGCCAACAGTGGATCTTTTTCAATAACTTCAGGCAGAGTATTTTTCATGGCTTGGATATAAATATCAGCATCATGACCTTCCAATAAAATACGTTCCAGCAAAGTTTGGGTGGCCTGCCATTGGTTGAACCCGTTGGTTTCATGTTGCATCAAGAAAGCCAGTTCTTCATCTGAATAGTTAAAATCCAGATTGACCGGTGCAGAGAAGTTACGCAGCAATGACACCACAGGTTTTGCGGTTACGCCGGTAAATTCAATGGTTGCCTCATTTTGATCAAATAAATACACGCCATCTTTAACACCATTTTCAAATAGTGCTTCAGACTGCAAGGTATATTGCTCACCTGTTTCTGCATTAAACAGTGCCAAAGCCACTGGAATCGGTACAGCTTTTAGGTTTGGATATTTATGGTGATCTTTTAACGATTGTTTCAAACTTAAACGATAGGTTTGAGTCGCAGCATCGTACTCACCTTTGGCTTCCAGTTTTGGTGTGCCTGGTTGGTTGTACCAAATCAGGAATGCTAATAGATCAACACCAGAACCTGCAGTCAGTGCTGAAACCCAATCTTCAACTGTCACTGCCTGACCATCATGACGGCGGAAGTATTCGTCCGTGCCTTGACGGAATTTTTCTTTACCAAGCAAGGTTGCCATCATGCGGTTAATTTCCGCACCTTTTTCATACACCGTTGCAGTATAGAAGTTATTAATTTCGACAAAGTGGTCTGGACGTGGCGGATGCGACAACGGACCTGAATCTTCAGGGAATTGATGCGCTTTTAATACTGCAACATCATCAATACGTTGTACGGCAGCGGACTGTAAATCTTCAGAGAAAGACTGATCACGGAATACCGTCAAACCTTCTTTCAAGCACAGTTGGAACCAGTCACGGCAAGTAATCCGGTTACCGGTCCAGTTATGGAAGTATTCATGCGCAATCACCGATTGCACGCGCATGATTGCAGCATCAGTGGTGAATTCTTCATCTGCCAACACACATGAAGTATTAAAGATATTTAAGCCTTTATTTTCCATGGCACCCATATTAAATGCACTGGTTGCCACAATCATATAGTTGTCTAAATCGTAAGGACGACCATAATGCTCTTCATCCCATTGCATAGAATATTTCAGGGCTTCCATGGCAATGTAACATTTTGGAATATCTTTTTCTACTGCATAAATTTCTAAAGAAACATTACGACCTTCGGAAGTCACATAAGAATCTTTCAGAACCGCCAAATCTCCAATCACGCAGGCAAACAAATAACTTGGTTTCTTGGTTGGATCTTCCCAAATGGTATAGTGACGACCTTCTCCGGCTTCACCGGCTTCCATTAAGTTACCATTAGCCAAAAGTACAGGAAATTTTTTATCCGCTTCTACACGTGTGGTAAATACAGACAGGACATCCGGGCGATCGGGATAGAACGTGATTTTGCGGAAACCTTCAGGCTCGTTTTGAGTGACAAATAAATCGTCACCCGCCTGATATAAACCTTCAAGCTGGGTATTGCTTTCAGGATGAATCACCACTGCAGTCTCAAGAATGACTTGATCTGGTGCATTAGCAATCACCAGTTGTTCAGCATCCAGTGTGTAGTCTGCTTCGGTCAATTGCTTGCCGTTTAAAGTAATTGATTTTAATTCCAGGTCACGACCCAACAGCACCAAATCGCCTGATGTCTGGCGCTTCATTACCAATGTTGCGTTTACATCGGTACGATCTGTATGAACTTGAATATCCAAGTTGATTGAATCAACCAAAAAAGAGGGTTTTTCGTAGTCTTTCAAATAAACAGTTTGGTCTGCTTCAACCACTGGGTTTGCCGCGATATTCATATAATGTCCTAATCCTGTAGTTCTTAAGCCAAGACTTTGTTTTTTGTGAGTGCTTCGATCATACGACAACTTTCACAATCTGTCTGTGCGATTGATTTGAGTTATATATGGGCACATTGCTCACAATTTTCAATTCGTTGTCTGAACATCGGTACAATTAATATTTTAGTTGCTTACTTATCATACGTGCAGTTAAAAATGATGCGCCATAACGCCAATACCTTTCAGTAATGTAAATAGAAAATAACTGTCTTTTGATATCTCTTTATATTATTTGAGCAAGATTTAGCTGGCTTATAAACTGGCATAACTCAAAGTGACAGATATTTTCAAGATGAATACATTTTGAGCACGTTTCTTGCTTGTATATATTTGTGTAAAGCGCACTATAAAATCAGATCAAAATTAGAAGAGGTGTCCCATGTATTTAAGAGACCATATTGTCCGTGTGGAAAATATCAAGACCATGCAAACTCTCGACGCTGCCGGAATCGACCATAAAGTGATTGCCATGTTTATGAGCTGTGAAGGTATTCCAATGCAATCGCCCGATATTTGCGCAATTTTAAATAATTACGATTCATTAGGCAGCAAAAAAATTCCCTCGAAAAAGGTTCAGGCTTTAATCAATGCAAAGCAATTAGGTGAGGAGGATGAGTCATTACCTTGCCCTGCCTCTTATTAATTAAAGAATTTAAATCCCCCTCGATAGTCTCTGCTCTTGTGGAGATGGAAGATTTACTTTTCCATCTCCACATAAATGAATAATAAATGCTTAGGTTATTTTTCTAGCACAAAGTTCGCTTATATTTTCCTGCTTGCATTTATTGTTCATTCAGCGCTATTCAATCACGTTACAATAAAAGAGATGTGTATAATCGTTTGAATGATTAACCAGACTTGTGATTGACTTTTTCCATGCTCCTTCAGATTCTGCAAAAACAGTTAGATGAAAGTACATCATGCCCTTTGTGTCAGGCATCCATGTTCTGGATTGAAGCAGAACAGTACGATCAAGCACTTAATTTTCATGAATGTAGTCACTGTCAGCATCGTGTCTTTCAAGATGGACGCACCAACTGTCATTGTGACAAATGTTTAGTCAATCGAAAAAAAATGCTCACCGAAACGCGTCTTCAAGAGCAACGCAAAATCAAATCGAAAAATAAAGATAATGTCGAATATCGACTGGACCAGATCAGCTTTCTGAATAAATTGTTTCTACTGAGTATTCTGGACAATCAGGTTCAGGAACATACCACGCATCATGAATATATTGATTGGGAAAGTATTAAATACCATTCAATTACACCGAATTATTTATTTCAAAATTATTTGGTCAAGCAACTGGTTAAGGAACAAATCCTCATAGCCAAAGATTTTGCCGCCGAGGCACATCATTACTATGTCAATGTGCGTTTGGATGGTTATTCTGAACCGAGTCTTTTTAGCGTCACCCAGCAACTTCGCAACTGGTTTTATGAAAATTTAACCATGGGCGTGCCCTTTAAAAATGCCGATGAAGTTAAAAATGTACTTTATCTAGCGCTGTATCAGGAAATCATTCAGTTTGCCCAGTTCTATTGCCGTACTTGGGGCATACAAATTGCGGGAAACAACAGTTTTCAAACCTTTTGTTATCGCCTGATGGATTCATTGGCTGTGGGGCAAATTTATTATCTGGTGCAAACTGCGCTGGAATATTTGCATCAACAAAAAGCACTACAAGCACGTAATGAAAACTTTATTAACACCAACTTGTTAAAGAAAACCTTGCAGCAATATCGTGAACGTGCCGTGACAGAAAAATGGGAAACCTCCACCCTGCCGCGTCCTCACAATATTCCGTTTAGCAAAATGAGCGAAATCCTGTTTTTCCGCTTTCTGGGCTATGATGAAAGTATTTTTTTCCAGCCAATTTGGCGGATCTGGAAAAAGATTGAACCACGCTTAAGCTTCTATTCACAAAAACGCTGTATGTATTGTGGTTCCAATGAGCTGACTGTCGATTATGATGCTGAAAATTATGTGACCTTATGCTGTCGTACCTGTAAGCATCAAGACCACTATTTTACCCAATAGGATTTCACCCAATGAACGGTGATCAAGATGTCTAGTCTCTCCAATCCTATGTATAACTTAAGGAATAATCCTATGGATCAAACTTCAACATTGGTCGAGCATATTGTTGAAGCATGGACTCAGCTGCAAACGGAGCAGCCTTTGGTGCAATGCATTACCAATAGCGTTGCAGCCAATTATGCAGCCAATGTTTTGCTGGCTGCCGGTGCTTCTCCGGCCATGATTGATAATCCATTTGAAGCCGAAAGTTTTACCACTATTTCAGCTGCACTTAGCATTAACATGGGTACACCGACCAATGAACAGATGCAGGCGATGCAAATTTCTGCACACACGGCGCAGCGTACCAATACCCCTTGGGTGCTTGACCCTGTCGGCTATGGTCCCGTTTTAAAATGGCGCTCGGATATGGTGGATGAATTACTGCAATATAATCCAACGGTTATTCGCGGGAATGCTTCAGAAATTAGCACCCTTGCAGGCAATCAGGTGATCTCCAAAGGTGTTGATAGCACCTTAGATAGTGCCGATGTCTATAACCAAGCCAAAGTATTGTTAACACATGCTGAATGCATCGCGATTTCAGGTGAATCAGATTTTATTTTAAGCAAAGAACTTGATGCTGTGATTCAGGTCAATGGTGGCTCTTATTTACAACCCAAAGTCACTGCAACAGGCTGCGCGCTCGGTGCTTTAATTGCTGCTTACTGTGCGGTAACCACCCCGACTATTGCCACCATTGCTGCACATACACATTTTGCCATTGCAGGAAAACTGGCATTTGAAAAAGCACAAATGATGGGTCAGTTTAATGTGGCATTTATGGATTACATCCACAGTTTAAATCCAGATTTAATACAGCAATATGCTGATATCAAAATTCTTGAAATCTAAGACATAATTTTATCCGTATTAATGATTCCGTATGGATTTTAGTTTTTAAACAGCAGCGTAAAACCATTTTTCAGCAGGACATACTCAATGGAACTTAGACATTTACGTTACTTTGTGGCTTTGGCTGAAGAACTCAATTTTACCCGTGCTGCGCAAAAACTCTGTACCGTTCAACCTTCCCTCAGCCAGCAAATTAAAGATTTAGAGGAAGAAGTCGGTGTAAAACTCATTGACCGTAGTGCACGAAAAATAGCTTTGACTGCAGAAGGTCAAGGTTTTTTAAAATATGCCTTGGAAGCGATTAAATACGCAGAACTTGCAGTCGCTCATGCACGTCAAATCTCCAATCAAGGTCAGCAACAGCTGTTTATTGGCGTATTGCACGTTGCAGAAATGACTATCATCCCTCAAGTGATTCAACAGGTTCGTGCTCAATTTCCTCAAGTCGATCTTAAAATTAGAAGTTTATCCTGTAGCGAACAGGTACAAGCGTTGAAAAATTCCGAACTGGATTTAATTTTTAGTCGCGTGTGTATTGATGATCCGGTGTATACCAGTACGATGCTGTTTGAAGAAAAATTATTATTCGTCGCCCATCAAAACTATATTGCCAATCGTAAGATTCAAGACTTAAGACAAATTCAAAACGATGACTTCATTGTTTGTGATCAGCTCTTTTCGCCATTTTTTTACCAGCGAATTGAAGAGTTCACGCAAAAAGAAAATTTAAAACTACAGTATAAATATCAAGTCACCAATGCCTTACAGCATATCAATCTCATCAATATCGGACTTGGATGGAGCTTTATTCCTGAATATGCACGGCAATTGCTCAACCCGAATGTACAGTCAATTGAACTAAAACAAGACTTGCCAACTTTACCGCTGTATGCCAGTTATCGAACAGATGCTGAAAATCCAGTTTTGCAATTTACCGCAAAAATCATTCAGCAATCTGTTCAACAACAACTTTCAAAATAGCTTTTTAAAAGCTGAATTAAGCGATTTTATAATTCATTTTTTCTAGCACATGCGTTAATTTCTGCAAAGCGACTGCATCATCATACAATGCGTCCTGATGGCGCCATGCCACATAACCATCCGGACGAACCAACAACATGCCTGCTTCAGCAATTTCACAGGTCTTTTGCCAGATACCGTAAACATCTTTCACTTCCTGTCCGATGGTCACCACATTCAAATAAAGCAGGTCTAATTGAACAGCTGCCTGTTTCCACGCAGTTCCGGATAAACCAGTCACCAAGGTTAATTTTCCATTCCCAACAATATCTAGTGTGGAAACCTTCTGGCCATTTTTAGCATCAATTAACCAGCAATGTGGAATTTTCGCTCCAGGACGAGAAGTTGCCTGTAAATACAATTGTGGATCAGCTTGCCATTGTTCATCACATTCATCATCTAAAACCACAGCAAGCGACTGATAACGCTGATTCAGCTCCACACCTTGTGCATTGAACTCAAAGTTCTTAATGTCTAAGGCATGATTCAACTGAAGACGTAATTCAGCCGCGTCTGCTGTTGGTGCATTCAATCGACCTAACAATTGTTGTGTGGTTGCTATACCTTGGTCAAAACCAAAAACATCTTTGAGGTGCTTATAATCCATCCGAGATTGATTGGCACGTGCCACAATTTGCTGTCCAACTGGAACACGTTCATCACTATAAGAAGTTAATAACTCTGCCTTCGCCCAATCTTTAATGACAAAAGCCAGTTTCCATGCCAAGTTAAATGCATCTTGAATACAGGTATTTGAACCTAAACCACTCGATGGTGGATGACGATGTACGGCATCCCCGCCGCAGAAAACCCGACCAACTGAATAATGCTTGGCAAAAGCCTGATTCACATACCATGCCGATACATTTTGCACTTCAATATCAACATCGTCCGTACCAATGAAGGTATGAATACGTTGAATGATCTGTTCTTCGGTATATTGCGGCTCACCTTGAGCAATATCGAAGCCCCAACCTGCAATCCAGTCATTCCATGGAGAAATGGCACGCAGCAAGCCCATGCCAATTTCACCAAAGCCCGCGGCAGGATTGACTATCCAATGCAAAATGCTTGGGCGATGTTGCACATACTTGCGTAAGTCTGCTTTAAAACGGACATAGGTCGTACCGGCACGCGCCATATGACCTTCAATCGGAAGACCAATTTTTTCAACGATTTTAGATCGTGCACCATCCATACCCACCAAATACTTGGCACGTACAGAATACTTTCGATTTTCCAAGCGGTCTAAAAACCAGACTGTAACGCCATCATCATCTTGTTCATGATCTAGATATTCGGTGTTGTAAAATAGATTAGCACCACGCGCGACCGCATGTTTAACCAGCAGTGCTTCCATTTCCGGTTGCACCAAATCGAATAAAGGCGAAGGACTGCCCTTTACATAATCGCCATGCCGTAAATCTCCTGTTCCCCACGCTTGAATACGGGCAATTTCTTCGCCAATCAAACTGGTGGTGATCATGCTTTCCCCCATGTGTTGCCATGGAGTAGCTCTACTTTTAGCTTCTTCTTCTAAATCAAATTCACGCAATACTTCTACCGCACGCTGATTGGTAATGTGCGCACGTGGAGAATTTGCCAAGCCATTAAACTGGGTATAAAAACGTACAGAAATACCATAAGTGGCCAAGGCCAAAGCTGTCGTTGCACCTGCCGGACCTGTACCAATCACCACAACATCCGTATCGAAAGGCTGATTTGACATCATATTTCCTTATTCAATTCATTTAAATGTGCATATCCAAATGATTAGATTTGCTTTTAATGAACTATAAGGAAAATATCGAGATTATTTAAAAACTATCAAAACTAACTATAGCGATATTAGTCTGAGCTATAGAAACTCAAATTGAATCTTTAGCTTAAATATTAAGCAGCACTTTTGCCCACGCTTTTTTTTTTGCAGAAAATCAGAAACCAGAATGTAGAACACTCTTCCAGCAAGCTGATGAATAATATACTTTAATACACATGCCGATCGAACCACAGATTAAATATTGCTTCAAGAATCGTTTTTAAATCCAGTTTACAGACGCACAGCAAGCCCATACCATCAAAATAATCAGGCACATGCTGCATGAAAAAATTAATATGTGGGGTGGCTTTATTCCTTAAGCGCTGAATGTCGGCAGGCGTCGTTTGCGGCATCACAGCTGGATGGACAAAAATATCTTCCCTGCGCTTTTGCACATCATTTTTACGCTGCTGAATAAGATCCAAAACTTGTAAATATTCCTCAGGCATCTGCCTTCCTTTACGAGGAAAGAAACTCTGCGATCGGGATGCAAAATTCGTATAAATTTTAGGCTGTATGACTGTAGGTACAAACCATAATGGAATCGTCGGATGTCGAATTCGATAATTGATCGCAATGCGAATGGCAGTCTTTAGGGCTCTATTCCTTTTACGATAAGCAGCTAAAGTACCCGCCCTGGAACTCACCACAAAAAGTGGTTTTTCATTTAAAGAAAGCTTCAATATTGCAATAATATTTTGTCCAATCAGTTTATCTTGATGAAAATAATGAACCACCTGGACAGAAACAGCATCTACATTATGAACAAAATCATAAATTTCATTTGCAGTAGAATTTGGAAAAATTTGCTGATCAAATGCCAGCATTGTTTCAAAAAAATGATGTTTCTGTTCAGATGCAAGTTTTGTAAAATCTACAATCCTTTCCGTAATACGCATTAGATCCATTCAGCCCTTATTTTTATACTTTTATTATTCATCATTTTATTAACATTCAACATCCCTAGAAATAGCTATTTTAGGACTGATTAAGTTGCTTGCTCTCTCCATCTTAACTGAATCAGGTCAAAATTCATCTATTTTCTAATCCTTTAGAGATAAATAAAAATGATAAAACCCAACAGCACCTGTCTATTGGGTTTTTAAAGTACTTGAAAAGGAAACTAATTAGAGATATTCATTATCTTTTTCTAGTGTCCCCAATGACCTTCTAGCGATGCGTAATTAAAACGGATTTAATTCGATTATCATCTAATTCCGTCACCTCAAAGTGAACGCCGTGATACTCAAGATAGGTACCTAACATCACTTCTCCGTGAGTTTTTTCTAAAATTAGACCTGCAACACTGATATAACCCGCATCTTCTTCGACTAAATCCATCATGCCCAATTCTAATTCAAGCTGATACACATCCAGCATGCCAGATGCTTTCCAGCTATGATCATCAATTTTCACTAAATCGAGCTGTTCATCCGCATCAGGAAATTCTCCGGCAATGGCTTCAAACACGTCGAGCGGAGAAATTAAACCTTGTACATTCCCAAATTCATCACTCACCAGAACCAATGAACCTTTTGATGTGCGCAAGGTATTAATAGCATCAATCACTTTCATTTTCGCGAAAATATAGATCGGACGATGGCGTTTGATTAAAGCTTTGAGTTGTTCGTCATCATCAATTACATCGAGCAATTCTTTAGCACGAACAACACTGATCACCTTATCCAGACTTCCACGACACACGGGAAACAAACTATGCGGTACTGATAATACCTGTTCACGAATCTGTTCAGGACTATCTTCAATGTCTACCCAAGAAATCTGGCTACGCGGTGTCATGATCGAGGCAACAGATCTTTCTGCCAGGGTTAATACCCCGCCAATCATATAACGTTCTTCATCGGCAAACGCTTCTTTAGCTTCAAAGTGTTGAGCGCTATTCGCCACCGTCTCCATTTTGCCACCCATCAATTTCAAGATGGAATCCGCTGTACGATGACGCAGTGGAATTTTAGATTCATGTTTGGCTACATTGCGCTGACCAAATTGGTTAAATGCTTCAATTGCAATTGCAACACCAATACCTGAATAGATATAGCCTTTCGGAATATGGAAACCGAAACCTTCTGCAATCAAGCTAATCCCAATTAATAATAAGAAGCTTAGACACAAAATCACAACGGTCGGGTGTCGGTTTACAAAAGCAGTTAATGATTTAGAGGCCAATAACATTACAGCCATGGCGACAATCATTGCCACCATCATCACATAGATGTTGTCGACCATACCAATTGCGGTAATCACCGAATCTAAAGAGAATACCGCATCTAACACCACAATTTGTGCAACAACTGCAGCAAAACTTGCATAAACAATATTGGTAGTCACGTTAACTTCAGGTTTGCCTTCAATCTTTTCATGCAGTTCGGTCACAGCTTTATAGACCAAGAATAAACCACCAAACAAAAGAATAAGATCTCGACCTGAGAAGGTCCAATCAAAGACCATAATAAGCGGTTTGGTCAAAGTGACTAACCAAGAGATAGCAAACAATAAGCCCAAGCGCATAAATAAAGCGAGGGAAAGCCCCACTACACGCGCTTTATCACGTTGTTCTGGAGGGAGTTTTTCTGCCAAAATGGCAATAAAGACTAAGTTATCAATACCTAAGACAATTTCTAAAACAATAAGGGTAAGTAAACCAATCCAAATTCCCGGATCTAATAAAAACTCCATTAGTTTATATCCCCGATTTTATGAATTTGGTTAAAATTAAATGTAGACCTGCACGGCGACGGATCCATAGAGGTGACCTGTTCAACAATAGATAAATTAATTATGCACAAACTATAAAATTTGTAATTAGATTTTTTCATTTTCAACCATAAAAATGCCAACCTGTACAAAATACACACTCATTTTTGTGACTTATTTCATCTATTCGTCTGATTTTTTTCTTTGGAAATAGAACAAATCTAACTGTTACAATCACTAAGAATTTTAAAAAAACCAAAATATTACAATATAAGTTATTGTTTTTATGAATTTTATTACAATATTTACTCGATAAATATACTAATTTATTAAGCGTACGATCCAAATATCAGAAATTTTTTGTTAAAAAGATCAGTTCCCAAAGCTGTTTTTTTCACTAGAATAAAAAACAGCCAAGATATTTTTAACTTAAATAATCGATAGCTAAACTTAGATGCGCAAGTCTCTAATCCAATCAAAAAAATTTACAGGGATTATTTGCTATGACAAATGAAAAAGCATTAACCTTCAATAAAACGTCGAAAACGATTGCTAATACTAGCTATGAAGGTGCATATCTTAATCTAGATTCATCATTTGATCAGCATCAAGTTAAGGTCGTGGTCACGCATAATAACCAAAAGTTTGAAATGCTTATGCCTGTCGTTTTACAACACGGCACGCCTACGGCAATGTTATCTTCAGAGCCTTATCACAATTCTGAAGTCCAAGAAGAAGTGTTGAAGTTTGCCCAGAGTATTGTGGGATTTCATCAAGATAAAGACAGCTACACCATGTCCCTTCTAAACGATCACGCTTAATTTTGATTCGTATAAGGAAACCTATAAAGATAAGTTTCCTTATTGCATTATAAAAAACTTAATATATATTAATAAGCAATAAAAATAATTTAATATGTATTGCGAAGCAAAATAGCTTTAGATTAGAATGCTTTTCGATGAAAAATTACAATTACAACAATGAATTAGGGGGTTGTCTTCCATGACTAAAAAATACAGTAAATTTTTACCTTCTCCGGAAAACTTTAGCTTAGAAAATTTTCCATATTATTGGGTTACCCAAGTACATGCTCAATACGTTCAGAATGTCGATCACGTACTAAAAAAATATGGTTTAGATAATTCTCGTCGCCGAATTTTACTCGCTTTAAAATCAAAACCGCATGCAAGTGTGTCGGATCTTTCCGAAATGGTCGTATCCAAGATGTCAACGACCACCAAAATTGTTTATCGCTTAAAAGATGAAGGATTAGTTGATACTTACTCATGTGAAGATGATGCCCGAATTACCCGTGTAGTCTTAACGGAAAAAGGACAACAAATGACCCAGAAGATTAACGATCTCACCAATGTGGTTTTGGAACAATCTTTTGAAGGATTAACCCCCTTACAAATTGAAAAGATGATGGAAAGCCTTAAACATATTTTCAAAAATCTAGCGCACTAATTTAAGTTTCATTTAAAAAATTTAATCAGGAGTTACTTTTTTGCTTTACCTACAGGACATATTACTAAATAAATTTTATTCAATAATTTTCACAAAATCGTTACAATAATAAAATACAATTACAACAATTAAAAAACAGGAGAAACATCCATGACAAAAAAATATAGTAAATTTTTACCTTGTGTCGAAGATTTTAGTTTAGATAATTTTCCATTTTATTGGGTTACCCAAGTACACGCTCAACATGTACAAAACGTAGATCATGCCTTAAAAAAATATGGTTTAGACAATTCTCGTCGCCGGATTTTACTTGCATTAAAGTCGAAATCGCATGCAAGTGTCTCTGACTTATCTGAAATGATTATTTCTAAAATGTCGACAACCACCAAAATTGTATATCGCCTAAAAGATGAAGGATTAGTAGACACTTATTCGTGTGAAGATGATGCCCGAATTACCCGTGTTTTATTAACAGAAAAAGGGCAACAAATGACCCAAAAGATTAACGACCTCACCAATGTGGTTTTGGAACAATCTTTTGATGGCTTGACCCCATTACAAATAGACAAAATGATGGAAAGCCTGAAGCATATTTTCAAAAATTTAGCACGTTAAGCTAGACTTAATCGAAAAAATTCAGTTGAGGCGTTATTTTTTCGATTTTTGCTTTAGGTACATGTGAACACTCAAATTCATCTTCAGGAAACCCTTCTACAAATGATTGGATATCTGGAGACTTCCAACTTAACCATTCATTTAAACGCTCGTGAGGGATAACAATCACTGAGCGTTTAACATTTCCAGGCTCATGAAATTCTTTCATCATGGGATGATCAATTGCATTCATACGCAACACCATCCTAACCTTGAGTTACCTTTCCTTTCATTATTTTCTATCTAACTGATTTTCTTATATTCATACTCTTACTACATATAACCTAGCATGACATGACATTACTTTTATTTGTGAGTAATATCGTGAGTAATTCTTTTTATACCATAACGGTCGTTACTCACATCATGTTAAATGACTTAAAAATCAAGCAGCTAAAGGCTAAAGAAAAAGTATACCGTGTTGCTGATCATTCAGGATTGTGTATTGAAGTGCGTACGACAGGGAAAAAGTTTTGGCGGTACCGCTATCGCTTTCTAAATAAGCCGCAAATGCTGACAATTGGACAGTATCCAGAAATAAGCCTGTCATATGCTAGAACCAAAACAAATGAGTTCCGGGAGCAGCTTGCCAAAAATATTGACCCTATTACAGTTAAGAAAACTGAACGCCTAGAAGCAATGCAGGCACAGGAAGAAACCTTTCGGGCGATTACTGAAGAATTTTGTGACCATAAAAAGAAATCAAAATCAGAAAATTGGCTTTATGTCCGAAACCTTGCGTACAAAGTAGATATCTTTCCGATGATTGGAGACAAGCCGATCAAGGATGTGAGTTCTGTAGATGTTAAAAACATTATGGATAATGCAATTAAGCGAGTTTTGAAATCAGGAAAAGGGACTGGGGAAAATAAGGCAATCTCAATCAGACAAATTATTGCTGAAGTTATGCAGTACGCAATCATCTCTGACAGGCTGATCAATGACCCGACCTATGCATTACGTGGATATATTCACAGCCCAGAAACCGAAAATGCTCAGCCGATTAATTCTAAAGATCGAAAGTTGATCATGCCAAGTATTGATAAATATACAGGCTCTATCAGCACCAAGAATGCGCTTAAGGCAATTATCTATACGATGTTACGCACAGTTGAGATTCGTAGAGGATTAAAGGAATACATTGATTTTGAAGCTCGCACTTGGACCATTCCAATTGCATCTAAATCGGATATTCTTGCTGGTAAACGCAACATGAAGAAAAACCGGATTCATATCGTGCCACTGTCAGATCAGGTTATGCATATCCTAAAAGCACAATTCGCTGCCTACCCTGATAGCCCATATATTTTTCCTGGTGTTAATAACAACACAATGATTGGGCCAACAACTTTAAACCAAGCATTTCGAAATATGGGTTTAGGTCATATCACTATGCATGACTTTAGGGCTACCGCATCAACGAATCTAAATGAAGCAAACTACAATTCTAATTGGATTGAGCTTCAGCTTGCGCATGTGAAAGGTGATAAGGTTAAAGCCACCTATGACCATGCAAAATGGCTGAATGATCGTAGAAAAATGATACAGGACTGGGCTGATATGGTGGATGGGTGGGAAGAATAACCCTAAAAACTTATGAATTATGCAAACTTGCGCATTTCTGCAAGTTGGTTAAACATTATAGAGATTTATAACTTATGCAAAAATTCGATGGCAATATCAAAAATATTACTACATTGACTGATCAAGAATTAACACAGCAATTAATTCCTGTTCGATTTATTCCAGAAACACCGGATGAGCTTAAAGCTAAGAATGTTGTTTATATATTTGATAGTTCAGACTCATTTAATTTAACTTATGATGAGCTAGTTGAAATTGTAAAAAAAGCAAGAATGGCTGGACCTAGAATGATTCCAGTGTTAGGGACAATAAGTTAAAGTTTTTCTATCAAAATTTTGAATAACTTAAAGTAGCTGATCTTGGTTGACAAAACTCAAAATCAGCAATAAATCTTGGTTGACAGGTTTTCATTTTAGCAATAACTCAAAAAAATTTGATAATAAGGATTAATAATGACTGAGCCACATATTTACTGCGATAGAAAAATTATCAAGTGCTCTGTTTGTCGAGCACAGGATGACTATAGTTTTAATGATACTCAGCACTTTTCTATTATTGCTGCCGCAGATGGTAAGCAAAGTAATGGGCGCTACTCAATTGAGAGTATTAAGTGTAAGGACTGCGACAAGGTGACTAGAAATAGTCAAGATCCTTATTTTTATTATTGATTAGAATAAAATAAAACCAACAGAATGCTTCCATATTGAGCATTGCGTGAGATTTGCCAAGCCTTGGAATAAAAATTTAGGCTGGAGTGTGTGGCATAGTTGTTTTGATTATTCGTATGAGTGTGGAAGTGAATATTTAGTTTTAAGTGAATTGAAAAATTAGGTTTAGAAAATAAGAGGATATATGGGTGAGATAATTAAGTTCAAACGAAAGAGGATGTCGAAAGGTATAATTCTTTCAGGAGCTGGTGGTGTTTCCAATGAGAATGGCTTGGTAGCAAAAGAACTCACGCATAGTGATTTAATGTTCTACGGACTTTATTGGGATAATATTATTATAACTCAAATTCCGATGTTTCATTTTACGAATGAAATTATAGAGCAATTTAAAAGCAATGGAGTTATTGAGTTTTATAGTAATGCAGCACCATCAAGAGTTCACTCTTCAGAAATGCAAAGATTGGCACTAGAGTCCCTTATAGCATGCCAAAGTGTTAGAAAACAAAATAAGGATTCGGACTGGTTAATTTATAATAACGTTGCAAATGGTTTCAACACTCTAGATTCTGAGGATTTGATAGAACAGCACACTATTAGGATTGAAATTGCAAAATGCTTACCCTACCCAAGTACGTATGTGCCTATAGATATACTTAGAAGATTTAGAGAAGATTATATTGATGAGTTAGATCGTTTACATTTTGCTAAATACAAATTATTTGAAAAAATAACTCAATACGACAATATTGATCGACGTGAGCTTGCGCGCCAATATGAAATTATAGAATTTGATAGGGCTATTCAAGAATATGAATCTGCTTTTGCTGCAAGATTCCCCTCCTACTCCCTAAAATCAATAATCAGTGATATAAAAAACAATAAACCCCAGCTATGGGAAGCAACAGCAGCTGTGGGGGATCTGTTAATAAGTGGAGGAAGCTTATCTGGAGCCTATTCCGTAGGAAAATCAGTATTTAATATGTTTGGAACAAAGCAAAAAATACATGAAGCCAAACAAAATTCACCAGAATTTCATTTTATTTCGTCAGCCATAGATAATGGAGTGATACTTCAAAAAATAAGATAAGCCCTCACTTGAGGGCTTTTATCATTATTTTAAAAATAACTCTCGCTCTTTAGCTCTGCGATTTACCAAGCCTTGCAAAACTTTACCACCACCCTTATTCCATACGGTGAATTGATCTGCGGCACCTTGATAATCGCTAACATTCAATTTTTTAAGAAGTGTGGATTTCTCGAAAGCGCCTGTACCAATGTTGTATGCCAGTGAAACAAGCGCATCAAACTGGTTTTGAGTAAGTGATACTTTGACCAAATCATTAATTGTTTTTTCAAAGCGCTTTAGATCATGTGCTTTAAATTGTTTAGCCTGGTCTAGTGTGCAAGTATCCCCTTTTTTGACTTTCACACCACTTGGGTAAACTGTAGTGCCAAAGCCTATAGTCCATACTTTCGCTGGGCATAAATAGGCTGCAAGCTCACACCCTTCAAAACTTGAAAGTAAATTGATTCCGTTTTGACTGACTGACTTTTCACCTTTAAAGCTTTCAAGCAAATCATTAATTTTACTTACTTGTGCTTGAGTAAGAGAACCACCTACAATTTTTCTAAAATTACTAAACAAGTTTCTCAAATTATCATCCGTACTTGGGACCGCAGCAAAGCTTTGAATCTGATGCAATGATGGTTGATATAGCTTTTTACCAATATATGATAATACAACCATTAAGCCGCCAGTCACATACGCATGATATTCAACTGGAATAATTTTAAAATCTACCGCCCACTGTAATGCCGGAATTAATACAAGCATTAAAAAAGCCCCCAAGATCGGGAGCTTTACGGAAAGATATTTCCATGCACTTTCGTTTATCAGTTTCATTTACGATCCTCTCTATGGCTTTGAATAATTGCCGTATCTTGTTTAAGTTGATTGATTGTATTGATCGTCCATGTGCCGCCAGAAACCGCTATACCAAGCAATAACATTGCTCCCCACTTCAATAGACCGATAGCGCCTTGGGCTTGATGGTTTTGCTGTTCAAGCGCTTCAATTTTGACTCGTTGCTGATCGAGTGCTTGGTGATACCCTTTATTGATTGCATTAGATTCGATGAGTTGTTCAGATACTTTCTGCAACTTATCTGTCACTTCATTTAACTTTTTCCAAAGTGATGCACTTGGTTCATTCACTTGCGCCCCCTAAATTTTGGCAATAAAAAAGCACCCGAAGGTGCATTGTGTTGAATGGTTTTAAGCCTCAATGTGCATAACAGCACCATGGCAGGAGTTATAAAGTTGGAAATGGTTCCGTTTTTACAACAACGGGCCTAGCAATACCTTTTGTGATTCGAAGCTCATCAATCAAGCCACCAAAAATCGATCCCTCATTAGCTGAGGCTTGCCCAATGTGCAAAGGCGCACTACTGTTCGCAATGTGACTTGCTAAGGGTAGTGAACCTTTAATTGCGCCATTGACTGCAATCTTTAAATTAAGGCCACTTTTAATAATTTGAATATCATATTTCGTGTTTGCAGCAGTAATAACATTTGCAACGGTAAAAGTTTGTCGATAACCACCAAAATCATAATAAAAGTCAATTGATAAATCCTTATTAGACCTGTGTATCGTGAACGACTCTGCGCTTCCATAGCCATTCCTCTTACCCATAATTGAATGATAACCATCCGTTATGCTTTGAGCTGTCAGTGATATTTCAATTGTAAAATCACCGCCACCAATATTTAGATCAGCTGAATGTGGCGTATTAATGCTTTTAGCGGAAGCGCCCTGCAAATCAAGACTTGCATCCCCCCATATCGGATTGGTTGCTGTGGTATTAGCCCCGCCAAATGCGGAATATGTGCGCTTGCCAGTTGCATCAATCAACCCGTTTTCAAAATTAAGTAAAGTGACGACATATGGCCAGAAGTCATCTTTGGCGGCTGTTGCAACAATGACCACTTCACTACTAATTTTTTCAACATCTCCACGAAATGAGCCGACTCTAATGTGATATGTCTCCCCCTCAATAACATCTAGATCTGTATATTCTCGCACCTCACCATCAAGCACCATTTTGGGTGTCGGAAGGCTGTTCGCATCAATCGGAGTGGTTTGGCAATAGTAGCGCTGCTCTGAAACAAGCCCATCCAGATCCCATGTCACAAATAAACTTGGCATTATTCCATATACTCCACATTTAGGTTGTACGGTGCAGAAAATGGTTTTGCAATCTCTGCGATATGATTAAATGCGTGATAAGAATCATAACCATCCCTAACAGTCTTTAAGTGAATTTCGATAGTTCTTGTTTCTGCCTGTATTGCGGAAATAGCAATGGTATAGGATGTTGTTCCTGTTACATTTGCATTGTGTGTTGCCAAAACTACGCCATTTTTATCCTGCTCAATAATGTTTAAATGGGTTGTTGTACCGGGTTCAATTGTTACCCCGCCCTCATACCATCCAATTATTTCACCGCCAGTTTGTTGCACTCGGTTGCGATCCACCCATGTCAAAATCAAATCTGTTTCGATTTCAGCAGGCCAATATTCACCATTAATCTTTACATTAGCAGGCGGATAAGGTCGGATTGCGCGAGCCTTAAATTCAACCTCATAATTTTCTGCATCTGCTAAAGCAAGAACACCGCTTGGTGTAGTTGTTAATACTTTTGAGCTCGCAACTTCACTTTGAACATAAATAGTTTGATCGACTGCAATAAAGTCATCAGCAAAGTATAAAATTGAATTTAAGCTATGATTTTGTGGAATACCAAACGCACCACGCTTCACCATTAAAACCTTGGTTTCAGCATCAAAAGATTGATAAACCATAATTTCATCATTGATAAAAATCTGACTTCCGGTTCGTACAGATGCAATATTGCCAACGTCTTTAACTACAAATGAGTTAGTTATGCGGTCAATAGATTGATCTAAGTATGCAGTTTCACAGTAGTTAATTGTAGCTACTCGCTCAAAACCATTTCCACTATCTACGTGTAGTGCAGCATTCAATGAATTGTTTTGTGATTTTTCAGCAATTGCACATAAATAACCAGCCTCTGGATTATCAGTCAGTTCAATATTTACTTCTCGCTCACCGAAAGCCTGTACCGCTTCAAAATATGGCAACTCAAAAACTTTTGCGTTACATCGTTTTGGTGCTTCAGGTTTTGTGTCAATCGGATCGTCAACAACAATGGTTGTGTTCATCATCCCAGTAGCAGGAATAACTTCAATAAATTCAATGGAAACTTCATTATTGGTTGGGCCACCAAGATTAATACTCATGATGCGAACCAAAATAGTTCCGGTCCATCGTTTTGACCACGGCAATCTGATTAAGTCATAACGATTCCATTTACGCGCTTCTCGCCACCCGGTTGTGAATGACCCCTTAAAAGCACCAGTAGATAATTGCTTAAGCTTCCAGTTCGCCACAATTTCCGCATTTCGCATATTCATAAAATATGGAAAATCTAAAGTTTCAGCATTCACTTGACCCAGTGTTTGAATCAAGCCACTTTCAGAAATCGAGAAGGATGAATTTTTAATATTGGAGCGGTCATAGTAATTTACATTAACCTGATTAATCACCTCATCAGCATTAGTGATTTCATACTGCATGCTTTTGATTTTGCTTTCAGAAATTGTATGAATTTCATTTTCTTCAAACCAATGGTCTCGAAACAAAACCATTTCATATAAACCAGTTTGACGATTCACACGTATCCCGGCTTCAATGTGATAGCAAAGTTCATTAATTGCATCAATACATGATTTCTCAGTGATAGACCAAGATATCCCCAAGCCTTCCTCATAGATTCGATCTGCGGCTTTGATAAAATTTTCATTATTTACAGATGATTCAGGCTTATTCATTGCCGTATCATCAGTAAGTATTTCACGTATTTTATGAATTGGGTTCATGTCTCCATATTCAAGATTTGGCAAACGATCAACTGGTGATACCGCATACGTGTCAGTTATAAATAATGAAATTTTCTTAAAAGCAATTGGGTCAGCTAACGCGCCTTGGGCGACAAATTCAAAACCAAAATCAGAACCATTTGCATTGTAAATAATGTAATTTTCACCCACCTCAAAAACACTGCCGTAAATTGTTCTTGAAAGACTTTCTGAGTGGTGATCAACATTAAAAGTTACTTTAACAAACCCACCAAAATTATAATTTGAAATTATATATTTAATTGATAATGAGTCTGGTGCGTTTAAGTTCTCATCACTTAACCCAGTGTAACCGCGAGTAAATAGAAAGGGCTCAAATACTGGTGTTTTAAAAAAATCTGAGTTTTGTACTTCTTGTTGGTCGCCATACTTTGTTGTTACAACAAAAACACCCTCATAGCTCGTTAATTGATTTTTTTGATTAAAGTTTGATATGAAATATTCAGGAATTTCAGATTTCTCATCATACCACTGCCCACGCCCATCATTTCGCACATGAATCCGTTTCGGCCAAAGCAACATTTCTTTCATATAGCCTGAGTTGCCGACGTAAAAAGCGTCACTGTTATAGGCCCCTAAACTACTAATTACATCATTAATCCAACCTGAACCATTATGATTCCCAGAAACACCATCTTTAATTCCTCTGAACACTAAATATGATTGATAAGGATATGATGAAATCAATGGGATTTCTTTTTTCCAGGCTCCACTCACTGATTGATTATTCAATCCATATCTAACATCTATTGTTCCAACAACACCACCCTCGTTTTCACCAAAAAGATCAGGTTTAACAATTGTAAAAATATCATTATTATCACTTGAGAGCTTAGTTATCCATCCGCGCTTATCGAAGTTAATAGCATTTAGATTTTCAATTGTATTGCCGATAAATAAAGCGAATTTTGCATAATATTTATACCCTGTAACTTGATCAGCCATTTTCAACCACCTTTACAATCTGCAAAGCCATTGCGTCATTCGTTGATTTAACAATTTCTAAATCAATTCCATTCTTAAGAAAGTCCTGCCAATCCCAACCTTGAGACAAAAAAAATGCCCGCGATCCGCGAGCACACATTTTGGCTTTTCGTAAATCAGACATGTAAATTCTCATTTTTTACCGCCCTTTGATTTAATCGGTGTAGTGGTTTGACCCCAAAGGTGCGTGATATTTCCGTACATGTGTGGACTTCCCGCAATATCGCTAAATGAGGTGCCTTCATCTGCAATGGTTCCATCGAGCTGATTGGCTTTCTGTCCATTTTTCTTTTGCATCTTTCGCATTTGCACATATGAATAAACARCCATAGCAACCGTAACCGCCACCATTGTCCATATTGCCCATAATGGAAGTACAATCATCTCATCACCTACTTAATTAATTGAGCCATCACAGGGTTTTCGCTCGGAATGTATGGATGCCCACCAAAACGTGCACTATTATGGAATGTTGAATCACATGTTTTTGAGGATTGATCGCACCCTGGTGCGAGCTGAATCACATCACCGACTTTTAAGCCGACATGTTCGCGATACAAAATGACTGAATTTGATGTATTGCCAACAACAAACGTATAAACACCGAGTTTTTTGAATAATCCGCGATTGAGATAGCCTGCAACATAGGTTTTGGTTTCCATGACTGCATCGCCATCTATATATGTTGGCTGCCCATTTACATCCAAAACAGGTTGCCCAAGTTCATCCAGAACCGGTACTTGTACAAATACAAGATTGCCTTCTTCATCTTTGACTTGAGTTGGATTAACCGTGAATGTAATCGTCAGCCCATTGATTGCAGTCACAGTGACATCAAAAGCCCAGTCTTCAAATTTCAATCCACACCAGCGGTCATAAATTGAATTTGGGCAAGTCTTTTGGAATTTTCGAGTTAGAATTGTTCGGTTTAAATAGGATTCACCGGTTGAGCAAATCAGCGTCATTGTGTCGGCTGAATCGTCAAATTTCGGCTGAGTCACACGGCCAATAAACAAAACCAAGGTTTCATTTTTCTCAAGCTCAAGCACAGTTAAATAAACTGACTCAAAGTAAATCTTGTTTAGAAATACGCTTGTGAAACTATCACCAGCATCATTTCTTAAAGTGTTTTGCGGAAAAGTGACCTCAATTTCACACTTATCAATGTCGGCATCTTCAATAGCATCCCGGTCTAAGCCACGTACTGATTTATACGTGATGCCATTGTGAGTGACATCTTTACGATGATTGGTGAAATACCAAGCCTTATCCCCATGCTTAAATTGGTAAAGCTCTACACGAATATCCATTATCTTTCTAACTCCAAAATAGGGATGGTGACTTGTGAAATACCAGCACCTAAAAATTGAAATTCAATTTGATCTGCATCGAAGCGGTAAAGGCCCATATAGCAGATGTTTTCGATGTTGTTTCGCTGTGCATTAATTGCTGGTGAAACTGTTAAAGATCCGCCTGTTTTGGCGGTAATTTGATGCGCTGTCCAGCTGCCATCTTTACGCTTTACCGCAAGGTAATTTCGATTTGCCTCAAGCAGATATTTTGTATTTGTGCTTAAGCTAGTGGTGATATTCCCAGTGTTTAAAATATTCAGATGTCGCTCATAAAGCGGCAGCCAAAATGGACGATATCGACCGCCACGACGGAATAAGAATCGTCTAAACTCTTGAAACTCATCCCAACTTTTAATCAGTGATTTAAACGGCTTGGACTGTTTTACTTTGGTATGATGGGTAAATGACTGAAATCCACCAATACCGTTATCCACCATGTTTTGATGCTGGCTCATGCTGATTTCAATCGAGTCGCCATCCAGCAGCAACGGTTTAAAGTAAATATCGCTGTCTTTGTACTGGTCCGGAATGTCGCCCGAATGTTCTGGTAGATCCTCAGCCAACACTCGAAAAACCATGGAGGCATTGGACCAGAATCCACCCGCATTAATTGAAGCATCACCATCAATGATGCAGATCCGTAGCGGCATTATCACCGCATTGGTTACAGTGATATTTGTGGCCAAGCGAAAACCATCCTGATATTCAGTTTCCAACTCCTGAATAACCTCATCGGTTTCAGGGTTCCGGATTTCTTCCTGGATAATGATGTAGCGACCACGTTCAATAATCTCTACAACCTGACCACCCTCCTTGCTCTCAATAAAAGCAAAACCGACTCTAAGGTCGGCTATGGTGCTATTTGTTTCGAGAATGATGTAATCATCATCTACCACATCTGGAATGACTCGCTTAACCTGTTTAAGTGGAATGCCCCACTGCCCGCGTAAATTAGCAGACAACATGTGAAACATATCGCCCATTTCCTTACGCATCTGTACATAGTTAAAACTCAAGATCTGGCGAGGCGTGTCTCGAAGCGGATAACGCTCTTCACTGCCACTGAATGACTCATGAACTTCAGTCATCCATTCCAGGCGCTCGGTTGAATTTAATAGAGGGCAATTTGTTAATACATGCACCTCGCCAAACTGTGATGTTTGTATTTTCATTTTGTCCTCGAATAGATAAAAGAAAAGCCCACCGAAGTGAGCTTATGCAAGTCCTAATTCTCTGCGATTCTGTTTAAAGAATTTCACAAAGGCTTTCTTGCCATCAGCGCCATATAGGTAATCCCCGAGTTTTTCACGCTCATCTACGATTACAAAGTTTGGATTCAGATTGACGTTTGGTGAAGCACCACCACCAACCTTCGCATTCGCTTGAGCTTGCTTCTCAGCCTGAATAGTTCCACCATTGTTGATGGCGTTAAGGGTATTAACCCCGACACGTTTGGTGGCTTCAGCATTCAATACATACTCTTGACCATGCACTACGCCAGCCTCTTGATTTACACCGACGTTGCCAGTGTAGCCGCCTGACTTGTAGCCTGCAGAAGGAGCAGCAACAGAGCTAATAATTGAAGCAATTTGTGCACCTTGAGCCATTGCGCCAGCAATCATTGGAATGTTGTAAGGGAATCCAACTTTAGAAGCTTCAGCAATATTCTGACCCATAGCTAAAGCTGCTTGAGCGACAGCAAAGCCCTTTTCAATTGCAAAGGCTGCTGCGTAAGCTCTGGATTTCTCCCCAAAAATAGTACCCATCATTGTTGTCATGCTAGATGCCATTTGCTCACCATAGCTGAGCTGTAGTTGAACTGATGAGATTTGATAGTCTGCTTCAATTGCGTTCATTCTTTTATGGTGTGCTTGCCATATTGCTTCTCGCTGTGCGGCAATAGCCTCTAAATTAGCGTTTGGATCTTGAGCTTGTTGATCAACGGATGACATTTGAGAGTCAAACAATTCTTGAGATTGGTCGTAACGACTAAAACGTGTTTGCTCAATCTGTCGCTGCTCTCCCGTACCATTCATTTCTGCTTGAGTAGAACCCCAATTTTGAACAGCATTGTTTAAACGATTTCGCACTTCTTCTTGCTTCTGAAGTCGAAGCATTTGTTGTTTAAAGTTACGTTCTTCAAGGTCGTTAATTTCAATGAGTCGCAAGTGTTCAATTCGATACTGCTCCTCCATTGCTACTGTTTCAGTCATGAATTGTTCACGCATCTGGAACATGCGCTGTTCTTTAGCGAGTTTGATGTAGCCGAGTTCTTGCTGATACTGACTCTCAAGCAATGCAACCGATTTATTGCGCTGATCTTTGGTTAGCTCTAAATCACGTGCCGCATAAAACTTTTTCTGATTAAAGCTGTCTTTTAAAAGTTGCTCCTCGGTCTTCTTGAAAGCAGCATAATCATCAAGTTTGGTCTTTAATGCGTACTGAGCAATAGCGATATCGTTATCAGCGCGTGATTGATATTCAGCTTTGAGGGTTTTGGCTTTTTCAGGGGAAAAATTAGCGGCATCAATTTCATCTAATTTTGCTTGAAGATTAGCGCGAATCTTTGCCACCTCATTAGATACATCAACTTCAAGCTGTGTGCGTGCCTTGGCTTGCTCAATAGCGACTCGCGTACTTTCCTCAATGATTCGATCAAACTCTTTGGATGAAATATCCCCTTCCTTAAAGCCTGCACTACCCGCCATGTAGCTATTGATTTTTTCACGGTAGTTTTTGGTCTCCTTGAATCCGTAAGCCTTACCGCTTTGAACATTACCTTCTCCAGCATTGTAAGCCATGATTGCCTTATCAACGTCACCACCAAACATTTTGAGTAATTTACCTAGATATTTAGCAGCGCCTGCGGCACTGGATGCCATATCTTCAACATTTACATTAAAGCGTTTTGCTGTTGCAGGCATGAATTGAAAAGAGCCTTGCGCTCCTGCTGGTGATGTTAAAAGTTTGCTATTTCGGTAGGTATCACCTCGGCTTTCTTGCATTTGAATAGCGGATAGCAGCCCTTTCGGCAGGCCATTTTTCGTCTCTAATCCGGCAAAATTGTATTTAGCAGCATTAGCTTGGACTTTAGAGTTAACCTGAAGAACTTTTTGTTGTTTCTCAAGCTCCTTGGTTCGCTCCTTCTCAGCCTCATTACGAGAATCAACAGCACCCTTAGCCTTCATAATTGCATCATATTCAGCCTTGAGCATTTTTTTCAAATCATCTCTCAGGACTTTCTGGCCTTGTGCATTTTCTACAATTGCACCATCTACGGCTAAATACTTTTTAGCAAGATCGATCATGGTGTCGTTATACCCACGACTCGCTAAAGCTGAAGTAATTTTAGAATCTGTAATATTTTGATTTGATGATTTAAGGAGTTCTTTGATTTTCTCGCTTAAGTCAGCCACGCTTACTGCTTGATCTTTGGCTTCTTGAGTAGTTTTTTTGGCTGCTGCCGCTAAAGCCTTTTGAGCGACCTCAGCTTCTTTCATTCCCTTATTACTAGAATCATAACCACCAATCAGACCGCGGACCTTATCCAGCTGATCATCATTTAAAATATTTAACGCCAGAATTGACTTGTAGTATTCATCGCTAGAAATTTTCCCTAGGGAGAATTGAGAGTGCAATTTGCTCCAAGTGTTAATTTTTTCATCCGCAACAGGCAGAGCTTGCATAAAGCCTGTCAAATCAGAAGATGCAACTCTAAACTTAAGGCTTAATTCTTCCACCTGATCTGCTAATGCTTTGGTTTCATTGTCACGCTGAAGTGTGTTTAGCTCGCGATATTTAATAACCAAATCACCAACAGATTTTCCTTGGAAATCGATTGATACGGTGGCCTTATCTGCACTATCGCGCATCAACAAATAACCAGCCGCCACTGTGGCAACCGTAACTCCTAACCCTACTGGTCCACCGAGCACCCCCATTAAACTTGTGCTTGTTAAGATGCCTGCACGCTTAGAAGCATTATTGGCATTCTGAACTACTGTATTTGCCGCAGTTGCTGCGGTAGTTTGCTTGCTTGCAATACCTAGAGCAACTTCAGCTTGAGTTAGGCGCATTGTTGCAGCTGCTCGCTCTGTGCGAGTTATGGCTGAATTTAATTCGAGCCGTGCCAAATGAACTTCCTGTATTGCTAAAGCTTCAATTTGACGAGTTCTTTGCACTTCAACCGCTGCAAGTTGTAGCTGCGATTGAATTTCTGCTTGATCTGCCGCACGTCTCGCTATTGAATCAACAATACTTTTTTTAACAACCGCTCCTTTTGTTAGAAGTGCAGTAGTCACATATCCCAAACCAATAGCCGCACCTGTGTTGGCAACAATGTCAAGATTATCAGCCAAAATACCTAAACTACCCGCCAAAATCCCAGTTGCACTGGTTGCTTCATTTGCCTTACCAAGATATACGGTCACTTCGTTAGATAGCTTAGTAAAACCATCCGCCAGGCTGTTTTCCATATTGTTGGCAAGTTTTTCATTTTCATCACGAGTAAGAATTAATGTTTTGATTAAGTCCTCAAGCGATACCTTGCCTTCCGCGCCTAATTTCCGAATTTCAGATTCTGTTTTACCTGTGGTTTTTGCCATGTCGGCAATAACATTATCCGCACCAGTGACAATGGAAATCCATGCATCACCATCAACTTTGCCTTTCGCCATAGACTTACTTAAAGCATCCATTGCTGATTGTGCTTGGTCTACACGTGTTGCATTGTGTGTGAATGAAAAACTAAGTGAATCAGTTAAATCTAAAGTATCTTTTGTGGATTTTCCGAGTGACTTCATACCACCAGCCATACTTAAATAAACTTCTTGAGCTTCGCCTAGTGCGCGGAAAGTAGTGTTCGCTGTATTTAATAAACGGTCTTGAACTAATGTGTATTCTTCTGCACTCTGTGTCGCATTACGAATACGCGCTGCCATTTGCGTATAGCCATCAGCCATCGCAATGGCTTTATTGATTGTGAGTAGCCCCCCCATATACCCGACCAGACTTTTAATGGATGAACTCATGGCTGTCATTTGCGTATCAGCCTGAACGCCTTTATTGGTCAGGTTTGCCAACTCATCGGCAACAGCACGTGTATTGCGCTCAGCATTTTTAGAGTCAATAACGATGACTAGGCGGGATTCTTGAGTCATTTCACTTTCCTACGGGCAATAAAAAAGCGCCTAAAGGCGCTGAATTTTGGGTATTAAAAGGTCATCGCGGTTTTTCCCATAAATCAGTTTTATGATATAAGGTATGCACTTTTTTTTGCTTTTTTGGCTTTTTTATGAAAAATAACTCCTCATCAGATGACTTACAGTCAACTATCTTAGGCTGGAAATTTGTTGCCATTATTGCGGTTATAGCCACTATATTTTTTACTTTTTTATATTTGGCTATGTCGAACGACCCAGACTATATGCCTAACCGTAAACCAAAGGTAATCGCACAACAGGATGCACCCACTGACACATCACAGCCGATAGAAAAGACCCCATCTAAATAATTACAGGAATAACTATCAATACAAGCCCTATTTGTTAAATAAGGCTTGTATAAAAAAATCACCCTAAGATGGTTTTCTCACCCGACTCTCCATCCGTTTCCGACTCTCATCAATAAAAAGATTATCTAGGGTGAAGATACAATCAATAAAAACATGAAGCTCGCAAGGCAATTCATAAAGCTCAAGATAGGACTTAATATCTTCAGCACCTAAAGCCAATGGTGTGCCTTGCTCATATCTACGCGACCGGGCAATGGTGTTGTAAGCAGACAGGATGGAATTGGCAGTATATGAGTATTTAGGCGGATCGGGTAACTTAATACCTAATGCTTCACGCTGCTTTATTTCGTGTTCACTGAGTCCTACGTATTGGCTACTGTATCTGTAGAGTTCGACGACTTTCCCAATGTTTCGACCTGCACTTTATCTGCATCGGCCTGAATCTGTTCAGCATGAGTTTTCACAAAGACCCAGATTGCCAAACCAATGTCACCCATATTAAATAGCTTGGTTGCGTTTTCGGGTGAGAATGGCTGTTCAACTTCCTGACCATCTTCGACAAAAAACACCCCTTTCCAATCTTCAATTAAGTGGCATGCGGCAGATTCAAGAAGCAACTCATGATAGAGCTTATCTTCTTTCCCTGCGGTAGATACGTTATAGCCTTTTGATGTGACTTGGTTTTGTGCACGCTCCATGGCTACACGAAAAGGCTTGTACCCTTCACCACGGATCTTAAATTCAGCTAAAACATTACCTTCAGCATCTTTATATTCTTTCCAGAGTGACACTTCTTTACTTTTTTGAATTGCTACTTTTAAAGCCATTTTATTCATCCAAAAGAAAACCGCCCGAAGGCGGCTAGATTTAAGGCGCAATAATGCGTGTAATGGTTGGGGACACGTTGATATGGTTAAAGCTCACATCAAGCATAATGGTATCTTCGCCACCACCGTCTGGATGATTTGCTTCCGATACTTCCAGTTGCGGGAATTCAAATGCATAGCCATTCCCTTTACTATCCTCAATCGAGAATTCAATCGGCATGGTGTCGCGCGATTTCACATAATCCACATATTCCGCAGCTTGAGCACCAAAGATAAACTGGCTGCTTAAAGTAATATCCACCATCTTTTCAAGGTAGGTTTGAGCTGATAGTTTTTGATTACCGATACAACGGATCGCTTCAAGATTATTGGTGATATTCAACTCAAGCGTTTGCATACAAGCCGTGCCAACAATACTCTGATCATTGACAGTTAAATCACCCACATTCAATGCCGATACCATTACAACTTCAGGAACAGGTAAAGGCGCAACTACAGGATTTACCGCAGTGCGTTCAAAGCCAGTACCAACAAGGCCAAAGGTCGCAGTAATCTTACCTGTGGTCGCAATAGACATTGAAGCCTCACCGATGCGTACGCCACGGTAAATAAAGACTTGCCCAATATCTGAATGGAACTTAACAAAGGTGAATGTTTTACGAACATCACCGCCAAATTGAAGGACATCACCTACCCATTCATTCATAGCCACTGCTGACCAGAAATCATCAAAAATACCAACCGACAATTCAACCTCAAGCGAACCTGTAATTTCAGCCTCGGTCGCCATGCCACTTTGACGGAAGCGCGTATCTGAAACGCTGGCTGAGGTTTCAGTGGTTACTGATTCTGATAGACCATCTGTGACCCGACGAACCGTCTTCCAGACTGGTACTGCTGGCAATACCTCCGGTGTTTCCTCCACTGCATAGTAGAGGCGAATTTTTGCACCACTCGACATGGCTTAATACTCCTAATTTTTAGGCATAAAAAAACCACCTTTCGGTGGCGGTAAATAAAGTCTGTTTTAGTTGATTCGATAGCTTACATTTACATTGTATTGATAAAAGCTCATGGTTGAAGGATCGCCAATCGCTGACGAATGCCCTGCATCCAGAATATCAGCCTGAAGCATCTCCAAGCCATCCACCTTATAGAACTGCATATGCTCAGCCCACTTATCAGCAAGTTTGGATAGTTCCAATGTTCCAGAGTGAAGTGGTGCGAATAGTTGAATAAAGATAATCCCAACAGTACGCTTACATGGTTTATCACCAATACTAGCGATAAATGATCCAGCATTACTTACCGTAACTTTCGCCCAGATTTCTTTTTCCGGTGGTTGATAAGGCTTCCCTTCTTTCAATGGATTATTTGCCAGTTGAATATTTGCTTTAGGCATTCCAGTAAATGTACCAACACGTGCAAGAATGGCTTGTAATGCTTCGGTATTGGTCATCATTTATATTTACTCGCGATTAATTGAAACGATAGCGCATACACACCATTGGGGGCCTGCATACTATGGCCATTCTCCAACTTGTCACCATATGGGCTTAATGTCTGGATATAAACAAGCCCGCCTATTTTCGCTGTAGATGCAACCTTTAAGCCTTCCGCTAAGGTTGTACCACCTGACAGGTCAAAACCCTTTTCATAAGTAGTTTGAGGTGAAGCAAGCGTGACTTTATGGGATGCTCGAAATTCACCATCCATTACAGGCGAGCGAATAATAACTTGTTGAATAACCTCACCAATGATCTTTTTATGGTGAGTATCCACATCTCTCAAAACACTTAAAGCAAAATTAGTCGGTTTGTTTTTCCAGCCCATATTTCACCCATTAAAAAACCCACAGAGGTGGGTTTAAGTAATATCTTTAATTAATATTTAGTAAATCTTATTCAAGGCTTTCATAGAATCTACTTTGCTGCCAATCTCTTAAGCTGTTATCGGATAAATCATATTGTTTTAAAGTTTCCCAGTGCTCACATAAATCAATCCAGACCTTTTTACGCTCAGGCAAATCAGAAATCATTTTTAATAAATGATCTTTCATGTCTGGAGTTAGATCGGAGTCACCAAGCATTCTTTTATGTCGGTTTTCCACCGTATTCCAACCTTCCTCGGTTGAGCGCGACTTAAAGTGAAAATCAAATAAGGCTTTAAAGGTAACAAGAAAATCAACACTTTCATTACTTGGTTGAGAGTAGCGATCTACCACTTCCAAGAATTTTTCTAGCATTTTCTCTGGCTTGTATACTATTTCCCTTGCTTCACTAAAATATGGGCTGGTGCACAATAAAAATGCAATATCTTGTAAATTTGTTTGATTGATTGAGTTAAGCCAATCTTTAAAGCTTTGATGCGGGTTAAGCATTTGAAAGTATTCTCTGTTATTGTTGATAATTGAAATATAGATATAGTGACTGTGTATTAAATTTCAACAATATTCTTATTTTAAATAAATAATTTTTTCAGATTTTTCTAAGCTGGCAAACCCAAATAGAACCAGTCGGATCAGCACCAATATTCACCACCTTAAACCGGCCTTTACCGGTAGCCCATACATCACCAATCTGTGGCACCTGAGTTACTTCATTCTGTAGCACGATAGCCTTTGAATCTTCAACCTGGTAATCAGTCGGCTTAACCATGTCTTTTAAATATGAGCCGAATAAAACACCACGACCAGAATATTGCTCAACCGTGATAGTTGGATATTCTTGAGTTACAAAATCAAAATCACCTGACTGGATTTCTTTGGAGCATGTGAAGGTGTTTACAGCGTCAACGAGTTTCTTATCAAATGCTTTGGCAACTTTGGATTGAATTTTGTTTTTAATCATGGCTGCTCACTCTCATCAAACATACTAAAAAGATCCTGAGCAATTCTCTGAATTGAGTAAGCCTCAAATTCAATGCTTGGCTCTTTCTCACCCATAAGGATTTTTACACGCTGCCAAATATGAACAGCCTCATGTAATAAAAGACCATAAATTTGAAGTAATGATCGCTCACCAACATCACCCAACTGAACAATGCAATGCTTGCCATTTTCATAGTAATCGACTTGAGCATCACCTTCTAATGACAGGAATTCATCGGTGTCTTTTACATCATCGAATAAAAGGTCGAATTGATCTTGGTTTCGAGCCAAAGTGTATTTTGAGTGTTCAAAGGGTGATATATGCAACTCTGGAACATAGTTTTTATTGATCATGCCCGATACACCTTAAAAGCAAATCCACTAGGCTTTAAATCAAGGGAGTCAATCAAGGCTTTGGCAATCTGTTCAAATTCAGAGATGGCAGTACTGCCTTCACTAAAAGTCTCGGTTACAGTGACTGTATCAGCCTTAACACTTTCACTTGTAGTTTGGCGCTCAACACCTGAATAGATAACCTTGGCTAAAATCCCTTTAATAATTTCACATGCTGCTTCTTTCAAAAGTGGATCAATTGGATTGGGAACAGAACCAACCTCATTCTTCATCCAGGTGTTTGCTAGAAGAATTAAACGAGCTTTATCACCCTCAGGCGCAAAGTCCAGACCAAGAATAGTTTCGGCGTCCTGTTGAGTAATAAAGCTCATGGATTATTCCTTTGGTTGTCCAGTTTCAGCCGCTTTAGCTGCCTTCACTTCTGCAGCAGCTAGCTTTTTGTTTTTAGCTTCAAAGTCTTTCACTTTGTCCAATAGGGCTTCATTTTCAGACGTTAGCTTTTTAACTGCTTCACGCTCTTTATTGAGCTGCTCAGTAAGCTCTACATTTTCAGCAACAACTTTTTCGCATTCAGCTTTTGCTTCATCAATAATGACTTGTAGTTCTGGAGTGATGCTCACCTGTACATTCGCTGTAACGATATTGGCTTTAGTGCGTGCAATCAGGTCAAGATAAGCTTGAGGAACATCACCAGCCACCTCTATACATGCTTCTAGTGTGTCGGCTTCGTGGTAAGCACTTGCTTTACGCAAGATATAGCCTTGCTTTTGTAGTTCAGCTACGTTTTCAGGCGAGAAATCATTAGTGAAATACAGTCGCTTATTTGATTCTTGTTTCATTTTTTATTCCTAATCAGATAAAGAAAAGCCCCTTTCGGGGCAATTCAATTAAGCAGATTTAACTAATACACCTGCAGTATCTTTCACGCTTGAAGCAATCAGATCCCAGTTGGTTGGTGTGCCGATAGAAGCATCAGTAGGTGATTTACCACCGGCAGCTGTATCCCATGCATAGCCTTTCACACCAACGCCAAATGTCCATTCAGCTTGATAGGTGTATTTGATGTTTTCACCACCAGTACCAGGTACAAGCTCAGCATTAAAGTCATTGTTATCGTTTACGACAACAGCGCCTTCAACCAAACCAAGCGTGTTATAGAATGCAGTACCCGCATTATCACCAACCAGAGCAGGTGCATCAGTAACCACAAACACACGGCCAAATGGGTCGCGGACCACGTTCACACCGTCATAGCGGAAGAGGTTTTCAGAGTTGGTTAATGCATTATCAAATAGGTTATGCATTGTGGTTGAGTGAAGGATCCAAGAACGAATTGCACCTGAACGATCACCAAGCTTAGCAGCACCTTTGTTCAGCAAACGGAAGTCCGCAGCATCCGTACCGGTACCCTGAACAGCATTAACGTTGCTCGAAATAGCAGATGAAGCACCCAAAATACCGGCATTCAACATATCAGCTAAACGGGCTTTACCCAGCTGTTCACCAATTGCCAAAGCAGCCAATTCAGGGTTTTGCAAGATCCATGTATATTGCTGCTTTTCATATTCCAGTGGTGGTGTACCTGCTGCCACCTTTACAGCTACATCAAGTAACTGCTCAAGGCGTTTTGCTGCAACTGTGCCAGAGCCATATGCATTACGACGACGTACTAAACCAGCAATTGCTTTGAATGATGCTTCGATATTGAAATCACCACCGAAAGGCTCATTGATCAACTGAATGGCACCTTGAGATGCTTCATTGAACTTATCAATATCCTGAGCCACAGTTTCAGTCATTGCAGCATAGGTTTGTTTATTAAATACTTGTAAATCCCAAGGCATGAGCCTCTCCTTAAATCAAATTATGCTTGTTCGCCTACCTGTTTCATGTAAGCGATCTTTTCATCTTTGGTTTTGCAGTCAGCGAGGGATTTAGGCCCTGTTTTTACGCCACCATTATTGTTGAACCCACCACCACCAGCTTGGCTACCTTTTAAAATCGAATCTTTGTGCTGGTATCCGCCAACTAAAGTTTCCAAAGCTTCATCAAAGTCAGCGACTTCACCCGGGCGTGTGCGTGAATAGATTTTTTGACCATCTGTACCATATGCGACCACTTTGCCTTCTTCGATTTTGAAGTTCTTGCCAAAGGTGTTTTGAACCATATCTACCGGTACAGCGATGTTTTTTTGAATATAATCAGAACGAGCAAAACCACCGCCAATCAATTCACCATGCAATTGCTGTTGAACAGAATCACGCTCACTGGTTAATTGCTGAATCTGTGGCTCATAAGTCTTTTTGAGTGCTTCTGTGATTTCAGCCTTCACTTTGTCGACTTCACCTGCATCCACAAGTTTTTTAGCATCAAGGTTTTGAACAATTCCGAGTGCCTCCTTTACTTTGACTGGATCTAACCCCTCAAAAGCTTTGGCTTGCGCTTCGAGCTGCTCTTTGGCTTCACGATGAGTTTTAGCCTCACCATTTAAGCGGCTGATTGTTGCCACGGTATGGGCTGCATCGTGTGGTGCTTCCTTCCCATCTTCATGAATGTAAATAGGTTGATCGCCAGCCACTTCGGCATAAGTCTTACCTTCGATCATTACTGTTTTCAATTTCATAAGTCATCCGACCCTTTTCAGTGAGCATCCGCTCGTTATGCTGTAGGCATCCGCTTTCAGCAGGTATAAAAAAAGCACCCCGAGAGGTGCTGTAAAGAATTTTAACTATCTTCTACTTGTGTAAGAAAAATACCCAAGTGATGATCTTGGATGTGGGTTTTTCATTACCACATCTCAAAAAACAATGGAGTTTCTTATGAGAGTACCTACAAAACCCAATAATGGGCATTGGACTGACCCTTTGGAAACAGATAAAGGCACGTTGTATGGCGCTGCAGCTATGGCTAAACGCATAGCTATGCAAAATGGCATGGTTTCTATTCTTGCAGAAAATGCTCGACAGGCAGGTAGGGCTGCTGCTGTTGAGGTACTTAATGAAGTATCTTTTTCATATCGTGTGAATTACGGTGCAGCTAAAGAAATTAGAAATTCTAATAATTCGCGACCAAGCTAACTACTGAAGCCCTTTTCGCTCGAAAGGGGCTTTCATACTGCACCTAATACATTCTTAAATGTCTTTTTATCCAAAGCCTTAAGCTCAGCCAATGTATAACCCCGCTTATTCAGCGGATCGGCAAACTTATCAATACTGTACTCACCTTTCTTGTAGAGCTCATACTTTGACTTACCCAGCCAAGTGCGCTGAAAGAACTCATCAGACTGTTCAAAGAACTCTTTGAATGATGTATTTGCGTCCAGCTGGCCAATGAGATGCTTTCTCTCATCCTTGGGAATATCTTTAACCTTGCGCTCATCCATCACAAAAGGTCGCTGCCCTGCAATGTTGCCGTCCTTGTCACACCCCACATAAGTTGTACGGTTGTTAGGATGAACTGGGAATCTTGGACGAGTTGGATCGTCAATATGAAAGACCTGACCATCAACTGAGGCGCAGTACTTGCATGTACGACCATCCAATGTGGCCACAACTTTTACATACTCATAACCAAGTGCTTTATACACATCGATATAAGCGGCATTACCTACATGATTTCGGGCTGTTCTTACCTGACGTTCGATGACGTATCGTTCTGACTGGAGTAATCCATCTTTATAATCAAGCGACTTTCGCCCCTTAATTCGGTTGATAATCTGCTGATTCGTCTGACCTTGTGAAAATCCATCACGAATGACGTATTCCACTTTCTTGCGTAAATTGGCTGCAATATCAGCAAAAAGATAATCAACTAACTGGCCACCAGAGAAAGGCACCTTTTTAGCTTTCTGATACAGCTTTTCACCATTGATCTTAAGCGTTTCGCCCATCAGAGCAACGGTATAACCAGCCTCATAAACTGCCAAGGCAATAGCTGATTGCTCAAATATTGCAGGTAGCTCTGTATTTAATGAAGAAAACCAATCATTTAAAGTAGTTTTAATTTCTTCAATATTCCGACTGGCTTTTGCTCGACTTAAAAAGTTAAGCCCCTGCAAGGCTTTATGCTCTGCCTCGGTCAAGTCTTCAAATAGCTCACCCAGTTTAAGCAGCTGCTCATTGGATAACTTATCAAAGACTTTAATCAGATCATTTACGTTCTGAGAGGATGCTCGATATAGATACGCTTGATGTTGACTAAGCGCATCAAGTAAGGCTTTTTGCGCTGAATCACTCATATTTATTCATCCATATTATTTGAACCATCATTCCGCTGTTCTATTTTCTTCTCAATTTCTTCCCATTTTTCCTCTGAGAAGATGCCAGTCTGTTCGTACTGATACCAGACCATCCAAGGCAAGTTACCACCTACACAAGCTTCATAAAGACGTTTAGCTCGCTCCTCACTGAATTTAGGCTTGTTGAAGTCTTGCGAAATGACATAGTTCAGCTCATCAGGACTTAAATCATGATTTGGCAATGAGAACTTTGCGCACCACCGTAAAGCCATTTGAAAGGCTTCACTGATATTTGATACTGCGAGTGAAAATACAGAGTGCTGCACAGAGTCTTCATTATCAGCCTGTGTAGCAGTCTTATTCGCAGATCCAACTTCAATCAACCGAGCGCCCATTTCCTTCATTTGCTCCCACTTATCAGTCATGAGCTGCTTGGCCAAGTTATTACCTTCAGCCTGGACAATCTCAACCTTAGTTGGAAACCCGGAGCGACCGCCAATAGCCAAGCCATCCTCTTTGATAATCTTGTATTGCTCGGTAGTGATATTTGGCATTGAGATGATTGGCTGACCTACAATAAAGCCTGACTCTTCAACATCAGCACTATTGCGATAATGTGCTAGGTTAATTTCAGCAAGCTCTAATAACGGCGCATTTCCAATTGTATCCGTGTTATCTACAGCACCACAAAATGTGAATGGAATATAAGACCATGTTCTGCCGTGGTAATCGGTTGGAATGTATTGGACACCTTCAACCCACTCACCCTTTTCATTCTTTTGATACACTTGAACCGTATAGATGAAATCACCTTGCCCGGCATCTTCAAGGCGCAGAACACGATACTGTTCGGACTGATCAACACTAAAGCCATCAGCACTGCGAGTAGATACAGATTCAAGGATCTTCACAAATGAAGTTTTCTTCTGATTCCCGATGATAGTTGATCCCCAGTCTTCAATCGATTTGGCATCAACAATATGAATCATCGGGAAAGCATTTTTTAACTTGTCCTCAGCACGGTTTCGAGAAGGTGCAACTTGAGGATAATCCACATATACACCACAGCGATAATGCTTTGAGATGAGCCGAAGTACGTGCTGTGAAGCCTGGTAAATACTTCGACCGGAACCATCTGCATTTCGATCCAAATGCTCCAGATCATCTGGACGTTTGAAGTCAGGCAATTTATTAAATGCTGATCCAACATGACTATTCAAAGTACGACCGGTCACGCCATAGAATACTGCACGACTTAAATACTCTTTAAACCGCTCCTCATCCCCATCCCCGAAAGTTACAGGAACAGGTAAGTAGGTTTTGCCCTTTGCTTTTATGACTTCCTGGCCTTCACAAACATCATCTACTTTTATCCAAAGATTAATGTGCTTGAGATAATCAGCATGTTTTGAGGTTATACCTTTCATCTTTTTCTTCCAAAAATAGGGATATCGAGTCGAGTGACTGGTTTAATAATCGGGAATCTTTTTGCGAGAGGATAACCACCAGCATCACCAACGTGATCAAGCCCAGATTTCTTATCTGGCATACCAAAATCGTCGTAAACCTGTTGCTCTAAAGTTTCAGTAAAACGTGGACATTTATTCGTATTCACCAATAGCGTACGTTCATTATCACCATTTAGAATGAGCGCATTCACCGCATTGATACGATCTTTAATGGCTGGGTTTGTTCCATCAACTTCAACTGTAAATCCTTTATCACGTAATATTTGATGATCCGACTCACTACTATTTTTTGATGAAGTCGATTGCCCTGCGGCATCTGGTATTACCGTCATTTCATGAAATGGAAAACGCTCAATAAGTAATGTGGCCATCGTCGGCGTATCGCGTACACCAACCATTTCATCTAACGCCAATGGCTTACCCTCACGAATAACATAAACCACGGCAGCCATTTTTAAGACGTTGAAGTCCATCCCGATGATCAGATGTTCACCTGATTTAATTTCTTCATCGGTATGATTTAATTTTCGATCAAAGTCTGGATATACAGCGCCACTGGTTAAATTGACAAATTGCCCACGTAAATATGCTGAAATCAGCTGAGGTGGGTATGACTCATAAAGCGATGAAATATAATCATCGGGTAAATTGGCTTCATTGTCATAAGTAGAAGCCTGAATCATTCCATACAGTGCACGCTTTGCAGGGGTTAAATTCGCCTCTTTTACAAACTGCTGATGCGTAAACTTAAATCCCTCAGGTGTAGTTGCAACATCAATACCATTTATAAGACCAGGATGTTTCACACGCATACGAGCGATAATTTTCCGCCATGCTTGCTGGGCCTTTACGGTAGGCATAACATCCAGCTCATCAATCAAAGCGTGGCCAATTTTAAAACCTACAATCGTTTGAGGCTTTTCCATGGATCTACAGATAATCGTGCTTCGATATTGACGACCATAATAAATATCAACTTCTTTATTTGATTCGTAAATCTTGGTCTTCAAGCCCCAGTCAAATGCCACCTCATCAATGGTCGGAAAGAAGATATCCCGAATCTGTGGATAGGTTGGTGCAAAGTAACCAAGTGGTACTTTTGGAAATTCCCATGATTTATCGCAAAGGCTTGAACAACCCACCCATGTTTTTCCAGATCCAAATCCAGCAACAAATGCGCGAAACTTATTTTTTAGCTGTAAAAAGTTAGCCTGAGGAACATTCAGGGTCGGATTGATGTTCGGCATTTTCTTTACTCGCATCTACAACCTGAATGGTTACTTTGACTGGAGTAGGATCATCAGCCCCTTCACCATCACCGTTTTTAATCTTGTCTATTTCCAGCTGTTTAAGCTGTGCATCCAGTAATTGAATTTCATAGCCATGCATCTCATCTTTAAATTGCTTAATGATGTTCTGCTTTTTAACCTTGTTATTTTTCCAATCACCATACATTTTCTGGAGTTCATTAAGGCGAACAGCCTTATTAGCTAAGGGAACGCCATAAATATTGGTTTGAAAATCTTTACGCGTCCGCTCGAAAAGATCTCTTAATTTTTTACTAAGATTACGACCTGCATATTTTGTCGGATCATAATTTTCACACTGTTGCCTTTCAATCTCGATGCCAAATCTTTGCTTGACAGCGTCAGCAACTTGTTGAGGTGTATCGAAGCAAGCAAGAGACTGAACTATAAAGATTTTTACAGGCTCTTTAAGTGCCGCCATACCTACCTCTTTGTCATGCTACGTCAAGCAAGATTGGCAAAAAAAATAGAGTTAAGTAGCTCTACCCGATCACACAGTTCCCACAACATGCAGCAATATTAGTTTCTGATACAAACGGTGCATTCTTGGCAATTTCCAAAAGTCGTTTTACAGACTCATCAGCACCCCATCGCTTCGTTTCCCCGAAGAACACTTCCACATCATGGCCAGCCAAGTAATGCTTAGGTAGACCGGTATGATCGCTGTAAATGATTTCACCATCTGCATCACGCTCAACGCCAATGTGATAAAGCTCATGTTCAATCAAACGACAAAACTCACGATCTGAAGTTTGTTCGCAAAATGCAGCATCCACAGTAATTAAATACTGAGGCACAAAGCCAAACCAATCACGCATCTGTTGTTCTTGACGTGCTTTCTTCCATCCGCCCTGGTTAAACATGACTTTTTCACATTGACCAAGTACCATACGTTTTTTAGCCACGGCGGCAGATGATGCCCAAGCGAATGCAAGAAACTCTTCATTGTCATGCAGCAGCTCGGCAATGTGATCATGATCAGGGTTATGTAATTCACCCCCAATGGTCAGCCAGTTTTTAACCACCCATTCTTTTAGATCCACGGCGGGTGCAAGCAGAATAGCTTCTTGCTCTTCTGCTCGATCAATTAAATCAGTCGGTGGGAATGGTCTGATCTGTTCCATTGAAAATATGCCCTTTCAAATTCTTAAGCCACTGTGATGCTAAGTGAGACTTTATTTGTAATGGTCCCGACTCAATATCTTTAAACGATGGTGCGGATTCTAATCGAACGACAGTAAAACCCATCTCATTAGCATGGTCATAACGATCCAAGCTCCAAGCTTTATTTTTAAGCTTCCCACCCCGTCCGCCTGACCAAGGACCACCCGAAATCTCAATTAAAATTCTGTGCTCAATCAGGTGGAAATCAAAACGCCAATGTTTGGTAGATTTAAACTGAAATTTCTTTTCATACTTGATTCCGAAAACATTCAATGCATGTTCAAAATCTTCTTCAGCTTCTAAGTATTTTTCTTTAGCTTTAGGTAGTGGCTTGGTTCGTGGTTTTGTCTTAGGTGGGCGTTTCTTTGTTTTCCAGAAATAGTCTCTTTCATCCATAAATTACGCCCATTAAAAAACCTCCAAAGAGGAGGTTTTTGCTTTCCAATGATATCAATTAAACATTTGTCCAAATTGGTAAACAACTGATATAAGAATAAGAGTTGAAACTGATGTTACCAATACCTCCAATATATCTATCACATCCATTACATTTCCCTCCTACTTTTATTGTTCTTTTTTTATACTTCATGATGCGAATTTTCATCAACAACACTTTAATGAAATAAGTAAAAAATTATGAAAATATTCGAACATTAAAAAACCTCCCGGAGGAGGTTGGTATTAAATTGTGTAAACTTTCCCTGTGTCCGGATGATAAAAACAATCATATCCCGCTGCTTTCACTGGTCTACCATTAATAATCACTGCAACCAAGACTTCATATTCATTATTAGGAACATCAAGTAATGTAGATCTCTTTTTTTCAAACACACATCTAAATATCTTTTTATTTCCTTCATCGTCTCGCAACTCAACATTCCTTTTGATGAATTTCATTACCAGCATCTTGCTTTCAAACTAGCCAACATTTTATACGATCAACCCTCATAACACCACGTCGATTCATCAAGCATCACGCATGCAGAACCATACGTAAATTAGCAATACGCTCTTTTAAGCGAATCATAATATTGTCCATAGCGACCAGCTCACTATGTCTTAAGCTGGTTCGACTCAAGTTCTGATATTTACTCAGTTCATCACAACAGAACTGCAAATCCTTTTTAGCTTGTACACGATCTGTCATGGGTACCACCAATAAGAAAAGAAAAACCCCGACAAATTAATGACGGGGTTTGTGTGCCGTAATACGTCCGGCAATTTGGAGAATATATTAATAAAAAAAACCTGCTTAATTCTCCCAAATTAAGCAGGCCTATGTCATGTCTAAAAATCTATTTACTTGTTTTTATATACAAATATCCTAGCAGATGATTTATACAGATGAATGTAATTATTTGTTTAACATATCCACCATTTGGTTTAATAAGTAATCACTTAACTTCTTTTAGGCAATTTCGACACACTTTAATTTCTTTATCATCATCAGTGTATTCAATTTCAGTTGCACCATGAAAGCAAAATAAACACATTAAGAATTGGAGCATAATTTTTTCCAAAAAAAAGTCCCATACGAGGGTTGCATGGGACTAAAACAAGAGAAACTACAGCGTTTCAATTCGTTGGCGCATATTAAATATGTATTTAAAATATATGAATAGCAAAAACTACCAAAATTTATAAAAGATGAAAGTTTATAAATAAAAACCAGAGTATTTTCATGCCTTGGTTTTTATACATATCCTATTCATGCTCAATGAATGGTATTGGTTGTATCGTCTTTTTTACAATCCAAATGCGCTTACTCAAAAAAGTCTTTAGCTAATTAGCAAACTATAGAAAAAGAAAAGCCCCGACATATTAATGACGAGGCTTATATGTCGTAATACTTTCGACAAAATATAAAAATCTTTCAATAAAAAACCTGTTTAACTCTCCCAAATTAAACAGGCCTAATTATTCTAAAACCTTAGAATTTTTGGAGTTATTATTTGTTTTCACTGAATATAGAATTAAATTATTTCAACATTATGAAAATAAAAAAAACATGATTATTAATTTAATTAATCGCATTTTTTTGATCAATTATTACTTAACTTCCTTCCAGCAATCTCGATATACTTTGATTTCTTCATCATCGATTGTGTATTCAATTTCAGTCGCACCGTGAAAGCCGAATAAGCACATTAGGAATTGGAGCATCTATTTTCTCCTGACAAAAAAAAGCCCACTCAAGGTAAGATGATGTGGGCCTATAAACTAAGGACCTTGGAAGGTCATTCAGAAACTACAGCGATAGATTCTATGGCGCGTATTCTATATACAATTAATTTTCAATCACTGGCAAAATATTACTTTCAGATTCAATTTAAAAAACCAATAAAAAGCCCGCTTAACCGGGGGAATTAAGCGGACCAGTATTTACGTACCATTTAGTTATTTTTATTACTTCACTTTTTTTGGAGTAATAAAAATATAGCACCTAGAATTTATGACAAAGTATAAAGAATATTGAAAAACTGTTTTCACTCGTCCACTTTGAGTAATTTTTCTTTTCACGGTATATCAATAATTCAGGAATTTAAAAGCCCGCTTACTTTTTCAAATAAGCGGGCCGGTGCTGTAGTCATTTTCTTCGTTTTACTTGCGTTTTCTTGTGTTCGCAAAAATAAAATAGCACTAAAAATTTGACAACAAAGTATATGAAATATAGAGAAACTGTTTAAGTATTTTGAATTTAAGTTATTTTTCTTTTCAGGTAATAAATTATAAATATTAAAAAAGCCCGATCAAATGACCGAGCTTTCGTTGATATACCAATACATTAAGTTAAACACTTCACCTCAAGCTGATGATCATCTTGAGTGATTCTAATTTTAATCTTCTTATATTTTCGCTTACTGGGCTCCATAGCTGAACCGACCACTTCTTCAAAGAATTTTCGATCTTTCATTAGCTCGCTATACGCCCTATAGCCAATTAATATTTTTTCAGGTTTTTGATTTTTTGAGACCATATCACCAATAAGTTTATCTAGTTTTTTTACATTGATATTTGGCATTTAGGGTGAGCTTAATTTTTAAAACAACATAATACTTTAATTTTATGAATATATTATATCAAAAAAGCCCACCTTTCGATGAGCTTTAAAATTTATCCATCTCAATAGATAGATACTCAATAAATAATTTTTTTTCTTCTATCTCTGGTATTTCGCATACCCAAAAAGCTCGAGAATCCAATCGAAAGTTGAATATTACAGCCAAGGTCCTAATTTCGATACACGCATCTTCACCCTTGATCTCAGCAAATAATCGAAGAGCTATAGTAAGAAATTTTAACTTATTGACTATATGGTATTCAGACGACTCATACTCTTTTAAAGCTTCATCATATATAAAGCAGAATATCTCCTGAATCATTTCATTGCCTATTAGCGACATCAAACTATTAAAAATAAATGACTCTAGGCACCTGTAGTATTCAAGAAATGTAGTTAATCGTTAATTCTAATTGCGAAGTGCAATAAACAAAAAAGCCCACCATTTGGCGAGCTTTCGTTGCTATATGAATTAACTTAGATGCTTTGGAATATCTTCAACTGTAAATTCCGCATCATATTGAGTCTTAACAATTTCAAAAAGTTCATTAAACATCCACTGATAATTTTCAGCCATATCATTAGCGCTCTTTATTTGCTCAGCAGCATTAGCGACAATTAATGATAACTTCTCATTTTCTTCTCTTAACTCTTCATTTTCTTGTGTTGTGGTTACCAATAACGATCGTAACTCTTCCTTAGAAAAAATATTCATATCTACGACTCAGTGCTTTTCTAAAGGATATAAGAAATCGAGAAATTAAAAAAGTCCGATCAAATGACCAAGCTGTTTATCGCCACATAACACCCCTTACTTATCTTTAGTAATATTAGATAAAGAAACTTTAGCCTCTCCTATCAATTGTCTTATTCTTTCTGCTTTAACCTTCTCATATTCTGCGTAAACATACCCACATAGAAAACACAAACATATTAGAAAAATCCCACTTAAGACAATAACTCTTTTTCCTTCCATGGCTTAACCAGTTTTTAATCGTCGTTGTAATTTCCTGTTTTACATTTTTTACATAAATTTTCAATGACATAAAAGTCTATAATTAAATAATAATTTTACCGAACAATAAAAAAGCCCACCATTTGGCGAGCTTCTTAATTAATCTAGTGCTTTAACGTACACTTCGATCACTATAGCTGAAATATGCCATATTCCTTGCGCAAGGTCAATATATCTAGATTGCCTTTAATTACATGGTTCTATACTATTTTCATTAATAATTTTGGAAATCCTGTCTTCCATGCCCGACTTTCAGCTTTCTTTAAGTGAATATCTTACAACTGTCCAAGAAGTTATAAAGATAGCTTTCGATGAACCTGTATGGGTCAAAGCTGAAATCCGTAACCTGAGTATTAAAGGTGGCCACTATTATTTAGAGTTAGCTGAAAAAGAAGAAGATACTGATAAAGTGATTGCCAGCTGTAAGGCGACAATCTGGAAATCCTCTGCAGCAAAAATGGTTTTAAAGTTTGAACGTGAAAGTGGGATCGAATTATCTCGAGATTTAAATGTTCTTATTAAAGTAAAAGCGACCTTCAGCCCCCAGTATGGTTTTTCAGTCAATGTAGAAGATATTGATTCAAGCTATACCTTAGGTGATATTGCACGGCGTTATCAGCAGATATTAGAACGCTTAACTTCTGAAGGCTTGGCCAATAAAAATAAGCTACTCCCCACTCCTTTTGATATTCAAAATGTCCTGGTGATTGCTCCTGAAAATGCTGCAGGTTTAGGTGATTTTAAAAAAGATGCTGATACCTTGGATAAAGCTGGTGTTTGTCATTTCGTTTATCACACGGCGACCTTTCAAGGTAATACAGCTGCAGTGAGTATTGCTGAAGCTTTAGCAAATGCATTAAGACAATGGGCTAAAGATTTTAAAGCACCGCCAGATCTGATCGTTATTATTCGTGGCGGTGGTGCTGTGAATGATCTGGCTTATTTGAATGACTACAACTTAGCAGCCCTACTCTGTAAACGTTCAGTTCCGATCTGGGTCGGTATTGGTCATGAAAAAGACCGGACCATTCTAGATGAAGTTGCTCACCGGTCATTTGACACACCTAGTAAAGTGATCGGTGGTATTCGTAATCTGATTGTTGAACGCACTCAGGATGTACTAGATTCTCTACAAACGATCAAGCTCTTATCCCAGCATCAAATCACAGCGTATCAAAGCCAAAATGATCAATACATCCGAGTCATTAAAACGCTTGCTCATGGGCAGATCAATGAAGCCAATAAAAGCCTGGATTTAATGAAAAGTACTCTGCAATATTTAGCACAGCAGCAAATTAAATTAGCATCAAATCAAGTTGAATCATTGATGCGTGAAACCCTATTACAGAATCCACGAAATGTGATGGCCAAGGGTTACGGTATAGTCCGCAGCCAGGGCAAAGCCATTCGTTCCATCCAACAAGTCTCAGGTGATAGCATCCAGGTAGAATTACAGGATGGTACCATCGAAGCCAATGTGACTCAGGTAAATAGCAATGACTAAAAAAGAATTAACGTTTAAAGAAGGCTATGGAGTTCTTAAAAAGAATGCAGACTTGCTTGAGTCACAAGAAGAACCTGACATTGATAATTTGATGAAGATCGTGGAAGATTCGATGGCTGCATACAAAGCCTGTAAATCACGCGTAGATGCGGTGCAACAGGCTTTGTATGAGACTTTTAAGGAATAATGAAATTGTTTCTCGTCTTGAAGAAAGCTTTGAGCAAAAGTTTATGAATTTAAACAACCTACCTACGGAAGAATTGATGAAAGAGCTAGCGAAACGAGTGGACGGGTTTAGCGTGGTAGTTAATAAGAAATGATCGACATACAAAAACTGGAATTAACATTATTAACTTATAATAGAAAGTTAGTTAAAAAATATAATGGAACCTACTTAACACCAGCTACCTCTATTGGTGGTATTTATTCCAATTCCAAGCATTTAGACTATAGTCAAAAACTACAATCTCCCATAGCTCAAAAATTGATTTATCGACTAACAAAATTAGGAACAATTGGTCAAAAATCAATATTATGTGACAATATAATTGGAGCATGTTGTGAGGTTCATGTAACAAATAAATTAATATTAAAACATCCTAGCCCAATGAATTTAAATATAGACAAAATTAAATTTACGCGAGCTCGCAGACCTAGAACAAATCAGTATATTAAAAGGTGTCCAAATTGTATTCATGTTTTTGGAAATGAAAAATGAACTCATTAGATATTAATGTTTACTTTAAAGACAAATATGGACGTTTATGTATTTTGGCTTCTGCAGGCGGAACACTTCCTAAATATTTATTAGATGAAAATGGATTAGATATCGATGAGGATAAATTATTAGAAAATAACAAATTAAACAATCTAATTTATAAACTACCCAAAAAATTTAAAATTGGTAGGAACCCTTTATTATCATCAATACTTACATATCAATATCCTGATATTGAGACTACAGAACTACCTTTAGATGAATCAAACATTAATCAAGATTACAATTTCACTACAACATATAACCACGAGTTTTCACAATTAACCAATGATAAAATTTTAAATGAATCAGTTACTACTGAATTCTCAGATTATTTTTTCACATTTGATGATTTAGCTGCAAGAGGGTTTTTTGTTTATGACAAATTGAATATAAATCATCCCGAAGATGATACTTTCGTTTTAGTTAGCTATCCTATATATGATAAAGATAATTATGAGCACAAAGAAAATTATAAAGAACCTCTATCATCCATGACTTCTGCCCCAAGATTGAATATTCCTATAATAGACAGAAAATTTAATAAAATTTATAGAAAAAGTTTTAATAGTTTAGATTTAATAAATATTCTTAATTCTATTCAATAAAAAAGCACCCTAAGGTGCTTTTTTATGGGGCTGGCATTCACTACTTAACAATTCTTTAATTGGACTAAAAGAATCTCTATATAAGATTTGGTTTTCACCAACTGCTTTTATTGTATCTTTAAGAAATTCATCTGCAATATTTTTCAGCTTAATACCTGATATATAATTATCATTTATATCAAAAACCATATCACATAAACTTTGAAAAAAACTATCAATCTTATTTAACATTTCTAATGTAATAATTTTATCCCCTTTAAAGCCTCTTACTAGCCCATGATGCAAATTATTATTTGATTTTAATTTATTGATTAAATCATAAAACCTCAAAGACAATTCATCACATTTCCTTCCAAAAAAATTAAGTTCATCACCATTTTTCAAATATCTAAATTCAGTAGTGATTGCCATTAACTCTTCTAAGCAATTTTCTAACTCTAGAATAACAGTTAGAAGATTTAAACATGTATCCTTATTAACTTCATACTTCTTTTGAATCCGCCAATCACTAAAAACCCAAATTGCCACTATTGGAGTGATCAGATATGTTGCCCATATAAATATATTAATTATATCTGCCTTGTTATTCTTATTCCAATCATTCCCATTCAAATTATAAAACTTCAAACCAATTAAGCAAATTGAAATATAAACACCTAAAAATAACAATACACTCTTATATTTTTCAATACTTTCTCTATGTTGTATATTTAATTTATTTTCTTTAAAATTCTCAAAAAATCTATAAATATTATTTGAAATCTCTTTTCTCATAATAAATATATAAATTAATACAATGTACAAATTAGCTAAATAGAGTTTTCCAATTCTTGTTAAGCTAACGAAAGACTCTCTCAACCCTATAGTGAAATTCAATAATAAAATTATCAACGACTCAGCAAAATTAGTTATAAAAACCAAAAAAGTAAAAAATAAGCTGGTAAAAACCAACATCTTAAGAATGTTATTAAAATTCATTACTAAACTCTTTAATAGCTTTAGTATAAAAATTAAAAATTTATAAAAATTAAGAAAAATACCTAGTATATATAAATATATTTTGTATACTTTCTCAGCATATACTATTGAAAATATATAACTAATTAAAAGTAATCCCCAAAAAAAACACTTCATAAAAATTTTCTATCAATTATTGAATTTGGTCACTTTCTGCCACAACAAAGCTCGCCATCTGCTCAAAATAGTTATTATCCATGTAGTCATATATAGCCAAAGATAAACCATTCACAACTGTTTTAAGCCCCTGATCATGAGAAATAATGGCTGTAGCATTATTTAGAATTTGATTTCACTATTTAGGGCTAATTTGACTTTTTGTCAACCAAAAAATCATGCTAATTCAAAGATTTGTCAACTAAACTGGCTTTTATACGACTTTTTACCTAGATTCATTGAGTAATCTAACTGAGAGTTGTTAGACTTTGGCTAATGTTTTGACTTTAAAATAATTTATGAAATTTTTACTCATTTTAGTTTTGGGGCTCACTTCTATCCAAGTTTATGCCAAAAAATGTGCTGACTTTAGTTCTCAAAAAGAAGCACAATCTTGGTACGAGCAACGTAAAAAATCAGGACAAACAGGTTGGAAAAGTTTGGACCGCGATGGTGATGGTTCTGCTTGTGATTGCTTGCCCGGTGGTAACGGTAAAAAATGTCCGAAGAAAAAAAGATAAGAGGCTTGAGAATGAAATTTAATTTTTCTTTAGATACAGCAATTATTATTGCAGCATTAACAGCCTTTTTATATACATGTGGGCAAGTGTATTTAGCTTCTTATTTATTTCACTTTTTAGTCGATCCAATTGCCTTGAATATCCCGCCACAAGATAAAATTTATTGGGGTTTTTTGAATGCTTGGCAGTATCTTGCATGGTTCCTTCTTATTGTGTTTTTATTTTTTTTAATAAAATATTTAGAAATTGTATCTTTCCTTGGTAACTTTATTCAAAATAAAATTAATAAACTTAGGAAGCATACACCCCCTATATACAATTTAAACGCAAAAGCCGAAGTTGAAAAAATCCAATCTGAAAAATTTTTAAATATTATTTTTATTATTATTTTATCTTTTTACTCCATGTTTGCTTTTGCAAAAATAGATATAGATACCAGAGAGAAAACAAAAAAAATTATAGAAAATGTATATTATTTACCAAGAATAAATATTGGGGATAATAGAAAGCCTCAATTCCTCATTACATGCGGTGCTTCGCTATGTGCAATCATAGATGAAGAAAAAAATGTCTCTCTCGTTGAACCCAAAACTGTTGTAATACTAGGTTCAAACTTTGAACATAACAAAGCCCTATAAAATCGTTTACTTATACCCTATAAAACCATACCGACTATGCAATGCAGCCAGCCCACACTTTACATCCATTCGGGCCTCTAACTGACTGCGTTCATCTGTCACCATCTCAGACCATGAACAGCTATAAAAGTAACGGCTAATGATCGCATCCATCCAATCATCCAGTACTTCTGATTGCCCCTGCAGATCTAAAACTAGACGCTGAACCGCTCGAGCTTCATTGTCATCAATTTCACAAGTGATTTTTGTTTTACGCGGTTTTGGCGGCTCATAGTCACCAGTCAGGAAATCAACAATAATCTGCTGCTGTTGTGTCTTGCTTAAATTTTTACTCTTACGCATCTTAGCCGCATTATCCATAGCCACCGCGATAGGATTGACAGTACGACCGCTTGAACCAGTATTGGTATATAACCATGCCCCAAATTGAATTAACCAGCCTTCTAAATCAAAACGTGACCAATCCACTGATTGTAAAATGTGTTGCTTCACTGCTGCGTTACCCATGCTTATAATTCCCCTACCATCTTTTCTATTTGCTGAATCGCTAAACCTGACTTCACTTGCTCTGTACTAAACCGTATTACCTGGTAACCCATCATTACTGCGGCGTTATATTTTTCCATATCCCCAATGTAACCCTTACCCCTTGTATGCCTTCCACCACTCCAGATCCCACCTTCAACCTCAATCAATATCTTCTTACCAATAATGTGAAAATCAGCACTCCATTTTCGCTTGAGATGAAATTTAAATTCTCTCTCAAATTCGATTCTGAGCGCTTTAAGTTGTATTGCTAACAATGACTCCCCAACACTCTCAATTTTCGCACCACGGGGCTGACATTTTGATTTAGCTGTGGTCTTGGATCTCTTGCCATACAGCTTTTTATATTCAGCCAGTGAAATGCTTCTCATGCATCACATCCGTTGGCCAAGTCTTTAAATAAATTCTTTGCATGATCAGTAAGAATAAATCCCTGTGGTGTTTCACCGTCCTTGACCACTAACCCCCAGTGAGCCAGACCATTCAAATAGCGTTGTAAGCTTCGAATCGAAATCCCCATGTTTGGTTCAATCGCTGCATGAATTTGTTTAACAGAGCTACGTCCTTTGGTTGATCCTATGGTCTTGAAGATCATGATATTCATGTAAGTACGATCTGCATGAGTCATGCTGCAGCTCCTAACGATCCATTGAAGCCAACCTGTTTCAAATACGATTCCCATTTTTTAGCTTGGGCCGGATCTTCAAGTTTTACGGCGATACGTGCTGCAAGTTTGTCGTATGACTCACCTGGTTCAGAGAACTTGCTTGAGAACTCAGGATGCTGTGAAAGTTTTTGAGCAAACGTGTAAATTTGTTTATCAGAAAGCTGTTGAATTTTAGATCCTGTACCTGCAGGTTTTTCAGAAGCTGGATTTTGATTATTCGAATACTTGGTTCTGTATGCGTTGATCAACCAGTCAGCAAAGTGGTAAATCATCAAATCATCGCTCATGGTTTTTTCAGCGTTGTAAATTTCGAATGCTCGTTTTTCACGTTCAGCCCATTTCGAATTCATGATGGATTCAAAATCGATACTGTCATCGGCCAAGAACATTTCTTCTCGAAGTTTTTTAAAACAAAACCATGATTTTTTATTTTTAGATTCTAATGATAGGTTCTTTGAAAGATTCCGTGTCCCAACGTTGGGACTCTTTAACGGAATTGTTGGGACCCTTTCATGGAATTGTTGGAACTGTTCCGTTGTTGGAACTGTTCCACTGTTGGGACTCTTTAAATCATCATTTTCATCATCTAAGTGTACCGTTGTTGGTACTGTTTCACGGCCATTTATACCCACTAATTGATAGACTTTGACCTGTTTGGTGCGTCCTTTTCGCTCTCCGGTATCAACAATTAAACCATCTTCGATAAGCTCATCAATAATTTTTAGAACAGTTTTACGGTCCATTTCTGTATCTTCAACCAAACGGGCCATACTTGGATATGCGCAATGATCTTCACTTGCACGATCAGCAAGTGAGAGCAGTACTAATTTTTTAAGTGGTTTAAGGCTGCCACCTTTCTTCTGCTTCTGGTGCACTTTCCATGCCCAAATGCTTGCATCTAAGCTCATAATTCCCCCGAAATAAATAATGCTGCAGGTGGATCAAGACGACGTTTGGCTTTAAGTTCCGCTGGTGATGCGAGCTGAATATCATCCTTGTGAATGATCTGCCCACCTTCCAACCAGTAATATTCTGCTGCTTGAAAAGCATCTACAGTTTCCAGGCTGTTGTCGGCAATTCGATGTGAATACACAACGACATCACCTTTAATAAAATCGCATTTCACATAGGCTTCGTCTGGTGCTATACCAAGCTCAAATTCACGTTGTTCAACCTGTTGAATTAAGCAGGCATGGCACTGCTCATCTCTAAAATTCGTGCACTTGTTAGCGTATGGGTGTTGTGGTAAATTTGATTTCATATTCATTGGTTCCGATAATTAATGAATTGGAAAAGCCTGATCTCAACCATCAGGCTTTTTCTTTTTGTGGTGTTTCGATACATGCTTTAATCTGCGAATCGAGTTGTGCCAATTTGACCTGCATCCGGTGAATGGTTTTTGACATGTCTTGTGCTTCACCTGCAGTGATACGACCATCTGCCATCATTTCTCTAAATTTGCTCATCACATCCCCACCTTGCATACCAATACGAAGGATCGTGTCGGTAAGAGCGATATCACGACACTCAGGAATATCTGGAAGATCAATCGCAACTTTTCTATGTTCAGCATTCATTTCCTGCAAAACACGAAAGTCACCAGTCATAGCCATCATTTTTGATGCTTCAACAAGTGTTAAATGGTGGGTTTCAGTATTTGGATTGACCTTGCTATTTAGTACAGCTGCACTTTTCATTCCCATACGTGGAGCTAATGCGGCTGCGCCCCCTGGGTAGTCATGAACCGTGTTGTACGCGGCATCTAGAATGTTCATGTGAAATTCCTTCGAACGTATTTTTTAAATAATTACCAAGTGATAATTCGGTTATGCAGACAAAGCCTGAAGATCAGCTTTTAGCTTACCTTTGGTTTTTATCTCTAAAAAAGCCTGAGTTTTTGGAGGAATTCCTTTGGTTTCCCAGTCCCAAACCGTTGTTCGTCCAACTTCGAGTTTTTTTGCTAATTGGGGGTTTGATTCCACTTTGTAGTGGTCCCGTAGTTGTTTGACGTTCATTTTCTAAATCCCGAACTATTTTGTTCGGTTTATTGAATCATATGTTCGGGTAATCGTCAATCATATTGTTCATAATTCCGAACATGTATTTATGGAGTTGCGTTTATGGAAGTATCAGATCGCATTAATAAAAAAATGACCGAACATGGTCTCTCACAAGCTGATCTAATTCGCGGCACTGGAGCCGGTCGTGCGACTGTTTCTGGATGGGTTAATGGAACAAATAAACCTAGTGCAAAGCACTTGGATGCATTGGCAAGAACACTTAAAACAACGACAAGCTGGATTCTTACTGGCATCTCTAGTGATGAAAAAAATTTTCAGTTAGTTGAATCTTGGGATTCCAGCACTCCTTTAGAGGATGATGAAGTTGAAATTCCATTTTTTAAAGATTTCAGTTTTGCTTGTGGTTCTGGGTCTATTGGTGAAGCTTTGGCAAATGAAAAGCGTAAGTTACGTATATCTAAAGCGACTCTGCGGAATAAGGCTATTGATAAAAAGAATGCTGTAGCTACCAGCGCTTCTGGTGACTCAATGAGTCCAACCATTAAAGATGGCGATACCATTCATATAGATCTTGGTAGAAAGATCATTAAGGATGGGAAGATATTTGCAATCTGCCATGGTGGGTTATTTATGGCTAAACGCCTCTACAACTTACCAATGGGCGGGATTCGCATCGTTTCAGATAATGCCGCTGAGTATCCTGAAATCCAGCTAACTGCTCAAGAAATTTTAGATCAGCAGTTCGAAATTGTAGGTTGGATTTGGCAAATATCTACTATGGAAAGTTGGTAATCAAAAAGTAAGTCACCGGTGATCTAGATGCTGTGGTGTTATGAATGCAAACAATTGAAATAAATTCCCGCAAGATCAGCCATGTGCTTTATCAATGGCTCTTATTAACAGTTGAGCTCAAGACTGGTGAAAAATTTATATACAGGCTTCTTGAGACAAGTACATTTGCGGAGTTTATTGATGCGCCTGACAAAGATAAATTTTATAGAAACAATATAGAAGCCAATAAAGAATTTAAAAGAATTCAACTTTTTGGGTGATTAAGAGATTGATGCTGTAATATTGATTTAGCTTATATTTAGCATGTGTTGGTTAGAAAGTTGTATCAAAACGTTTATTTGAATATTTGGGTGTAATAATGCGATTTAAAAATGCTGTTTTTTTTAAAATAGATGACCTTCTTCTAGATGAAGAAAACTACAGATTTGGTTTAGCAAAAAATCAGAAAGATTGCATTGAGCTCATCTATAAAAATAGCCCAGAAAATTTTGAAAACTTATTAAACGATATTATTGCTAATAATATCGGTGATTACCCATTAGTTTTTATTAATTCAAAAAATCAGAATATTGTTCTAGATGGGAATAGGCGCGTATCAATATTAAAGATTATTAACAATCCAGAACTTGCCCCAAGCAAAAAAATTGCAGATATTTTAGCTACATTAGATAAAAATAAACTTCCCTTTGATCTGAATCAAATAGGATGCTTTGTAAGCAGTGATAAACAAGAAATTCTAAAAACTGTTTATGAGAGACATGCTGCTGGTAAGGGAATTTCAAGAATACAATGGTCAGCTTTTGCAACGGCAAAATTTCGCTATGATGCGGAAATTGACGATAATGATTGGCGAGCTATTGCAATACTTTTACACATAATTTCTTTTGATGAAAATGCAGATACTTTAATAAAAAAACCTAATTTCTCGTTTGAAGTTTTTAGACGAATGATTAGACATGCCTACTTGAATGGATATTTACATTTTGAAATTTTCAATGAGGATAAAAATGTCATTAACTCTGAGTCCGATTACTTAAATAGTGCTATAGAATTAGTTAACAAAATTGTAAAAGCAATCGATAATAGTGAGGTTGGATTATCAAGAAGAAAAAATTATGCTTCTGAAGATTTTTTATCACAATATTTTCTACACTACTTTACAAAAATTACTGAATCTAAACCACCACGCAAAAAACGAAAAAATAAAACTATAAAACCAGAAAATCCTGTGATAGACGTAGCCCCTCTTGCTCATGATACAGTTTCTAATATATTTACAAAAATTGATGATTCTGTGGTAAATAATTCCTTTATTGCAGAACCTTCGATTATTGATGATCCTGTTAATACGGAAACCACATCAACTGATGAGACTGTATTTACTTTACCACCTTTAGCATCTCCTCAGATAAATCTACCTTTACCTGATATTGCTCCTGTTTTAGATATAGTGGAACCCTCATCACTTATTGAAAGTAATATTGACTTAATAAACTCATTAAATAGATTATCAATTCAAAAATTTAGTTTGCTATATCAATCTTTAAGTCAATTAAGTATCAAAAAGCACCCGATTTTAGCAGTCATTGCTACTTGGGCATTTTTAGATAGTCTTCCAAGAGTTGGTGGCTGGGAAGGAACAGATTTTACTAGCTACTATAATAATCATATCAAAAATATGGTTCCTGCCAAAGAATTACAAACTGACATCCGCCATTCAATTTCTTGGCTATATAGTGAAGGTAACTGCAATAAACATTCCAGTAAATACGTAACACTCGATTACAAAGAGTTTACAAAGCATTTCAACAACATACAAACTTTTCTTTCAAATATTATTGATCAAAAGATCATACCTAAGAAATCAGTGGCCAACGCTTGTTAATTTTGATTTAATACACATATGGATAATTTCAAAACACCCCTTCGTTACCCTGGTGGTAAAGGTAAATTTGCACCATTCATCAAAGATTTGATAGCTGTAAATAACCTATCAGGTGATTATCTCGAACCATTTGCGGGAGGAGCTGGTGTAGCTTTAGATTTACTTTTCAATGATTGCTGTAAGAATATTCATATCAATGATTTGGATGTGGCCGTCTTTAATTTTTGGAAGTCTATCACTGAAGATACTGAATGCTTCTTACAGCTACTAACTGACACACAAATTACTATTGAAGAGTGGCATAAACAAAAATTAATTTTAGCTAACCCTCAAGATCACAGTAAGGTAGATCATGGATTTGCTACATTTTTTCTAAATAGAACTAACCGTTCTGGAATTTTAAAAGCTGGTGTAATTGGTGGTAAAAACCAAGATGGTAACTATAAGTTAGATGCTCGCTACCATAAAGAGAATCTGGCCAAACGAATTGAGAAAGTTGGACAATACCGAGATAGAATTAAAGTCTATAATCTTGATGCCCTTAAATTATTGGAAAAAGTAGATAGCTTACTCCCCCCTAATTCCCTCATCTATCTAGACCCTCCTTATTACGTAAAGGGTCAAGGCTTATATCGAAACTACTATGTCCATGAAGATCATGTACAAATCAGAGAGGCATTAGATAAGGTTCGATCGAAATGGATCGTTTCTTATGACAATTGTAATGAAATTAAAGAGATCTATTCTGGATATCGTCAAAAGGACTACGAACTAAACTACAGTGCTTATTATAAAATCAAGGGTTCTGAAGTCATGATTTACTGCGATGCTATAACCCCAGTTAACGTTAGTAACAAACAAATTGAATTTGATATAGTTTAATATCAACTCACCCCAGCGGTGGGTTTTCTCATTTCTGAAACATAACCCTGTTATTCTTTGATCAAGGTCGAAATCTAAGGTTTGATCTGCAATAACGAAGTAATATCAATTAACCCACCTTTTTCGTGGGTTTTCTTTTATAAATTTTTCTTTATAATTCCGGATCCAATAACAATAAAACTTTAACTATGAAAACAAAAATTCTTACAACCACCCTATTTCTTATCACTCTTACTGGCTGCAACAAGCCGCCCAAGCCAACAGTAACTGAATCATCAAGTCCAACTATCACAGCCCAATTTGAGCAGGCGGATGAAAAAATTACCAAATACCTAGATCAACTGGACGATCCCAATACCACACAAGAAGCTCGTACTCAGATCCTATGTAAAGACTACCCTACTGAATACAAAACCAATTACATGCTGTCGCTAATGAAGCTATCACCAGGTGAATACACTGAAGCTAAATTGTTGTCTGATTTGGAATCGGCTCTGGATTACTATAAAGATAGTTTCGAGATTAAATGCTCGAATTAAGGCAATCGATTGCTTACAGGTGAAACCATGGAAAGATACGTAATAGTTGTGATACTGATCATAGTCGCGGTCTTACTGGTAGTATTTTACAATCAGAAAAAATGAAATTAAAAATTCTATATGTTTAGTTGTTAAACAAGCTTAAACAAAACAGTAATATATTAAGCATACCTTAGCGATCAAATACTAAGGATAGTATTTGATCGCACACGCCCACTTCGGTGGGTTTCTTATTTCTGAAACACTACCCTGCTATTCTTTGATCAAGGTCTAATATGAAGACAAGACCTGTAATAACTAAGTAAAGCCTATCTCACCCACTTTACGTGGGTTTTCTTTTTTCTATTCCAGCTTATAATTTATTTACCAATAAAAATAATTACTTGAAAATTATATCAGAGCTTCTTCCAAGTCATGATGCTAGTTACATTGGCACTTTTAGCTTTACCATAGACTTTCATTTGGTCTCCGGCAGCGTTTAGACTGGCATCAATATCATATGTACGCCCATCCTGCGTGTTAATCCAAAGACCCTTGTTAAATTGTTTATTGTTAGCATCAGCAACAAGCCCCTTAAGAGCTTCCATTCCAAAAATTGGCTGATTCTTCAATTCCCCTTGGCATTTGCTGCATACTTCAGAACTTGCAACACCAGGTAAAGATCGGTTTTTAGTAATGACAGCACTATACTGCTGTGTTTTTGAATTCTTACGAATCACAATGTCTGAAACATAATAACCAGTACGGTCATCAATAACTTTCCAAGTACCGATTAACGGATCAAATGGTATAGCAGCTAATGGATTGATTAGCCCAAAAAATAATGCAGTAGCACCAAAAAATTTACGGTTCATAAAAAATATTTACAATTGAATGAAAAAAATAAGCACGGCGGTGCCCAAAGTGGGCGAGATTATAACAATTATTTTTCTATTAAGGCATTAATTTCATTAGAATTAAATATTTATTTGATAGCTATTTCAAAGATTAAAATCAAGACATCATCTTTAAATCACAATTTGGTGCTCTCCTTATTTTTAAAACGTTCAATTACTATCAAGCCAAGACCAAGAAAAACCATTACATGTAATAAACAAGTAACGCAACTATACCCATCCCTGTGATGGGTTTTCTTTTGTCTATTAAAACACACACAAGAGCGCATTGTTCGGTTTATTGAATTATTTTAAAAAATAACCGAACAAAAGTATTGACTAAATTGTTCGGTTATCCGAATATATATCTCACTAGATAACAAAAAAGTCCCAACACTTGCAGGCGGAAGGACTTTTACTCAAAGAGTGAGATAAGTATGAATCAAATCCCATCCCATAGTCAAACCCCGGAGTTTGACACTAACAAAAGTCAAACGACTGCGATTCTTTATCAGCAGCCTACTTTTGCAGAACAACGTACGTCAATTAAAGACAGCGTTAAGGCTGTGCTTAAAGACTTGGCAGCAATTAGCTTAGTTCTAGTCACTATCGGCTCGGTAACTTTAACCGTTCGTAGCTGTGCAGATGATGTAGATCGTCAAGAACAAAACGCTGTTAAACACCAGTTGCAGTTCCAAACTTCTAATGGAGGGACTCGCTAATGACGACTTCTACTCAAAAATTCGCTGAATACCTTGGTGGTTATGAGCAAAACAGCATGTCTATGCGTCTTGGCCACACTGTTTATGTTGAGCAAGGTAAAGACATCTTTGCTGAGGATCGTAAAACAGGTGAACTTCATAAAGTGACTCTGGAAGAACAAGTTGCTAAGCCTTGGATCCGACAGAACTTTGACCGTGAACGTGCTTTTCAACGTCGTAAAGCCTTCGCGATTGGTATGCAAAGTTCGCATATTCCATTACATGAACGTCGTGCGTACAAAAAACGTATGGGCTGGGTTGGGGCTTAAGGGGAATTACTATGACTACTGTATTTTTTAAGAAAGCTGAACGTAAAAACGCAAAATTACGCCTTGCCCTTGCTGGTCCTACTGGTTCAGGTAAAACCATGGGTGCCCTACTTATTGCAAAAGGAATTGGTGGCAAAGTAGCTGTTGTTGATACAGAAAATAGTAGCGCTGAGTTATATGCCGATGTGATGCAATTCGACACTGCAAATATTCAACCGCCTTACTCACCTAAGAAATTTATATCAGCAATCGAAGCTGCTGAGAAAGCTGGCTATACGACTGTGATTTTAGACAGCATTACACACGAGTGGTCTGGTGTTGGTGGCTGTCTGGAAATGGTGGATGCCTTGGGTAAAGGCAAGTTCAAAGGTAATACCTGGGGAGCATGGAGTGAAGTAACTCCAGAACACCGTAAGTTCATTGATGCCATGCTTCATTCGAGTATCAATATCATCGTCACTATGCGTAGCAAAATGGAAACAGTTCAGACCAATGACGGCGGTAAAAAGAAAGTCGAAAAACTAGGTCTTAAGGCTGAACAACGTGATGGTATTGAATATGAATTTACGACCGTTTTAGATATTACCCATGGTGATAATTATGCAATCGCTACAAAAGACCGTACTGGTTTATTTATTCAGCCTGAAAGAATATCTGAACAGACAGGCATAAAGCTTAATCAATGGCTGTCGTCAGGATCTGCTGATGCCACGATTAACGGGAATCAGATTCTTGAACTTGAAGCGCTCATGATCGAAGCCGGTATTGATATTGAGAAATATTGCACCAAGCGCAAATTAAACAGTCTTCAAGATGTTCGTCAGCAAGTTTTTGAAGAGACCTGCAACAGTATCAGAAGAATTATTGAGCAAAAAGCTCAGTCAAACCAAGAGTCAGAAAAGCAGCTGCAGCAAGAACAAGAAGCCCTTCTCGAGGCGGATTATCAAAAGGCAATAGCTGCAATTCAAAATGCACAAAGTGCGAATGATCTTCAATACCCCGCTGATTACTTCAAAGGCGGTAAATACGAACAACAAATTTTAAATGCGTGTCAGGCAAAGATGGATATGGAGGGGTGGTCAGCATGAATATTTTAAACGGTAATGAAGCTTTTGCGGCAATGATGGCAGGTCGAAATATCTTGTGCCGTGCTGTTGGTGAAATGCCTGACTTCGACAATATCGATCAATTCCCTGCCACTATCTTTGCTAAACCCGGTTATGAGTTCTGCATTAAGATTGAAACTATTGAAGTTGCTGGCATTACGTTTTCTAAGCCTTTAACGCTTGAGGATGTTAAGGAAGGTCAGGAAATCTTCATGGTCTATCCTGATCATATTTCACACATTAAATACACCAAACTGTGTGGGGAGTATTTTAGAGGTGTGGTTAATGGTTTCGCTCAAGCGGATCAAGAAAACGCTGAACTACAGCTACAGGCAATTGGTGAACTTTTTGGCCGGGTCATTGCTTATCCTTTGACGGTAGATAACACAGGCAAAACTAAAAAGAAACGTACAACCAAAATCAAGAATGATGTGGACCAGACCAGCACGCCAGCTGGTCCTGGTACCACTACACCAAATATTGAAAAACAGCCTGAGTCAGAAATGATTCAGGCTGTTGAAACAACTACCGAAGCTACCTCAGTTTCTGTAGAAAAAAAGACATCTGAAAGCCAGTCAAATATTCAAATTACCAAGCAAGGTCCTATTACTGCAGTAGAAGAAAGTTTGGTAGAGGAATTCATCGAAACCGATGCAGTGAAATTGGTTGAGAAGTTTACAGCTCAAATTAATGAAGCTGAAACTATAGATGCTGTTATGCAGATCCGTTATCAATTAAACGCAAATGGCCATATGGTTCGCGGACAAATCATTGAGCTGAATAAGCTGGGTGAAAAACGTATTGAGGCTTTAAATGAAAGTCAGGTATTTGAATGTGATGTTGCTACTGGTCCAGTCGAGACCAAAGAATTAAGCGTTGATGAACTTAAACGACTGCAGGAAGAAGCTGAAAAACTTATTCAACCTGCTGCTGATTCTACGGAAAAATCAGTACAGGTTGGTGAGGATGTTGTTCATCAAGAGTTATTGGCTGATCTACTTGAACGAGTGGCTAAAGCTGCTTCACCTGCAGAAGCGAATGCTCAAATCAAGTACACCAAGTCTTGGACTCAGGAGCAACGTACACCACTCATAAGTGCAATCAACAAACGACTGATTGAGCTTAATCCACCTAAGACTCAACCCTCCCTTGCAGTACGTATTCAAAGAGCTGAAGACCTTACTGAATTGGATGCCTTAGAAATTGATGTATCGGCATGTGATGAAGAGATTCAACCGCGATTAATGGAATTGGTTGAGAAGCGTCGTCTTGAGTTGGATCCATTCACTGCAGCGATTGGGGAGCCTTAATGAACTTTAATTACTCCACTATCACCCGAACACTCACAGTGTTCGGGGTAAAAATGACACACATATTTAGCAACGTAGGTGTTGGTGAAATTGAAGATCTAATCACTGATGCAAAGTTTAAAGAAGCGACTTGGAGAGCGTGATGGATATTCAAGAACAAATAGCATTCGAGAAGTTTCAGGCTAAAGATAGTAATTGCGATTATGAAGAGCTAAAACACCGCCTAGATCATTTTGAGAAATTATCAGGACATCGTTATTTGCCAATGAGTCCACGTCATGAAGCTTGGTTAGTTTGGGGTGCAGCATGGAAAGCCAAAGCTCAAGCGGTGCCGGAAGTAATCACTATTGGTAATGAACTGCAATCATGGGTAGCTGTATGGTCATTCAGTGCAAAAAATGACGGTGAAGATTACGTGGTTGTTGATGCAAATCTGCTTGCTGAAAAAATTGAAGGGTTAACAGGAGCCAGCCAATGACTGAAATACTCGAAATCGCAAAAGACTTTGCTGATGAGCTTGCTCCTTTCGTGATCTGTAAAACCGGCACAGTCAAAACGCTTACTGCTGAACAGGTATCGGCTATTTATCACATTGCTGTTGATTACTGGATGCGTAACAAGGAAGCAAGTGTTGATGTGAAGTTACCTTTTGAAATTAGCTTGGGAGCTAAGTCATGATTGAGAGACCTGTTGTAAAAATTGGTGACACAATCAAAGCTCAATTTGAAAACTTTTTAGGTCAAATGATTGTGGTGACTGGTACTGTTCGACGCATTGATGGGCCATCAACAATCGTTGGTAATGATCTTGTTGATGGTGTTCCATTTTTTGTAAGTCTTGATGAGATTTTAGAAATTAATCACAAATCGATTTTATCGGGTTCGGTTATGAATAGCTTGAAGGAGGTTTCTTGAATGGGAGTTGCAATTGATTTAACAAATACTGAACGTCGCATCTCTACTGCTGAGTTTGCCTTGAGAATGAATATTTCAGAAAAGGAACTTTATGCCAGAATTAATGATGGTCGCATCAAATCACCGATGAAGGATGGACGAAAAAACTATTGGCTGAACAGCTATGTTTTGGAGTGTATTGTAAATCCAGATAGTGATAATATTGGCTTACTAGATGCATAAAACAAGCATTAAAAACAGGTCGCATCTAGCGGCCTTTTTTTAACAACAAAATTAAATGTGAGTAATATTGTGAGTAATAAATCACTTAAAATAATAATTATAATTTAAAAACAACAACTTATATTAATGATGATGACTTGCATTCATCGTGAGCATGGTGGCTGAACGAACCACTTCATCCCCGATCTTAGCAATTTCATAAAGTGCTGCAATAAAAATAGCTTGACCATCTTTGCGACGCACACCCCAACGCTGTGGCTTATGATCAAAATACTTGGACTCATAGAACTCAGCCACTGGAATGACACCAAACTTATATTTCATCAAGGCATTATTAAAAGTAGGTTTCTGAATCAAGGTCTCATTGCGGGCGTTATAAGTTTTAGATGCAATCGTTTTATCTTCTGCCCATTTCGGCACGAGACCAAACATCACTTTACGCCACTCAAGACCTTCTGGTGATTTAAACAATAAAGGTAAGTCATAACCCGGATAAACTTCTCCCGGATACTCAAAAGGAATATACGGTAATTTTAAATCCTGCAATTGATTGAGTGTCAATGGTTTGAAGTTTGCGCACATAACATAGGTATTAAATTAAACTTACTCGATTATATCCTTAACTGTATCAATGTGACTGTATTAGGTCGTTAGGAATCGTCAGCCAATGTGTAAAGTGAAACTCCTAGAATTCATTGCCCATTAAAGCATCCTAAACCAGAGTTTTCTTATCACCAAATGGAGCATCCGCTTGACCTGCCACCGTAATCAAAAAAGAACTGGGAACGCTATATTCTGAGGTTGATTTTATGATTCGCTGATCAAAATCAACTGTTCACTTTTTTGATGGCAACATATATACGCCAGTAAATTAAAAATGAAGTTGCTATGTCCACCACGGCACTTTTAATCGCATCGATATGCGCAAGTTGAACTTCATCAAACTGACCTTTAAAAACGTTAAAAATCACTTCAAAACAGATCATTACTACAATGGCAAAAATAGTAATTTTGATGGTAATCGGTAAATACAGTGTAATAAAACGATTTAAAAAATTCTGTCCATGTTCACCGCCATTGGCTTTAAAAGCAGCATTGATCCAACTGATCAATAAACCTAAATTAATCAAAAATACAGCCAAACTGATTTTAATTTCCTCAACCGCAGTCTGACTTAACGCAAAAAAGCCCAACAAAATCAAAATACCGCTGACGAGATAATAATTTTTAAAGTCGGCTTGTGTCACACGGTTTTGTTTCAAATCTTTGATTAATAGGTCGGTGCGCCAAAAATACATGATTTATACTCCATTATTATGTGCCGATCATATACAAAAAAAAGCCTCACAAGGAGGCTTTTTTATTCAGTTCACAGGATTAGTCGCCTGTATAACCTTTTAATTTCAAACGTGCTGCATGCAATAGAGGTTCTGTATAACCCGATGGTTGTTCACCACCTTTAAAGATCAAGTCAGAAGCTGCCTGGAATGCAATATTGTTTTCAAAGTCATTCGACATTGGCGTGTAAAGTGGATCATTGGCATTTTGCTCATCCACAATTTTCGCCATACGCTGCATTACTTCTTCAACTTGCGCACGCGTTACGATACCGTGACGTAACCAGTTTGCAACGTGTTGAGAAGAAATACGTAAAGTTGCACGGTCTTCCATCAAACCAACGTTGTTGATATCGAGAACTTTAGAACAACCTACACCCAAATCAACCCAACGAACCACATAACCCAGGATACCCTGACAGTTATTTTCAAGTTCTTTGGTTTTCTCTTCTTCAGACCAATTAGTGTCTTTCGCTAAAGGCGGAGTTAACAAATCATCTAAAGGTAATGCTTCAGTCGCCAACAATTCTTGCTGACGGCTTGCTACATTAATTTGGTGATAATGAATCGCGTGAATGACTGCACCTGCAGGTGATGGAACCCATGCACAGCTTGCACCTGCTTCTGGATGTTCAGTTTTGGTTTTGTACATGTCGAGCAACATATCTGGTTTTGGCCACATGCCTTTACCAATTTGTGCTTTACCACGTAAGCCTGCTTTCAAGCCAACCATCACGTTACGGTTCTCATAAGCAGGGAACCAGATTTGAGATTTCACTTCGCCTTTACGAACGAAAGGACCAGCTTCCATGAAGGTATGGATTTCATCACCGGTACGATCCATGAAGCCCGTGTTAATGAAGATGGTACGGTCTTTCGCTTGAGCGATACAGTTTTTCAAGTTTACAGATGTACGACGTTCTTCATCCATGATACCGATTTTAAGCGTTTTAGCCGGCAAACCTAATACTTGTTCAGCACGCTCGAAAAGTTCAACTGCAAAAGCAACTTCTTCAGGACCATGCATTTTTGGTTTAACGATATACATAGAACCTTTACGCGAGTTCTTGATTTCGTTTTCACCCTTGATGTCGGCAAAAGACAACAATGGTGTAACCAAAGCATCCATGATGCCTTCATAAATTTCCGCACCATCTACAAGAATGGCTGGATTGGTCATCAAGTGTCCAACATTACGAAGCAACATGAGTGAACGACCGTGAATAGATGTCACGCCACCAATCAGGTTTTTATGAGTGCGATCTTTATTCAATGCACGAGTAACAGTCTTACCATTCTTTGCGATTGATTCTTCGAGCGTGCCGCGCATTAAGCCTAACCAGTTACGGTAGCCTTCTACTTTTTCTTCTGCATCAACTGCAGCAATCGAATCTTCTAAATCCTGGATGGTGGTTACAGCAGCTTCAAGTACTAAATCTTTAACACCAGCTGCATCTGTTTGACCAATTGGACTGGTTGCATCAATTTCAACAATTACATGCAATCCATTATTTTTAAATACGATTTCCGTCGGTGCAGCAGCTTCGCCGTTATAACCAACGAATTGTGCTTGATGCACTAAAGTAGTGGTAGAACCATCTTTTAAAGTCACAACCAGTGCATTGTGTTCTACTGTGTATTTTGTTGCATCTGCATGCGAACCATTTGCCAACGGGAAAGTTTCATTTAAGAAATTTTTCGCGAATGCAATGACTTTTTCGCCACGGACTGGATTATAGCCCTTACCTTTTTCAGCGCCACCTTCTTCAGGGATCACGTCGAAACCGTAAAGTGCATCGTATAAAGAACCCCAACGCGCATTTGCCGCGTTCAAGCAATAACGTGCATTACGTACAGGCACTACAAGTTGTGGACCAGCCAAAAGTGCGATTTCTTCGTCGACATTTTCTGTGCTGATTTTGAAATCTTCTACTTCTGGTAATAAGTAGCCAATTTCTGTAAGGAAAGCTTTGTAAGCTTCTAATTCAAATTTGTTGTTGCGGTGCCATTCATCAATTTTAGCCTGAAGATCATCACGCTTAGCTAAAAGCGCCTTATTCTTAGGACTAAGATCAACAACGACTTGCTCGAAGTTTTTCCAGTATGTTTCGCTGTCTAAACCAGAACCTGGTAATGCTTCATTTTCGATGAAATCGTAAAGTTCTTTAGCAATCGCTAACTTGCCTTTTTGAATACGTGCAGTCATTGTCTTTCCTGATATTGCTACTTTTTATAACAAGAGATTCTAGTATACCGATTTAAATCTAGCTGAATAGTACTATCACAATGCTAAATAGTGATCATTTTTTATAAAATAAATATGCACATTATTAAATAAAATACCGCTCACAAATGCGATGTCATCATCAACTTGAATACCTTTTTACAGTTTATAAAGTTTTTGAAATGTCGAAATTAGACTTAAGTGCAGATTTATAGATAAAACAGCAGTTAAACCCGACATTGGTATAGTTATAGAGCAAAGATTAAACAATGACCAGCCTTAAATGTCGACTAAATACACATTTTCTAGCAATAAAAAAGCGCCATTTCTGGCGCTTGATTTTAATTCGCTTGGGATTCTGTTTTCTGGATTAGTTTATGCTCTGCATTCAGATACTCATCGGACTGCATTTCCAGTAAACGTGAACGCGTGCGTTCAATTTCAAAGGCCAGTTTTTCACCCTGATAGATATCAATAATTGAATCTTCAGAGGTCAACAACAATTTTACCCCACGATCATAAAATTCATCGACCAGATAAATAAAACGACGTGCGCCTTCCGATAAATAGTCGGTTAAATGCGGAACATTACTCACCAGCACGGTATTGTAAATATTGGCGATTTCAATAAAGTCTGCTGGACTACGCGGCTTAAAGCACAAATCCGAAAATTCACACCATAAAACATCTTCAGTATGCCCAACTGTTTCCACAATACGGTTATTGATAATAATCGGCTCTTGGGAAATTTTCTGAGTTTGGGTCAAAGCAGTAAAACGCTGTGCGATCCAGTTTCTATGATCATGCGTCAATGGTGATTTAAACAATTGCGCTTGTTTGAGCACACGCAGACGATAATCCACACCTGCATCCACATTCAGCACGACACAGTTCTTTTTCACCATCTCAATTGTTGGGATAAAACGGTCACGATGAATCCCATTTTTATATAGACCATCTGGGGCAATATTCGATGTTGCAACCAGTGTGATCCCACGTTCAAATAATTTTTGGAACAGTTCGCTTAAAATCATCGCATCTGTAACATTCGATACAAAGAATTCATCAAAACAGATTACCACCGCTTGTTGGTAAATCTGGTCAGCAACCAACTCAAGTGGATTACGCTGTCCCGATAATTTATTCAATTCACGATGTACGTGCTGCATAAAATGATGGAAATGCATGCGCATTTTGCGACGGAAAGGAATCGAATCAAAAAATTGATCCATCAACCAGGTTTTTCCACGCCCTACACCGCCCCACATATACACGCCTTTAGGAGATGTTTGACGACGGAAACGACGGAAGGCTTTTTTTGATGCCTTAAAACGCTGCAGCAGTTCTTGCCAAACACGATCCAACTCATGGACAGCTTGCGCCTGTGCATCATCCGGCATGAACTGACCAGAAGAGATGGCTTGCGCATAACGTTCTGCAGGTGACAAAGGAATAAAGGCGGTGCTGTGCTTAGAATTTAAGTCTGACATATCATTGAATACTATTTTAGGCTATTGAAAGTATAGCGAAGTTTGGGATGGAATATATAACACTTTGGCATTAATAGACTTAGGCTATTTAAAGTACTGGCGTGGACTATATCCAAACCATCTTTTAAAGGCATGATTAAAAGCCGCCGGCTCTGAATAGCCCAGTAACTCTGCAATCATTTCAATAGAATACTCTTTATATTCTATTAGCCTTAAGGCTTTATCTTTAATCAGTTTTTCACGTATTTGTTTATAACTGCTTTGTAATTGCTGCAATTGATGACGCAAGGTTCGCTCTGGAATTTGCAAGGCTTGTGCCGTTTCCGCCATCGTTGGCATTACCCCTTGCTGTAACTCTAAATAATCTTGCACCCGTTGCACCAAAGATGGCACTTGTTCATCTATTCTTAAGCGTTCTAGTTCAGCAATACATTTACTTTCATAGATCTTAAAACTCATTTTATCTGCAGAAGGAATCTGAACATTCAGTACCGCATTATCAAACCAAAATTCTGCGCACTTTGAACCAAACTGTAAATCTGAACCATAGTAATCATGATAGGTCTTTAAGAACGCTTGGTTTTCTGGTTGCACAAATGGCAATTCAATATGAATTTGAGGAATGCTCAATCCCATCATTTTATAAAGATCTTGGATAAATTTATAGGTTCCTGAAATCTCACATTGCGCACGGAGCAAACCCAGATCACTGTTTAAATCTTGTGGCTCGTAGCACAAAGCAACTTTGTGCTCTGTATATTTCAGGCTTAAAGCCCCAGTGAGATGAGTCAAAGGTTGATACTTAATACCCTGCTCCCAAGCTGTACGCACATTTTCACTGCTGACCAACAACATGAGTAAAGGGCCATAGCCAGCAAGCGCATAATGTTGCCCGATAAACAAACCTTTTTCAGGTGCAACATCTTGCCCAATAACTTTTAGAACATCCCACTCTAAACTGGGATGAATCGTTGAACTTGGATCCAATGCCTCAGCACGCAGACCAACACTTTGAAGTTTTTGATCAACTGCAATCCCAGCTTTACGCATGCCTTGAATTAAATACATCAAGCCAAGAATTGATCGTTTCATAGTATTTTCTAATTAAAAGAATATGACCATTTTTACTATAAAATTCCACGCTTGCACATTGCCGAATCTATCAATTTCTTTGTCATGCCTATCATGTTGCAGACTGATCTATTCATTTAAGGTCTAAGAAAATAGACCTAAGGCCATAAAAAATGCGCGATACAAATCAAAGTAAGCAAATACCACAACAAACTCAGGTTGCCATTATTGGAGCAGGGTTTGGTGGATTAGCGATGGCCATTCGTTTATTACAAAATAATTTTTATGATTTTATCATCCTGGAAAAAGCCAATGATGTCGGTGGAACTTGGCGTGAGAACCAATACCCGGGCGCAGCCTGTGATGTGCAATCTCATATGTATTCACTTTCTTTTGCAGCTAAAAGTGATTGGTCAAAGCGCTATGCTGAAGCACCTGAAATTTTTGCCTACATCCAAAGCTTGATTAGCAGTTATGATTTAAAAAAATACTGCCAATTTAACTGTGAAGTTATAGCTGCCGAATATAATCAACAAAGTTGTGACTGGAAGCTGACATTAAATAATGAAAAAACTTTGATTGCTCAATTTGTTGTTTTCGCATCTGGCCCTTTACATGTGCCGCAAATTCCACACATCAAAGGCATTGAAAAGTTTCAGGGTAAAGTTTTTCATTCATCGCAATGGGATCATCAATACGACCTCAGCAATAAAAATGTTGCATCCATTGGTACGGGCGGTAGCGCCATTCAGTACATTCCTGAAATTGCTCCCCAAGTTAAGCAACTGTATGTATTTCAACGTACCGCAGCTTGGGTCATTCCACGCGATGAACGCAGTTATTCAAGTTTAGAAAAAAAGCTGTTTGATCAGTTTGATTGGTTTAGAAAATTACATCGTGCACGTCTCTATTGGTCAAATGAATCGCGCGTAGTCTCCATAGTTAAACCAACCGTAATGAAATACACCCAAAAACTCGCGGAAGCCTATATTAAATATCAAGTGAAAGATAAAAGCCTGGCTCAAAGACTCACGCCTGATTATATTATGGGCTGTATGGTTTTTATTCCATGACAGGAATTGTAGTGACTGAATTAAAAAATGCCGAGCTAGGTAGCATTGCACTAATGAATGACTTATTTAGAGAAATTATTGCGATTCTTTTGATGTATAGCATTGGTTGGCGTTATCCACGATCTGCTATTTCATCCGCTGCAGCAACAGCTATGGATGTCACCCTCCCTATGGTAAAACAAGCCTGTGGCAATGAGTTTATTCCACATGCCATGGTCAGTGGATTTATTCTTTCTGTACTTGCGCCTATTGTAGTGAGTGTGTTGGCAGCTTTATAAATAATCTGACCAAATCCTTCACTTCCATTTAGGAATTATCCCCTCCTTTTTCAAAGGAGGGTGAGGGAGAATTTAAAAGAATTAAAACAAAAAAGCCGACATTAAGTCGGCTTTTGAATACATCAAATTCAGATTAAATTGTCGCCAAAATATCACGCAAGGTTTGACTTGGGTTTTCTGATTGGGTAATCGGACGACCAATCACCAAATGCGTTGAACCATCAAGCATCGCTTGCTTTGGAGTCACAATACGTTTCTGGTCATCTGCATTAGAACCCGCTGGGCGAATACCGGGAGTAACTAAAGCAAAATCCTGACCTAATGTCTCACGAAGCATTTTTGCTTCTTGAGCTGAACAAACCACACCGTCCAGACCACTGTCTTCAGTGAGCTTAGCAAGGCGTTTTACTTGTTCAAATGGTTCAACATCCAAACCGATATCTTTTAAGTCCTCACGACCCATTGAAGTCAACACAGTCACAGCAATCAGTTGAGTGTTGTAGTTACCGGCTTTTAAACGCTGCACACAGGTCTCCATCATCTTACGACCACCTGATGCGTGTACGTTCACCATCCACACACCAAGGTCTGCTGCCGCGCATACTGCTTGAGCTGTTGTATTTGGAATATCATGGAATTTTAAATCCAGGAAAACCTCAAAGCCTTTGTCGTGTAATGCTTTAACTACACTTGGACCTTCATGGGTAAATAACTCTTTACCAACTTTTACTCGACATAATGCAGGATCTAATTGCTCTGCAATGGTTAACGCGTCATATTGGCTTTTAGCATCCAGTGCAACAATGATACTCAAGAGAATTTACCTTCAATCAGACAAAAAGAAAGCCCATTATAATGGGCTTTTATTTTCGTTGGTAATATCTAATACAGTTTTTTCATGCCTAGTATGAGCTGCAGCTTCAGCAGCAGCCAATTGGGCAGTTTGAATTTGCTCTTTCCGGAGATATTCAATGTCTTTACGCAGTCGTTTAATTTCCCAATTATTTTGAAATACTCGGAAAATTTGCACACCTAGCAATAAACCCAACACCACACCCAAAGCTAAAGTCAGCAATAACAATAAGCCTAAACGCATAGCAGGAACTTGAGTAAATAGCAGATCTACGCTTAACTCAGTACCATTTTGTAAAACTAAAGCCAGTGAATAGCCAAACAGCACAATGAGCAAAGCAACCAGTACGTAACGCATAAATACCCCTTTTGGAATTCTTTATTACTGTGCAGATTCGTTTACTGCATCACGTAACGCCTTACCAGGTTTAAAGTGTGGAACTGCTTTTGCAGCCACTTCAACAGACTTTCCTGTTTTAGGATTACGCCCCACACGTGGATCACGGTGATGCAAAGCAAAACTGCCAAAACCACGAATTTCAATACGATTATCAGATGATAAAGCGGCTATCATTTGATCAATCATAATTTTAACAGCTTCTTCGACCAAAGGCTCTGCTAAGTGTGGATTTTTAAGGGAAATTCGCTCTATTAAGTCAGACTTATTAAGTGCTTCCGTAGTCATCTGCGACCTCTTTAATTATCAAGCTACTTTGTAGATGATCCGATAATAACGTGTTTAAATACAAAACGGTAGCGCAATAAGTTAATACTACGCTACCGTTTACAGTATTTGTGTAAAAAGTATTAGTTAATTTACATTAACAATACATTTTAACGCCTACTTAGTTGCCCATTTGAGCTTTGATCAAATCACCAATAGTCTTAGGACCATTTTCTGAAGTAGTTGTTGCTGTTTTCAAGTTAGCAACTGCTTCTTTCTCTTCAGCTTCGTCTTTCGCTTTGATAGACAAGTTGATAGAGCGTGATTTGCGGTCTACGTTGATGATTTTAGCTTCAACTTCTTGACCAACTTCAAGGAACTTAGTTGCATCTTCAACGCGATCACGGTTGATTTCAGAAGCTTTAAGAGACGCTTCAACTTCGTCAGCTAACTTAATAGTTGCGCCTTTAGCATCAACAGCAGTCACAGTACCTTTAACCAAAGCACCGCGTTCGTTAGTTGCCAAGAAATCATTGAACGGATCGTTGTTCATTTGTTTGATACCAAGGCTGATACGGTTGCCTTCAGCATCTACAGACAAGATAACAGCTTCTACAGTGTCACCTTTCTTGTAACGACGGATAGCTTCTTCGCCTTGTTCGTTCCAAGAAATGTCAGATAAATGAACTAGACCATCGATACCGCCTGGTAAACCGATGAAGATACCAAAGTCAGTGATAGATTTGATCGTACCAGAAACTTTTTCGCCTTTGTCGTGGTCTTTAGCAAACTCTTCCCATGGGTTAGCACGAGTTTGTTTGATACCAAGAGAAATACGACGACGTTCTTCATCAACTTCAAGAACCATAACATCAACTTCGTCACCAATCTGAACAACTTTAGATGGGTGGATGTTTTTGTTAGTGTGATCCATTTCTGAAACGTGTACTAAACCTTCAACGCCTTCAGCGATTTCAGCGAAACAACCGTAATCAGTAAGGTTAGTTACGCGAGCTTTAACGATTGAACCTTTAGGGTAACGGTTCATGATCGCTAACCATGGATCTTCGCCTAATTGTTTAAGGCCTAAAGATACGCGGTTACGTTCACGGTCAAATTTAAGTACTTTAACAGTAACTTCTTGACCAACTTCAACAACTTCTGAAGGATGCTTGATGCGTTTCCAAGCCATGTCAGTGATGTGAAGAAGACCATCGATACCGCCAAGGTCAACGAATGCGCCGTAATCAGTAAGGTTCTTGATCGTACCTGTAACTGTTTGACCTTCTTCAAGCTGAGCAAGAAGAGCTTCACGGTCAGCTGAAGATTCAGCTTCCATAACAGCACGACGTGAAACAACAACGTTGTTACGTTTAGCGTCAAGTTTGATTACTTTGAATTCTAACTCTTTGCCTTCTAAGTGAGTAGTATCACGAATAGGACGAGTATCAACTAAAGAACCTGGAAGGAACGCACGAACTGGACCGATGTCAACAGTGAAACCGCCTTTAACCTTACCAGAGATAACACCAGTAACGATTTCGCCGTCTTCAAAGATTTTTTCAAGTTTAGTCCAAGTTTCAGCGCGTTTTGCTTTTTCGCGTGAAAGAACTGTTTGACCCATACCGTTGTCAAGAGCTTCAACAACAACATCAACAGTATCACCAACTTGAACTTCAAGTTCACGTTGGTCATTTAAGAATTCAGCGCGGTCAACAATACCTTCTGATTTAAGGCCAGTGTCAACTGTTACCCAGTCAGAGTCGATGCTTACGACAACGCCTTGGATGACAGCACCCTTTTCAACGTTGAAATTTAATTCGCTTTCTTCAAAGAGGGCTGCAAAAGATTCGGTCATGATATACCTGATAAAGTTCAGCGGTCTTGGATCAGACAAGGCCGGTTTAATAAAGCCTCCACATAGTCCGTAATAAACTGATCTAGCTATGCTTTGGCTGAAAATTCGTTAATTGACTAATTGCTTTTCGACAAAGCTGGTCATCAACTTGAATACTTCATCGATGCCCAAATCTGAACTATCAATGATATATGCACCTGCTGCCGGCTTGAGTGGAGCGACTGTGCGCTCCATGTCTCGTTTGTCTCGAGCTTGTATATTAGCTAAAATGTCGTTTATTTTAACATCTAGCCCCATACCCTGCAACTGCTTTACACGTCGCGCCGCTCGGGATTCAGCCGAAGCAGTCAGGTAAATCTTGGCTTGAGCCTCAGGAAAAATAGAAGTAGCCATATCACGACCGTCTGCAACCAAGCCCGGTTCTTGCGCAAAAGCACGTTGACGCTCTAAGAGTGCATTTCTAAGTTCAGGAATTGCAGCAACTTTTGAAGCAAACTCACCCACACGTTCAGTACGAATGGTTTGAGTCACATCTTCACCGTCGAGTTGAACCTGAGTTCCAGCTTCAGTTGTAACAAATTTTATGTCTAAATTTGTTGCAATTTTAATGCACTGATCAAGTTCTAAATCTAGGCAATCCAGCAAGTCCTGTTGATGTAATGACAGCCCCAGCAAACGATATAAAGCACCAGAATCCAGTAAATGAAATTGATAGTGCGCTGCCAGTTTAGCCGCAAGTGTGCCCTTTCCAGAACCGCTTGGACCATCGATAGTAATAATTTGAACTGTCATTAATTTTCCACTTTACGCTATACAGTTTTAGCTAATTTTGAAAAACCTAGTTTAATCGCAGATTTAAGCTGTGCAAGGATTAATTTACTTACAAATGGGGCCCGTGCCTGTAATTCAATAGTGTAAGTCACTAAAGTTTTGTCAGCATCTTTTGCTTCAAACTCAATAACCCCTAAATGATGTTTCACCAAAGGATTTTTAATAATTTGATATTCAATACGCTCATTAAGCTCCAGCAAGGTAATTTGTTCCTGCAGTGGTTTTACTGGACCAAACCCCATACGACGCACTGAACCTACCCCATCTGGACGTTCAGGATCTGCAGAGTCTTTAATTCGTTCTACCTGAATCGGTGCGAAAGCCACATTATAAGTTGAGTGCTTTGATAACAAATCAAAAACCTGCTCGATGGGTGCGTTAAATTCTTTTTTTACCTGAATGGAATTCATGACTTATCCTAAATTTTAATTGACAATACTTATTGTCATTCTATTTTACATGGTTTGAATTATGATTCTGATCATTTAGGGATTTTTCTTGTAATCTCTGCAGTCGTTTTTGCTCACGACGCATCTTAAAAAAATCACTGAGTTGTTTGGAACATTGTTCATTCAAACATCCAGCCTCAATATCAAACTGATGATTATAATAGCCTGTTTCAAATAACTTTCTCGCACTGATCAAGGAACCTGCTTTGGGCTCGGTTGCACCAAACACCACTTTGGATACACGTGCATGAATCAAAGCCCCGACACACATGGTACAAGGCTCTAAAGTCACATAAAGGACTGAATCTTCCGGAAGTCGATAATTATTAAGATTTGCACAGGCCTGACGCAATGCTTGAACTTCTGCATGTGCAGTCGGGTCATTCAAAGAAATTGGCGCATTATACCCTGCGCCAATAATTTGATTTTGACTAACAATAATCGCACCGACAGGAATTTCTTGTTTCGATGCTGCAATAGCAGCTTGCTCATAAGCAAACTGCATCCAGTGTTCATCTGTCAATTGTGTTGCATCAGTCATTCTTAACCGATCACACCATAGTGTTTCAACAAATTATTCCAGCTTTCATTTTTGGTCACAGGTGGGCAATCAGACAAAATTGCTTTGAGTGAAAAATCCGTACCTTTGGTCCATTCTGGAGAAAGGTCTTTATCCACCAAGCGTGCTCGAACACCTTCTACAAAATCTGGATGACGAATCTTCCAATCCGAAATTTGAGTTTCAAGTTCAAACACTTCATTCCAAGAATGAACCTGCTTGCCCCACTGCCACAATAACCAGGTTAAAGCAGCAGTTGTAGGGGAGCCTTTCTGCAAGTTTTCACTCGCTTGACGCAACCAGTCACTACGTGCATCACTTAAACCAATAATCGATTCATAGTCATGTTGAAAGTTCACCCCACGACAAACACTTTGAATCACATCTAATGAGTTTTGCAACGGACCCGGACCCACTGGACGGTGCATGCCATTTAGGGTGTCGTCAATGGCGCGAAAATCACCGGCTGGGTAATGCCCCCAATCAATATTGATGACTTTTTCCAGCACATTATCACGCTGTGCATCACAAATATGTGTTGCCCAGCCAATACCATAGGCACCGGCTGCAGTCATGATTGAACCGGTTAAGCCAGTAAATAAGCCTATCGCCCCACGATCAGCCAAGAAACGTGTCGCACCCACATCCGGATATAAACCGATATTAATTTCAGGCATTGCCAAACGCGAATAAGGTGTGACTAAACGGAATGGTGCAGCCATGAATAGCCCCAGACCACCACCCATGACATAACCTTCACCCCAAATCAGCACGGGCTTAGCGTAGTTATGCAACAGTAAATCTAAAGCGTATTCTTGCTCAAAGAATTTATTTGCAGTTTCTACTTCATTATTAATGATCAATTGACGAAGTTTACGAACATCACCACCTGCACAGAATGCTTTCGGTGTAGTTGAATCCAACCAAATGGCTTTAACAGCATCATCATGCTGAAAATCTTGGAACACTTCTAAAAGTGCGGTAACGATGGATTCATCCAAAGCATGCAGAGATTTTGGACGGTTCAGGCGAACAATGCGCCAGCCGTTTTTTGCTTCCTCGACAATAAGATCAGGATGATAGTTTTTTAATTCAGGAGATTGTGTCATGCGTCCAGCTGCCAATTTATCGGCTCAATGCCATTTTGTTTCAGATAATTATTTGCTTTTGAAAATACTTTACAGCCAAAAAAACCACCACGGTTTGCTGCCAATGGCGAAGGATGTGCAGCTTTTAAAATCAGGTGTTTATTCGGATCAATCCGTTGACCTTTACGTTGCGCATAGGCGCCCCACAGAATAAAAACAATATGCTTACACTGCTCGTTTAACACATCAATAATATGATCGGTAAAATCTTCCCAACCCTGTTTTTGATGTGAAGTGGGTTGACCTGCTTCAACAGTTAAAACTGCATTCAGCAATAACACCCCTTGTTCAGCCCAACGGGTTAAATCACCGTGTTTCGGAATAGGAATACCCAGATCGGTATTCAACTCATGGAAAATATTACGTAAAGATGGCGGTAATGCAAGCCCCTTTTGTACAGAAAAACTTAATCCATGTGCTTGGTTGGGGCCATGATAAGGATCTTGCCCCAAAATAACGACTTTCACATGGTTTAATGGAGTTTTATTTAACGCATTAAAAATCAGTGAACTCGGGGGATAGATCACTTTATCTGCCTGTTTTTCAGCAATCAGAAACTGCCTTAAGTCATCCATTTTCGGGCTGAGCAAAAAATCACTCAAAACACCTTTCCAACTCGCATCTAACTGAATTTTATCTAGTTGAGCTTGCTGTTGTTCCGTTAAAGACATAACTACTTCCTAATCCTTTTTGAAAACCTACCACGTGATTCAATGATCTTTAGATGTATACCTGTAGATCAACACTCGGGTTTTGGAATTTAATTCCTTGTTGTAATTTTTCATACATATCAGGGTCAGTCCATTCGGCTTGAACTTGTTCAGAGAACACAATTTGTTCAAGACTCAGCACACCCATTTGCTCATTTTCGATATCTTCGATAAAGCTTTGTGCATAACCTGTATCCGTTTCATGCACAATCACCGAGTAAACTTCTACATCCCCTTCCCCATTCTGGGTTTCGGTTGATGCAAGCACTTGTTGTGCTAAATAGAAGAAAATACGTGAAAATTGTTCCGCGGAAGGAGAAACGGGTAAAGACACCCAACGGGCACTAAATTTTTTGCAGGCTTCAATATATTCAGCATCATCATGCTGCCAAAAACAAATGGCATGATCAAAACTGTCAAAAATATCCTTGATTACGCCCTTCAGCAATCCGAAGTCATACACCATTTGACCATGATCTAGCTTCGAAGCTTTAAGCAATAATTCAACTTTATAACTATGGCCATGAATCGAACGCTTACAGCGATCCGATGTGCAATTTCGCACAATATGAGCATTTTCAAACTTAAATAACTTACGAATTAACATGTGCCGTGATGCAATCAAAAATATGTGAATTGAATTTGATTATAAAGCAAAAGTGAAAGTCTGGGCATTAATTTTACTGTTCAAAGCAATTGGTAAAACATATGCGACTTAAACAAGATAATAAGATGGATTATATTTCAGCTTATTGGTTTATATGATTAAAATGGTGCCATACTGCGATATGCTACATACACTGTTTTATCTTTACGCACCAAATCACTACTAAACTGACGTTTACGCTCACTTAACAACACTTCAATCTTGGCTTTGAAATAACTGGATTGCACACCCAGCAAATCATTCACTTCATTGCGGACATCTGTATTAACTTGTGTAAAAGGCTCAATCACCCAAAGATCATTAATATTTGAAAAATATTCTAAATTTGCCTGGCGTTGCTGCAAGACTTGTTGAACTGTGTTGACATCCAACTTGGGATCAAGACTCGCAAGCAGCATTGCCGATGCTGTATTCACATTAACTTTACTGTCTGATGTAGGCGCGGCACTGACATAATTTGCAATTTGCAGATATTTCTGACCTTCAAAGCCACGCACCAATTTAAGTTCTTCAACGCTATGAAATTTACTGTTTGGCGCTAAATAACCTTGTGGCAAGCCTTGATAGTAGCTGGCCTCCGCTCCCATCGCTCCAATGGTTTCATCATCAGCATCTTGCCAATCAATCACTGCTTCACTCAATTTTTCAGGCAAACCGACACGCTGCAACAGTTTTTCAAACCAAGCTTTCGCTTGAGGATTCGCAGTGCCGTCAGCATTAACCAAACTATTTAAATTAAATTTACCTGATTCATCCTGCAACGTTCCCGATACAAAACCATCTTCTACCGGAAAAGCCGGCATCGATTTGGCCCAATTCTCTTGCAGATGATCGATATCGCCTGCATTTTCAGCATCATCCACCAAAAGCTCTGAAAAAAAGGCTTCTGCACTTTTGGCATACAGCAATGATTGATTTTGACGCATCAAATATGCGGTATTTTCAGCAGTATTGGCCTGTCGTTTGGCAATGGTTGCAGCAAGAATCGTTGCTAATGCGACCATTATCAAAATCGTAATTAAGGCAATACCCTTTTGCTGCTTCATGCTTAATCTCTTAATGCTTGGTTATGTTGGATTATTTGAATTGTTATTTTGATTATTGTTCTGCTGTTTTAAGTAATCCGTGTTTAATAGACTAAAAATCCATTCATAAGCAACATCTTTCACAGTTAATTTAATTTTAATCCCTTTCGGCAAGATTTGTTTTTGAATGGCATCATTTAAATCTACTTGCCCATCCGGCCATGAAGTTGACTCGTTCGGATTCAGCACCACAATTTCAAACTGATCCACATCATTTAACAACACACTGGATTCAGGTTGATCGCGGCCGCCACTGTTTAAATTACGATATTTCAAACGATAGAGTTTCTTTTCATCTGCACGATATTGGTATTCAACACGTTCATCCGGTGAAATACCTTGCTGCAAAGGATCAGTTACGCCAGTTTTACTAAAATTAAAGCGGCCATTTTGTAAAACCAACGCAGGCTGAATATCGTTATTCATATTCGCATTGAGTGGCACGGCTTGCACGGTATCACGCAGAATTTGTTGATAGGCTTCTTGCAACTGTCCCAAATTAACTTCATGTTCAGTATTGCGCTCTTTGACTTTGATCAGATAATCAAAAACTTTCCAACCCAGTGCCGAAAGTACCGCAAATATGGCAATTGCGACCAATAATTCAACCAAGGTAAAGCCTGAGCGATGCCGGGAGTGTGGCGTTTGATTTTTTTTATTTTTCGGTTGCATCAAACTTTGGCCTTATAGTTAAAGAAAACCAGATTGGTAATACCGGATTCCACTTTACCTGATTCAGCATTAAACAAACTGACTTGCACTTCAATACGTTGCACATTTGAGCTAATCGTGGATTGTGCAGACTTATCAATTTGCCAGCTTTCACCTTGCTGGCTAACCTGTTTGGACTGTGTTCCTTGTAACCATTCTTGATTAATTTCCATTACGGCAACTTCATTCAATGCAACGAATTGCGCTTTGGTGCGTAAAATTGCGTTTGATGTCGCTTGGGTATATTGCATCGCCACTTTGGTGAAAGCGATTGCAGCGGTCGCGAAAATTACTAAAGCAACCATCACTTCCAATAGTGTAAAACCTGCGCAAGACCAAGCGCTCCACTTTGAGTACCTAGCTTTCATTGATTTTACCTAAATGATCAATCTCGATTTCTTCACCAATCGGGCGTTGCTCGAAATAAAATTGAATTCGTACAGGTTTGGCTTCGCCATTACCTAGCCACAGTAATTTCGGTGCATTTACACTCAGCAAATCATCATTATTGGCATTTTCATATGCATAATCGAGCGATTGCACATTGAAGGAAACATGTTCGGGTAAAGCGCGCTTTTCAAATTCTGAATAGTCTTGCCATTTTTTATTTTCATTAAGTACTGAATTTTGTGTAGCTTGAAGAGATGGAACCAAATATTCCACAACACCATAACGAAATGGCGACACATCTGTTGCAGCTTGAACATCAAGTGCAAAAATGCGAGCCTGATCATTCGCTTCACGATTCATCCTGCGTAAATCCATGATAAACACTTCACGTGCCTGCATGGCTTTACGCTGATCAACGCCATTGATGTTGGTTAAAATTAAAGATGCCATGATCGCCATAATCACAATAACCACCATCAACTCTATTAAGGTAAAACCGCGAATTGATAATGATCCTGTGTGCTTCATGGCATACCTTTAGGCAAATTGTTCCGTAGAACGGGTTTGTTTCGGCATTGCCAAGGCTTGGTCAATATAAGCCACACGCAATGTGTCGCGTGAACCTAAATAACGCTGATAAAAACTAGAATTCAGGATCGCCGCTGCACCGTGAGTTAAAGCCCAAATTGAAGCCAAATAATCACGTACCGACATGCTACTTTGAATGCTTTCCAAATAACTTTCAGTCATACGAAAAATAATCCGTAAGCGCTGCTTTCTCACCTGATACAGCTCACTGAACAAATGATGAATGCCTACACCCGTGGTAGAAAGACGTTCTTCAATTTGATGGAACAGCACGGTACGTTCTGGATGATGTAAATGATGCAACATAAAGAAAGCCAGATGTTCTGGAAAGGCTTTCTCCGCATCCTTAATCATCTCGAGCAACATCTTCTCATTACGGATAATGAGAAGCATGTAGAGTTCATCTTTACTTTGGAAATGTTTATATAGAGTCCCTTTCGCTAGATCGAGTTCTGCGGCCAACGCATCAAGCGTCATCCCTGATTCGCCATTTTCTAATAACAGTTGCTCTGCAACCTGAAAAATTAACGCTTCTCTTGCTCGAAACTGAGCCTGACGATCCATCTTCACCCTGTAACTCTCTTATGCGCTTGTATCAATTCGAATTATTTACTTTTGATTGAGGAGGTTTTCAAAGTTTTGCATGGTAATGAAAGCAATTTCCTCAACTGACTTATCATATACATCACTTAAGGCTTTGGCTACATAGGGAACGTATTTTGGTTCATTAGACTTTCCTCTATAGGGCATTGGTGCCAAGTAAGGACTATCCGTCTCAATCAGTACGCGATCCAGTGGAACCTGCTTCGCCACATCACGTAAATCTTGCGCATTTTTAAAAGAAACAATTCCGGAAAATGACACGTAATAACCACAATCCAGCACGGCCTTGGCGGTTTCCCAGTCTTCAGTAAAACAGTGCAAAATGCCATGAGTCGATTTTTCAGCACGAATGATATCTACCGTATCATGCTTGGCTGAGCGGGTATGTACCACTACAGGTTTTTTCACTGCCTGAGAGGCATGAATATGACGGGCAAAACATTGTTTTTGTTCAGTAATGAAATCAGTGCTATGAAAATAATCCAGGCCTGTTTCACCAATCGCCCAAACTTTTTCAGGCTGTGCCAGTTCAATTAAATAATCCGTGGTGGCGCGCGCCATGGTCGCAGGATCTTCACAGGGATGAACTCCAACACTGTATCCAACATCAGCATGACGTGCGGCAATTTTAGCAAGCTCGATATGGTCATCCAGATCAACCGAGATACTCATGAATTTGGATACACCCGCTTCACGCGCCTGTGCTAATGCCAGATCTAAATTGCCATCATAAGGCGTTAAATCCAACAAGGTTAAATGGCAGTGAGTATCTACAAACACGGCGAGATCCTAAATCGTTTAAACAGCTACATAGTGTAACTAGTTCGACCCTCAGACTTAATACCTACAAGCAACTTTTCAGCTTCTGATTTGTAATAAACGCCTTTTTCACCAGTCAGCTGCATACCAAAGCCTTGTAATTTGATGCCATTTTGTTTTTGAGAAATCCAGATCACTTTACCGGTCAAAGGAATTTTTTGTGATTGTTCAGGCAAAGTGGCCAGTACAAAGACTTCTTCACCGATTTTTACCGGTTGCTTAGTTGGAACAAATAAACCACCACCGACAACATAAGGCATGTAGCTGGCATACAAAGTATCTTTATCCGGGATATTCGCCTGAATAATACCGCCCATACGTGGTTGCATCATCTTCCCCTTTAAATATTTAGATGTTCATTAGTTTTATACACAATTGATCGAGCACCAAATTGCTTTGTACATTCTGCTCGATAAACCGTTTAGATTGTTGCAAGTCGGAATAAATCGTGAATAAAAATTCCAAGGTATATTGTTCTGATAACACACTCAAATCCAAATCTGGATTTTTAACTTGTTGATTTAGCTTGACACAAATTAAATCAGACAACAAGTATTCAAACATTTGCGCAAAGTCACTAAAACTTAAGGCTTTGTTCCACTTGGTCGCAATTGCCATCGGCATATTCTTTTGCGTCACTAATTTTTGCCAATCATTTAAAAATTCTTGACGCTTATTTAGCCATTCAGCTTGCGCCAATTGCATGGCTTGCAAAGGCATTTGATTGGACAAGTTCAGCAACAACTGTTTTTTTGTTTGATCTAACTGAGGTAAATGTTCAGATAAATACTCGCCGGCTTGAACTTCAGATATACGATCCAAGGCAAAATGCTGCAAACGACTGCGAATAGTCGCAGGAAGTTTTAGATAATGATCGGCCAATAAAATAATGACAACACGATCACCGGGTTCTTCGAGTGTTTTAAGCAACGCATTTGCAGAAGACATATTTAATGCTTCTGCCGGCTCAATCACAATCACCCGCCAACCATCTACCGTTTGTTGCACAAAGGGCAATAAATCACGGATTTTTTCGATTTTAATTTTGGCGTTTTGCTTTTTATTTTCTTCATCTGTGCTGATATGTACATAGTTCGGATGAGTATCCGATTTTAACCACAAGCAACTGCCACATTCACCACAAGGTGCATTGTTGGCATGACGATTGGCACATAAAATCCAAGCCAAAAAATATTGCGCAAAGGCTTCTTTGCCACAGCCTTTTTTGCCATAAAAAAGCAAGCCATGCCCAAGTTTTGGGAAACGCCCTGTTAGCGTATCCCAAACGGTTTGTTGCCATGGATAAACTTGTGCGACCACATCATTTTGCATTGAATTAAAGCCCAACCTTATCCCCAATTTTACTCAAAGCAGGAAACATCCATTTCATTGAGACGATCTAAATCCGCTTGCGTATCAACGCCTGGTGGCAAGTTGGCTTCGGCAACAGCAATCGCAATACGATGACCATTTTCAAGCACACGCAATTGTTCCAAACTTTCCAGTTGTTCCAGCACACCCATATCCCACGACACATATTCTTGCAGCAAATTCACCCGATAAGCATATAAACCCAAGTGACGGTAAGCTTGGTGATGCAATTGCTGTACCTCTTGTTTAGCACCATCACGATCATAAGGAATGGTCGCACGGCTAAAATACAAAGCCTGATTGTATTTAGACATCACCACTTTCACGATACTGTCACGATTAAACTCGTCCAGGCTATGAATCGGCTCACACAAGGTAGACATTGAAGATTCAGGTTGTGATTCTAATAATTGTGCCACCTGTTGTACCAATTGAGCAGGAAGCAAAGGTTCATCACCTTGTACATTGACAATAATATCTTCACTTGCCCAACCTTTAATCCGGGCAACTTCGCTTAAACGATCTGTCCCTGATGGATGATCTGCACTTGTGATGACAACATCCACACCTTCTGCACGGCAAACTTCAGCAATACGTTCATCATCTGTTGCAACACATAAATCGTCAAAACCCGCAACTTTTTTTGCCTGATCAACGACCCGTAAAATCATGGGACGGCCATGAATTTCCAATAATGGCTTACCAGGTAAACGTGAACTTGCAAAACGTGCGGGGATAACAATATGTTTCATAAACGATGAACCTTAAAAAATTTGAATACCGAGTTGCTGTAATTGCTGATGCAAGACTTCATAACAGGCGGGTGAAAGTACAGCCTCAACCGGAACTACCCAAATTTCCCGTTTGAAATCTGGATTTTGCTTTAATAATGGCAAAAGTTTCACTGCATCTTTTTCGGTGGTAATAATTGGATTTCCATCTTCAAATTGAAGATCTGAGATTTCATAATCGTAATGATCGGGAAATTCATGACATTGGAATTGATGAATACCCATAGAATCTAAAGTTTTATAAAATCGCTGTGGAAAACCAATACCCACAACTGCATAAAAATTATCATCTGGATTAAATGGCTGGTTATCTTCAGCATTCAGTAAATACGGAGTAGCCACTTCTAAATGCATATTTAAAGCAGATGCAGGCTCTGCGGCATGCTCAATGACCGTGCCTGTGTTTAAACGGCTTGGCGGCTCACGTAAATACCCTTCAGGCAATAACTTTTGATTACCCAAGCCACGATTCCGATCCAGCACAATCCATTCAATTTGACGTTCTAAAGCAAAATGTTGTAAACCATCATCACTAATAATTAAGTCCAATTCATGCTTGGATAACAAATATTCAATACTGCGCTGTCGATTTGAGCCCACGACCATTGGAACACCAGTGGATTGAACAATCAAACAAGGTTCATCACCAACAATTTCCGGCACAGATTCCAAATCCACATAGGCTGGGAAAGGGCCTTTGCCACCATAACCACGACTAATCACACCGACACGAACATTTTGACTGTGTAGATAATTCACCAGCTGGATCAAGAGTGGTGTTTTACCACTGCCACCGACAGTAATATTACCAATTACCATCACCGGGACGGGTGCTTGATAGCTTGATTTAATGCCCATTTGGTAAAGCTTTTTATTCAATAAAAAGCCACCACGATAAATCCATGACAAAGGTCGAAGCACAATTAACCACTTGGCTTGTTTATTCCAAGCATCCTGAATCAATTGTGCAATTGACATAAATCAATTTTCCTCGAAATTACGCTGATGCAATTGGTAATAAGCGCCATGCTTGGCAATCAATTCCGCATGTGTACCTTGCTCAACAATTGTACCTTTATCCATCACCACAATACGATCTGCATTTTCAATGGTCGATAAACGATGCGCAATCACAATAGTTGTCCGATCTTGCATTGCTGTATCAAAAGCCTGTTGAATAAAGTATTCCGACTCGTTATCTAGCGCACTGGTCGCCTCATCGAGAATCAAGATCGGTGCATTTTTCAAAATTGCACGTGCAATGGCAATACGCTGACGTTGCCCACCTGACAAGTTCAAGCCCTGTGCCCCTAATGGGGTGTCGTAGCCTTGCGGCAAAGCCATAATAAAGTCGTGCGCATAAGCTGCTTTTGCTGCTGCAATAATATCTGCATCGCTTGCACCTTCAAGCTGCCCATAGGCAATGTTTTCGCGCACAGTACGATTAAACAGCACCACTTGCTGATTCACCATCGCAATCTGGGTTCGCAAGCTATTGATATCCAGCGCTCGAATATCATGCTGATCTAAATAAATATGACCTGAACTGGCTTCCTGAAAACGCACCAGCAGATTCACTAAAGATGTTTTGCCTGCGCCTGAACGCCCAACCAGAGCAACTGTTTCGCCCGCTTTAACATTCAAGTTAAAATCATGAATCGCTTGATGACCATCAGCATAAATTAAATTCACATTTTGAAATTGAATATTACCTTTAAGTACCGGCTTTAAAGTTCCTGTATTTTGCTCTGTAGGTAAATCGAGTAATTCAAAAACTGAATATGCTGCCGCCATACCGCGTTGTAATTTTTCATTCACATCGGTTAAGGCTTTAATCGGTTTGCTTAACATACCCGCTGCTGTGATGTAAGCAACGAACTCACCTGCACTGGTATCACGTAAAATTTCTGGTCGTAATGCAATCCAAATAATAAGACTCATTGCAATCGACATAATGAATTGTACAACAGGGCTATTGAGCTGCTGCACCACCACCATTTTCAAACCACGTCTTAAGTTTTCAAGCGAGTGATCTTTAAAACGGGTTTGCTCATACTCTTGCCCACCAAAACCCTTTACGACTAAATTGCCATTTACCGTTTCTTGCACCACATGGTTAACATCGCCCATGGTGTCCTGAACTTGCAAAGATAATTTACGCATACGTTTTGATGCTTGACGAACCAGAAAACCCATCAGCGGAGCAAAAATCAAAATAATCAGGGTCAGTCGCCAATTGCTATATAACAAGTAGCCTAGCAATCCAATGGTAATCAAACCTTGCTGCACAATGGTTTTGAGGGATTCTGATGAAGCAGCGGTCAACTGCTCCACGTTGTACATAATTTTAGCAGTGATATGACCGCTGGTATTATCCAAATAATACTGAGATGGAAGCTTTAAAAGTTTGGAAAAAACTTCCTGACGAATATTAAAGACTAAATTCCGAGAAATTACTGCCGTAAAATACCCCCCGATAAAAGAACCCACCCCACGGAAAAACATCAGTAAAATAACCAAGAAAGGAAATATAGAAGTAAAGCCTTGGTCTCTATGCTGGATTGCGGTAATGATTTTTTCTAACAACTTTGCAATAGATACTTCTGTGGCAGCACTAATTGAAAAACCGATAAAAACCAATATCGCTACACCCCAAAAAGGCTTCAAATAGCCCAAAAGACGTAGATAGACTTTAAAATCTTGCTTCACTAATAACCTCTAGACGGAACTTTAGTACTAATATTGATATTAACAAAACCCAGTTGACCTGCAACATCCATCACCCGAATCACATCCTGATGCGTGGCTTTGGCATCCGCGGCAATCACAAACATTAAATCACGACGATCATTAGAAATCTGTTTAATTGCAGTATTTAAATCTGCAACCTCTTTACTTGCAAGCGATTGTCCGTTAATTGAATAATGCCCGGAAGCATCCACAACCACTTCAACTTTATGATCATATTGCTTAGGTGGAACACCTTGCGCATCTGGCAAGGTTAAATTCATGCGACTAAACTGGTTAAATGTGGTGGATAACAGTAAAAAAACCAGGATAAACAGCAAGCAGTCAATCATGGGTGTCAGATTAATATGAATATCTTCAACTTGTGTGCGTTTGAATTTCATTTTCCACCCTAACCTGCTTTTCTAATATCTTGTTCTTCAGCTGTAGAATTTTGATAGAAAAGTGCTGCATGGAATAAGGTCGATTGTTGCTCAAGTTCAGCAATATACTCTTGCACCAAACGCTGAAAATAACGGTAGGCAAACAATGCAGGAATCGCAATAAACATCCCCGCTGCAGTCGTAATCAACGCTTTTGAGATCCCCGGAATCATCAAGGTTGGATTACTGTTGGTGCCTAAATCAATCACTAAAAATGATTCAATAATACCCAAAACTGTACCCAACAAACCCAAAAGTGGTGCTACTGCACTGAGTGTACCCAAGAAATTAATATTCTTTTCTAAATAGCCAATTTCTTGAGAAGCAGTCGTTTCCATCTGCACGCGGGCATACTGCTCATTTTTACTTTTACTTTGGTAACCTGCGGTAAAGATGCGTCCCAAAGTACTACTTTGCAATGCTTTATCTTGTTGTAATTGTTGCATTACAACATCAGCATTTTGAGTTTGATTCAGTAACAATACTTTGGGCAAAATCATTGATTTTTTTAATCGAATAAAGCGTTCAATGGTTATTGCTACTGTAAAAATCGAACATAAAACAAGGGGAAGCATAAGCCACCCACCTGCCTTGACTAATTCCCACATCTGTTTTTCCCCAATAAAACCAACAAAAAATTATTCTGCGAAACAAATATTCAAAATACCATCTAATTCATCCAGTGAATGATATTGAATGACAAGTTTTCCTTTACCGTGCTTATTATGATCAATTTTTACATCTGCACTAAAACGTTCTGCTAAACGCTGAGTCAACTGCTGGATATCGGGTGCAACATCCTCTTTTTCTTTTTCTTGTTTAGGCGCGTTTAAATCACGAACCAGTTGCTCGGTTTGACGTACAGATAAACTCTTTTCAATCACATGCTCTGCAACCTTCAGCTGATCTTTGGCTTTTAAAGTCAGGATTGCCCGCGCATGCCCCATATCAAGCAGACCTTGCTGCATGAAATCTTTGACTGATTCAGCCAAAGTCAAAAGACGCAATAAATTACTTACAGTCGTACGTGCCTTACCGACGGTATCCGCAATTTCCTGATGACTCAAACCAAACTCTTCATGAAAACGCTGCAATGCCATCGCCTGATCAATTGGATTCAAATCTTGACGTTGAATGTTTTCAATTAAAGCTAATGCAATCGCAACTTGATCGGTCAAATCACGCACAATCGCCGGAATTTCAGTTAAGCCCGCAAGTTGTGCTGCACGCCAACGACGTTCACCGGCAATAATTTCATAGGGAAATTTTTCATCATCGATTGGACGAATGACGATGGGCTGCATCACACCATGTTTTTCAATAGAGGCCGCAAGCTCTTGAAGATCGGGTTCATGAATGAAACGACGCGGTTGATATTCACCACGTTTCAGCAAGTGAACATCAATCTGTTTCAACTGCCCATGATCTAAACCTTGCGCTTCCATCTGTAATTTTTCTTTTTGGATTGAACCAAGCAAGGCATCCAAACCACGACCTTTAGCTAACCCGCGTTTTTTTGTGGTCATGCTTTAATTCCTTTTTTTACTTTGCTTTTCTTTAACACTTCAGCCGCTAAATTTAAGTAAGCAACTGCGCCTTTTGAATTTTTCTCAAAATAAATAATTGGCAAACCATGTGCAGGCGCTTCAGCCAGACGTACATTACGCGGAATCACGGTTTCATACAGCTTCTTGCCAAAGTATTGTTCAAGTTCTTCTGAAACATCACGTGTCAATGCATTCCGTGCATCGTACATGGTGCGCAAGACACCTATAATTTGCAAATCCGGATTGAGTGCCTGCTGAATACGGTCAATAGTTTGGGTTAAATCCGCCAAGCCTTCCAGTGCGTAATATTCACATTGCATTGGAATAAGCACACTATCGACCGCTGCCAAAGCATTGACCGTAATCAAGCTTAAACTTGGCGCACAGTCCACGATAATATAATCAAAAGAATGTTCTATTTCTTTTAACGCTTCACGCAGAATAAACTCACGACCTTCCTGTTCTGCAATCGCAAGCTCTACACCGGCCAAATCACGGTTTGCACCTAAAACTTTATAACCGACTTCCGCTTTGCTAATTGCTGTTTCAATCGGAACTTCACCCAACAAAACATCAGTTACCGAATACAAAAGATCATTTTTTTGGATACCAGACCCCATCGTGGCATTTCCTTGTGAATCCATATCCACAAGTAAAACGCGCTTCTTTAACACAGCTAACGATGCTGCCAAATTTACTGCGGTTGTGGTCTTGCCTACACCACCTTTTTGGTTCGCAATCGCAATAATTTGTGCCATGGTAACCCCAATCCTTCGAAAATAATTAAATACGTTTTAACAAAAGCAGATGACGCTGCTCATCCAATCGCGGAACCTTTAACGCAATGATGTCACAGCTAAATTCTTGCTTAATGGCGGCTACTTCTTCTTCAGGAATTAAGCCTTTCATTGAAGCAATGATACTGTTTTCATGCATATAAGGTTTCGATGCAGCAACAAAGTCGGTTAATGAAGCGAAGGCTCGACTGGTAATGACATCGAATTGCCCCAAATCATTAATGCTGTCTGCATTTTCGACACGCGTTTGCACTGCAATCACATTTTTTAGTTTTAAATCAGCAATAAATTGCTTCAAGAAACGAATTTTTTTGCCATTTGAATCGAGCAAAACACATTCACGTTCTGGCTGACACAATGCAATGATCATGCCCGGCATACCGCCACCCGTACCAATATCCAGCAGACGTCCTTTTGGTAAGTCTTTTAAAATACTTAAGCTATCCAGCAAATGCTTAACCAGCATTTCCTTTGGATCACGAATTGCAGTCAAATTATATGCTTTGTTCCACAACACCAAAGCATCTTGGTATTTGAGTAATAAATTTAAAGCCTCATCGCTGAGCTCTAAACCCAAAGCCTGACTACCCTGCTTGAGTTCTTGAAAAAACGTATGCATATACAATTAACGTCTCGAAAAAGTTAGGTGAAGTATACCGATTTATACATGAAGTCACAGTAGCGAGTGCTTAGTGAATACGCACTTAAGCGTACAAGCCTCGCTTAATTTGTTGATCCAGTACATTTAATCGTTCCGGAGTGCCAACATCGACCCAAACAGCATGCATCTTCGAAGCAGATACTTTCTGTTCAAGCATGCCTTGTTTCAGCAAGGGTGCCAACGGGCGTTTACCACCTTCCAGACCATCAAACATTTTAGGATGAATGACTGCCACACCACTATAAGTGAGCGATTCACCCGGTTGTTCTTGCTCAAAGGTATAGGCGCGACCATTTGACAAGGTGAAATCACCCTTCGGATGCTGTTGTGGATTGGTTACAAATACCAGATGTGCTAAATCTTCTGCAAGCTGCACATTTAATAAAGAACTAAAATCCATGGTGGTCCAGACATCACCATTGACCAAAATAAACGGTTCTGTGCCCAACAACGCCAAGGCATTAATAATACCGCCAGCTGTTTCCAGGCCTTCGCCTTCATGCGACCACAGGATGTTGACGCCAAACTGTGAACCATCACCTAAAGCTGTAGCTAGTTTTTCACCCAACCACGCGGTATTAATGACAATTTCAGTCACACCGATTTCTTGTAATTTTTCAATATGCCAAACAATGAGTGGCTTGCCACCCACTTCAAGCAAAGGCTTTGGCTTATGTAGCGTCAGTGGACGCATACGGTTACCCATCCCCGCTGCAAGAATCATCGCTTTCATTATGCAGCAACCTCATACGTGCCATATTTGGCTGAAAATTTCGGCATTACTTTCGCTTGGATAAACTGCATAAAGGGTTGTAGTTCGGCATAATCTTTACTTTCTGCAAGTAAATACCACATGACACGTGGCAAATCTTTCAAGTAACCTGTTTTTCCATCACGTTCAAATAAACGCACAAAGATACCCAAAATTTTAAGATGACGCTGAATCGCCATGAAGTCCGCATCACGTTTAAACTGTTCAAAATCGCGATCTTGTTTTGCAGTTTCAGGCAACAAGTCATAGAAGACTTTAAACCATTCATAAACACGATCTGCATTCCATTGCACATAAGCATCACGCGTGATTGAAATCAAATCGTAAGTATCTGCACCAATTACCGCATCCTGGAAATCAATCACACCAAGATCTGTCTCACCTTCAATTTTCATCAAGTTACGGCTATGAAAATCACGATGCACAATCACTTGCGGTTGCGCCAGTGCTGCATTGGCCAAAATAGCAAAGGTACGTTTAATTAATGCTTGCTCATCTTGAGTGGGGTGAATCTGTAATGACGGCAGCATCCAGTCAGTCAGCAATTCCATTTCAGAAATAAGTTTCTCATAGGAATAAGCCGGAAAGTTTTGTGTACCATCAATTGCTTGCAACCCAATCAACTGTTTAAAACTTTGCGCATAATAACCATCAACCGTGTCATCGTTCAGCAAGGTTGATAGCAAAACATCACCAAAATCTTCCAGCAACAAAAAGCCTTGCTGTAAATCTTGGGCAACGATATGCGGTACACGGACACCATGTGTATCGAAAAACTGGTCAATCGTCACAAAAGGCACACAATCTTCTTTTTCTGGTGGTGCATCCATGAGCATAAATGTTTTATTATTCAGCTTGATTCGTGCATAACGACGGAAGCTTGCATCGCCTGGCAAAAAATTAATTTCAAATTGATCTGAATCAAGTACAGATTTAATCCATGTATGTATGATTTGTTCACGTTGTGTTTTCATTTGCGATAAATTCTAAAACAGGCTGAGTTTTTAAAGTACTAAGTGTAGCCACTTATAAACTTTTTCTCTATGATGCGAGAATAATTAATTGCGATTAAGCATACTTGGTTAATGATACAAATGAAGCATCAGTTCAAATTTAATCCTTTAGCGACTGCTATCTTGACCCTTTTATGTGGCAGCTCGATTTCAAGCTATGCTGAGTCCACACTTCCAGCTTCGACTGTCGACAACCAAAAAATGAAGGACAGCATTCAGGAAGCTTATCCTGGACAACAATTTTTTGAACAATACTACGTTGATAAATCATCGCCTGAAGCGCAACAACGTAAAGGACAATATTTAAGCTCTGCCTATTGTCAAGGTGCCTGGATTACGCCTATTAGTCCAGAAACCAAAGCCGTAGAAGCATCTGAAGCAACGTCAGTCGTTACTGCAGATTATGGTCATTACGATCCAAATGGCGACTCCGTCCTTCAAGGCAATGTACTCATTGATCAACAAGGCCGTCAAATTCGTGCCGACAAAATCACCATTGATCAAACACAAACTTTTGCCAATGCTGAAGGTCGTGTGCAAATGGCGCAAGCCGGATTACTCGCACAAAGTGATCAAATTAATTACAATTTAAAAACCCAGCAAGGCGATTTAAACAACAGCTTCTATATTTCTGAAGAACAACATGCGCATGGTCATGCGGAAAAAATTGCCCGCACTTCTGACAATGTTGTGGTGATGAACAATGCGACATACAGCACCTGTCCACCCGATGAAACACCAACCTGGAAAATTCAAGCCAATAAAATCACTTTAAATCAGGAAACAGGTCGCGGCGAAACTCGCGGAACCAAGCTGTATGTTAAAGATGTTCCAGTTTTAGCGGTTCCTTACTTTAACTTCCCGATTGATGACCGCCGCACTACAGGTATTTTGACACCAAGTTTCGGCTTTACCAATGATGGTGGTATAGAACTTGCTGTTCCAGTTTATTTAAATTTGGCACCGAATTACGATGCTACGGTTACTCCGCGATATATTGCTGATCGCGGACCAATGCTTGAAGGCGAATTCCGTTATTTAACAGAGAATTTCGGCTCGGGTATGATTTGGGGTGGTTACTTAGCTTCGGATGATAAATATGAGGGCCAAGACCGTAAAGACTTACATCTATTACATAACTGGCAAATCAACGATCAATTTTCTACCAACCTAGATTATAACTATGCCTCAGATAAAGATTATTTCTCTGATTTAAATAGTAACCCCAACTCCAAGACCGACTTAAACTTACGTCGCGCTTGGGAAGTTAACTATAAAAATGGCATTCCCGGTTTAAAAGCTCAGTTAAAAGTTGAAGATTTTCAGACACTGGATAATTCTGTTCCCGATGAAGACCGCCCTTATGCCCGTTTACCACAGTTCCTGTTAAATTATAAGACAGGCAATCCACTGGGTTTACAATACGAATTTAATAACGATACTGCTTACTTTAAAAAAGATATTAGCCTTTCCAATGCAGCTAATACTGGTTCTTATGAGCCAAGTGGTACGCGTATCTATAATGACTTCGCTGTTCGTTATAATTACCGTAATCCGTGGTCATTTGTCATTCCAGAAGTGTCGATTCGTAATGTCAATACTTTCTACGATCAAGACACTATTAATGCTAATCAAGACCTCAATTCTTCTAATGAAAATCAATCGGTAACTGTACCGCAATTCACTTTAGATACCGGTTTAACCTTTGAAAAAGAAGGTAAATACCTACAAACAATCACTCCCCGTGCATTTTATGCCTATGCACCGTATAAAAACCAGGATGGCCATCCAAACTTCGACTCGGCAACGGCATCAATCAATTATGATCAATTGTTCAGCCCGCGTCGCTTTTATGGTCATGACCGTTTAGAAGACAACAATTTCTTATCTTTAGGTCTAAGTTATAGCTTATTTGATGAAATTGGTCTGGAACGTTTAAAAACCAGTGTTGGACAAAGCTTTTACTTCGAAGATCGTCGTGTAAACCTAAACAATGAACCTGATCAGTTTGATACTGACCGTCGTACCGGTCCTATTTTAAGCGTATCTAGTCAACTGTCACAAAATTTCACCATTGGTGCAAACTCGGCATGGATGTCGAATGGCGATAATGCTCAACGTGACTTCCAGCTTTATTACACTGGCGAGCAAGGTAATCTATATAACCTGGGTTACTTCTATCGCCAAGATATTCCAAACCAGCAAAAGCAATATGACCAAGTCGTTGCATCCTTTATTCAGCCAGTATCTAACAACTGGCGCATTATGGGACATGCTCAATACGACATAGAAAACAACGTCGCACGTGAATATTTATTGGGTGTAAATTATGAAGCGTGTTGTTGGGGCATTTCGGTTTATGGTCGTTCTTACTATAATGACCTAGACGATGTGAATGCGGATGGCGTGAGTGCAAAACGCGCTATTATGGCGGAAGTCAGCCTTAAAGGCCTAGGTGGTTTCAACAAAAAACTTTCATCATTACTAGAAAATCGTATTCTAGGTTTTAATAAAATTAATCAATCTTGGACACAACGTTAATGAAGACAATACAGTTAAAACATTTTTTTAAAGCGACTGCTCTTGCTTTAGCCCTTTCTTCATCAATGGCTTCATTCGCACAACCAACAGACGAAGTGGTTGCTTTGGTAGATAATAGTGTTATTTTAAAAAGTGATTTAGATCAAAGTATTGCTGAAATAAAACATCAACTTGAAGCTCAAAAAAAACCAGTCCCACCAGCGCAATTTTTGCAACAACAAGCACTTGACCAGCTGATTATTCGCCAAGCACAGCTTGAGCAAGTCAAACGCTATAACATTAAACCCAATGAAAAAGAGCTTAACGAAGCGGTAATGAAGGTTGCAAAACAGTCTAACAGCCCAAGCTTAGAAGCGTTTCAGCAAAAACTGGATGGGATTGCACCAGGAACTTATGAATCGTTGCGTAACCGTATTTCAGAAGATTTAGCCATCAATCGCCTACGTCAACAAATGGTGATGTCACGTATTAAAATCAGTGATCAAGATGTGGAAAATTTTCTAAAAACCCCACAAGGTCAAGCAACCTTAGGCAATCAAGTGCATGTTTTGCATGTTCGTATTTCGGGTGAAAAAAACCTGGAAAAAGTTGCTGAGCAAGTTAAAGCCGCATTAAAAGACAGCAATGACATTAGTGCAATTGATAAAAAATTCACTACCAATGGCGTAAAAGTAGAAAGTACAGATACGGGCTTTCGTAATCTATCTGACCTTCCAAGCGAACTTGCAGCACGTGTAAGCCCACTACAAGCGGGACAAACGACTGACCTCATTTCTGCACAAGATGGAATACATGTTTTAAAATTATTAGATCGTAAAGGTGCAGAGCAAAAAGCCATTGTGCCTCAATATAAAGCACGCCATATTTTGATTCAACCTTCTGAAGTGGTGAGTCCTGAAAATGCAAAACAACAAATTGACAGCATTTATAATCGCTTAAAAGCGGGTGAAGATTTTGCAGTATTGGCTTCCACCTTCTCTAACGATCCAGGTTCTGCTCGCGATGGCGGTAGCTTGGGCTGGGTTAGCCCGGGTGTTATGGTTCCCGAGTTTGAAACACAGATGAAAAACACGCCTGTAGGTCAAACCAGTGCCCCATTCCAAACACAATTTGGGTGGCACATTCTTCAAGTGACAGATACTCGCCAACAAGACATGACACGTGAATATCAAGAACGTATGGCGCGTCAAATTCTAGGTGAACGCCAATTTGATGCAGAGCTAGATAGCTGGTTACGTGAAATTCGTAGCAATGCTTTCGTAGAGATTAAGGATCCGAGTCTGGATCGTAAAAAAAATAAATAAACTTGATTTATTTAATTCTTAAAAAACCGGTTGTGATGAGCAACTGGTTTTTTATTTCATTAATATTGGGTCCAGCTCTACATAAGAATTTGGCAGGGTCATTTATTTTAAAACTATAAATTTTTAAATAAAAAAAAACCTCTCACGAGGAGAGGTTTTTAAAAATCAATAATTAACGATTATTTTCGTCATCTTGAGGATCTTCAAATTTTGTTTCGCCTTCAAAACCAGGGGTAGATTGACCACCGAAGCCACCTTGACCACCGAAACCGCCTTGTTGACCACCAAAACCGCCTTGTTGACCACCAAAACCGCCTTGACCACCGAAGCCACCTTGACCACCGAAGCCACCTTGACCACCGAAGCCACCTTGAGCACCGAAGCCGCCTTGACCACCGAAGCCGCCAGTTTGACCGCCGAAGCCGCCTTGACCGCCTTGAGCACCAAAGCTACCAGGAGTGCCTTGAGCACCAGCAGGAGCACCAGCAGGACGTGGGTTACGTGCAGGAACTACTGTAGAAATCGCATGTTTGTAAACCATTTGGCTTACAGTATTTTTTAATAAAACGACATATTGGTCAAAAGATTCAATATGACCTTGTAATTTAATACCGTTAACAAGGAAGATAGAAACAGGGATGCGTTCCTTACGGAGAGAATTCAAGAACGGATCTTGTAAAGTTTGACCTTTAGACATGTTATAACTCCAAAAAAATTTTAAAAATCAGCGCAAAAAACTATCTCTATTTTTCAAATAAAAATTATAAAAAGACAGTTACCAAATTTTGCTTTATCCGTAACAGTTTCGCAAGTCTTCTTGAGCCTGCGTTATCGTCAAATATGTTTTAAAACTATGCGATTCTTGCAAAGATCTTAACCAGGTATATTGACGTTTTGCAAGTTGTCGTGTCGCAAACAAAGACTTATCCTCCATTTCTTGCCGTTTTTCGTTACTTTGATCACTTTTTTGCAGGAATTCTAAAGTTTGACGATAACCGACAGAGCGCATTGAGGGTAAATTATCATTTAAATCGTATTTTTCAATCAGACTTTCCACTTCATGTAAAAATCCGATATCCCACATAGTTTTAAGCCGCTGTTCAATACGTTTATGTAATTCTACACGATCGGGCAATAAAGCATGATTATGAAAAGTGTAACGATAGGGTATATTTTTAGGTTGCTCGGCTTGTAGTTTTGTAATCGGCTGCCCTGTAAGCTTAAATACTTCCAGTGCACGGATGATTCGTTGCTTATCACTCATCTTGAATTTCTGACCCGCTAAAGCATCGACAGCACACAACTCTGCATAAACCGCCTCCCAGCCTTGCTGCTCTGCTTGCGCTTCTATTTCAGCCCGGATAGCATGATCTGCACTGGGTAAATTGCTTGACAACCCTTCTAGTAAAGCCTTGAAATAAAGCATGGTTCCACCCACCAGTATCGGTGTTTTACCCCGTGCATGTATATCATCAATCAGTACACAGGCATCTTCTACGAATTGTGCAGCTGAATACACTTCCAAAGGCGTAATAATATCAATCAGATGATGCGGATAACGCGCCTGCTCTTCTTTCGTCGGTTTGGCTGTACCAATATCCATATCTTTATAAACCAGCGCAGAATCGACGGAGATCAGCTCAAAACGACCTTGCTCATAAAGTTCACATGCCAAAGCGGTTTTACCACTTGCAGTAGGTCCCATTAAGTTGATGACCGGCAATTGATTTGACATGTACAACTACTCTCCTCGAGCAAAAAGTTTATCTAATTGTGAAAGTGGAAATGCACGCCAGGTTGGACGTCCATGATTACACTGACTGGCAAATTCTGTTTGTTCCATTTGGCGCAGCAAAGCATTCATTTCCGAAAGACTCAGGATACGATGCGCACGAACTGCGCCATGACAGGCCATTCCCGCCAAAATTTGATCGCGCTTTTGCAGCAAACCTTGGGCTTCATCACTTGGGTCTAAATCATTCAGCAATTCGGGCACTAAAGATTCAAAATCGGCCTTATGCAAAATAGCCGGCACCCCACGTACAATCACTTGTTCGTCGCCATATTGATCAATTTCCAGACCTAAACGCGCAAGCTGATCTTTCAATTCATCGATCCGCATGGCTTGCATACGACTGATACTGATGACTTTGGGAATAAGCAGCTGTTGTGATGTCCAAAATTCTGGTTTATCCCACGCGGCTTTCATTTGCTGCAACACAATCCGCTCATGTGCAGCATGCATATCCACAATAATCAAGCCTTCGGTGTTTTGCGCAAGGATATAAATTCCATGCAATTGTGCAATCGCAATACCCAATGGATGCTCATCGACATGAACGGCTGCACTTTGTTCAAATTGATTCAATGCTGCATCGGCAGTCGATGAAGTTGATTCACGTAATGGCGCTAAATAGCTTTGCAAGGCATTATTCAGTTGCTGTGATCCCGCATAACGACTTTGTGAAGACTGGGATGAATATTGAATGGTTTGTGGACTACTGGCATTAAAATCAGTTAATAACTCAGTGGATGATTCAACTGACATTGCTGGCTGTAAAGTCCCCACAGCACGATGCAATTGAAACTGTTCCTGATAACGCGGATGTTGCGTTTGAGGATTCTGAATAGTCTCATCTTGCATTTTCATTGCCTGAGCCAAGTCAGCACTTGCCGTTTGAAACTGGGACAGGGTTTCTTTAGCAAAATGACGCACAAACTCATGTACTTCACGTTGATTTAAAAAACGAATTTCATGTTTGGTTGGATGCACATTGACATCAATATTTTCAGGATCAACTTCTAAAAACAGCAAATACGCAGCATGTTGATGACCATGCAAAATCCCGTCGTAAGCCATACGCAAGGCATGGGAAATGGTTTTATCTTTCACAATCCGCCCATTCACATAGACATACTGCAAGTCCGCTTGTGAACGCGCATCGGAGGGATGTCCGAGCCAACCAGACAACCGCATGCTGATGCTATCGGCATCAATCCAATAGGCATTTTCAGTAAATTGGCGACCCAATAATTGCTGAACACGCTGAAAACGCAACTCACCACTATCAGCAACCGGCAGATTCAAACGAATATTATTGTTATGCTCTAAAACAAAACGGATATCAAAATGGATTAATGCCAGACGACGGACAATTTCTTCAATATGCCCAAACTCAGTACCCTGCTTTTTTAAAAATTTACGCCGTGCAGGCACATTAAAAAACAGGTCTTGGATTCGAATATGGGTGCCTTTTTGCGTCGCTACCGCTTGAATTTCCTGATGATCAAAAGCAGTACCGTTCACTTCAACCTGATAACCAATACCTTCATCATTCTGGCTGCTGGTCAGGGTTAAACGTGAAACAGCAGCAATCGAGGCCAATGCTTCACCACGAAAACCCAAACTGACAATGGCCTGTAAATCATCCGCAGTTTGAATTTTACTGGTGGCATGACGCATGACTGCCAAAGCTAAATCTTCAGGATGAACCCCATGACCATTGTCGATGATTTCAATTAAGGTACTGCCACCTTGTTCAACGCGAATAATAAGTTCAGTCGCACCCGCATCAATTGAATTTTCTAATAATTCTTTCACCACCGATGCTGGTCGCTCAATCACCTCACCTGCGGCAATCTGGTTCGCCAGTGCAGGATTAAGGGTATGAATACGACGTTCGCTTAAATTATCACGCATGGTTCAACTGACTCTCTAAGGCTTGTTTTAATGCTGCCGATGAGAAACTTAAACTCGCAGTACGCGTCAGTTCATCTTCAGATTTTTCAATATTAATGATCAGATCCGGCTCGGGAATTTCATCGCCACCTTTTGAAGGCCATTCAAATAAAAATAGCGCATTCGGTGTTTCCAAATAATCGCGAATACCCATTAATTCAAGTTCATAAGGATCATTTAAACGATATAAATCGAAATGAAAGATATCTTTACCATGAATATTATAGGGTTCAACCAAGGTATAAGTTGGACTTTTTACCGCCCCTTTATGCCCTAAACTTTGCAAAAAATAACGTGTTAGTGTGGTTTTCCCTGCACCTAAATCACCAATTAAATAAACCACGCCCGTGCTAAAATGCTGCGCCAAAACCTGTGCTAAATTTTGGGTATCGTCTTCATTGTTCAAGGCTAATTTAAATGAATACTGCATATTACTCACGACATGATTCCAAAGACCAATTATGATAGCATCGCACCGCTTTATTGCCCATGCTCACACTTCTAAATGTGTAACTTTTCCTACATTTCATTGTAAATATTATTAATTTCTATTGACGACAGATTGATCCACGACAAATCACATGACCAGCACTGAATTTATTCCGCCAATGATTGATGGCGTAAGCGCAAGCAAAGTATTTCTTCCTAAAATGAAGCCTGCACCGGCAACTGTGTATCAATATCTGTGTCAGCAGTTTCCGCATATTACAGCAAATGAATGGCAACAACGCTTTGCGGATCGTTTAATTTATGATGCCTTGGGGAATATCTTAAGTTTTGATTCTGAATATATTGAAAATAGCCACGTGTTTTACTACCGTTTTCTAGCCCATGAAATACATATTCCGTTTGAACATGAAATTTTATTTGAAAATGAACACTTACTGGTGATAGACAAACCACATTTTTTAACCATCAGCCCTACTGGTCAATATGTACAAGAAACACTGTTAGTACGTTTAAAAAAACAAACGGGAAATGAATTTTTAACGCCTATTCATCGTCTCGACCGTGAAACTGCTGGTGTGGTTTTATTCTCGAAACAGGCAGCGACTCGTGCTGCCTATCAAGAAATGTTTGCACAACGCCAGGTTAAAAAAACCTATCATGCCATTGCACCTTTTCATTCAGCTTTAACATTTCCATGTTATACACGCTATCGAATGGAAAAAGGTCAACCCTTTTATACGATGCAAGTGGTTGAAGGAAAAATAAATAGTGAAACGGAAATTAATTTAATTGAACATGATTCTGTTTGGGCAAAATACCAACTCAAACCGATCACTGGCAAGCAACATCAGTTGCGTGTTCACTTGAACAGTTTGGGCATTGCCATCAAAAATGACCCTTTTTATCCAGTGGTACAACATAAAAGGGAAGATGACTTTTCGGCGCCACTGCAGCTTTTAGCAAAGCATATTCACTTCAATGACCCAGTGACTTTTAAAGAGATGGAATTTTCATCAAAGTTTGAATTGACATTGTAATATGCTTGTCATTACAATTTATTTTCGTAAATATAGTGTATGAATATTGAAATTACATTAGATTTGATTAAAATAAATGCTGAAAAGTTAAGTAATTAGACGTATTCAAAAAATCATGAGAAAAACAGAAGTTTACCAAGTAAGACTTGACTCCCAAGAAAAAAAGCATGCTTTTGCGGTGTTTAAACAATTGGGGATTACGCCAGCACAAGCGGTTCGACTGTTTTTCAAACAAGTCGTTCTAACCAAATCAATCCCATTTTCTATTGAAAATCAAAGTATTAACCTTGAACAGCTGTATAAAATCCGTAAATTAAAGCAACAGCAAAGCACTTTAAATAGTGATGTAGAACAACTTGTTGATGCTGACGAAGAGTTTATTTTAGATGATGATCATTTAGATTTATTTGAAGAGCTGAATGCTATTTTGGGTGAAAGTGACAAAACTTAACAGTGTTGCATTTACAAACAAATTTTAAAAAACTGAATATAAAAAATTAGTTATGCTTCATGCGAAGACAAAAAATGCATGGAGTATAGAATGATCGTAAGACGCGCAACTCTAGAAGATTTACATCCACTTGCAGTTTTATTCGATGAATATCGCCAATTTTATGGTGCTTCTTCCAACATAAATTTGTCTTATCAATTTTTAAAACAACGCTTTGAAAATCAGGAAAGTGTCATTTTTATTCATATCAAAGACGATGTCTTTACCGGTTTTATTTTACTCTATTTAGGTTTTTCTTCAGTCGCTTGTTCTATCTATTATATTTTAGATGATGTTTATGTCACCCCAACGTTTCGACGTCAGGGTTCAGCAAAACAACTGATTGATACAGCTATTTTATTTGCACGCCATGAAAATGCACTACGCATTAGCTTAGAAACTCAAAAAACCAATTACCAATCACATAAACTCTATGAGCAAATGGGTTTTGTGAAAGATGATGAATTTAAAATCTATCATTGTTTCCTTAAATAACCATGCGTGTCTTGGCCAGCTCTACCTGTTGTTCTGTTAAATAAATCCACTTCCCTTGCTCTAATTCAGGAAGCGCTAAAGCCCCAATTTGCTGACGATGCAATCGTTCAACTTTATTGCCTACTGCAGCTAACATCCGTTTAACCTGATGATAAACTCCTTGATGAATGGTCAGCTGTAATTCATTTTCTGCAAGTTGAATCACATCTGTCGCTGCAAAAATACCAGATTCATTATGTAATTCTACGCCCTGCTGTAATTGCTGAATTTGTTGCTCTGTCACAGGATCAGCGGTTTGCATTCGATAGACTTTAGCCACGTGTTTTTTAGGATGGGTTAAGGCTTGTAGAAACTGACCATCATCTGTAAGCAATAAAAGCCCACTGGTATCCTGATCTAAACGTCCTACACATTGCAAACCACGGTTCATCAACACATCATCAAACAGGTCGAACACACTAAAATGATGCGTGGCTTGATGTGAACATTCATAATCTTGAGGCTTATTTAAAGCGATATAAACCTTTTCACGATAATCAAAACTTTCGCCATATACGGAAAAACTTAAGTTATTTAAATCCAGTTTATGTTTTGCATTGGTGATGACTTCACCTTGGATGGCAATCGCTCCATTTTTAATGAGCTGCTGGCAATGTTTACGCGAACCAAAACCTTGCGATTGCAACATCTTTTCCAAGAACATAAACCTAACCCTTTAACTATCACGAAAGGCGCATTCTATACTGAAATGCAGGCTAATTTTATTGTTCGCAGTCTTTAAAGTAAATCTCAGCGCAAAACCCGATACAATAGGTCTTATTTTTTTCAATCTCCCTAAAAGTAATGTCCAATTTAGATTTAAATCTGATCGTTCTCCTTGTTTTATTGGCTTGCGGTATTTTTAGTCATAATAGTGCAGTCACGATTGCTGCCGGTGTTTTAATTGTCTTTCGCATTACCCCGCTGAGTGAATTTTTTCCTTACTTGCAGCAACACGGTTTAAATATCGGCATCATCATTTTAACCATTGGTGTGTTGACCCCCATTGCCAGTGGAAAAATTCCGGGAGATGCGATTTTAAAATCCTTTATGAGCTGGAAATCATTACTGGCAATTGCGATTGGTGTTTTAGTGGCCTGGCTGGGTGGACGTGGCGTTAAGCTGATGAGCAATCAACCCGATGTAGTTGCAGGCTTACTCATCGGGACAGTTGCAGGCGTTGCTGTATTACGCGGTGTTCCAGTTGGTCCTTTGATCGCTGCAGGGATATTAACCCTGTTTATTGGTCATTCTTAAAAAAGTGAGCCCGATTAGCTAAACCAGGGAGATTACCTTGAGTTGCCAGTTTATAAAGTTCCTGCGCACCAAACTGTATTACATGATACATCACAGCTGAGATCAAGCTTAAAATCTGTAAATCACCGACTTTAAAAGCATCTCTACCTCACTATCTTGACAATACAAGATTTCATTTTGCGCAATACATAAGCCAGATAAACTATTTTGCAGTTTCAGACGCAAGCCCAGAAAACGTGAAGTACCACCCGATACAGCACAGTAAACCATATCCCCGTCTTCAGCCAACTCAACCACAGCCCCTTTGGCTTGGGTAATGCTTTGAGCTTGTTCAGCCACCAATGTCATGACTGCATTCAGATCGAGTCCAAGCTTCACAATAGCCGTTTGTGTCTAAATGACTGACATTAGTTGTTCTTGCGAAGGTTTTTTAGATTTAGGCATAAAGCGACCCGAAAAAGATGCAGGAGATTTAAAGAAAAAGTGTTAATGAATTTTAGAAATTTTCGAAGAAATTGTATAGGCTAACTCCGTGTCAGGGTACTCGTTTTAGCTGTTTTATGTCACGTGATTAATTTTCTACTTTCTGATTGCTAAAATATGAAGAAAGGATAGGTCTATAATCTAATCGACCTGTGCTTTACATAGTGAATAATATAATGAATTAAGCGAAAATTTCCTATAAAACATGTGTTTAAATTTCAAACAATATTATATTATTCACTGATAAAAACAGCACATTATAATCATTATGAAATTCATCACTATGACCGGTATTGGCTTTTGCGTATTGTTTTGGGGAATCAATCAATATCAAGCCAAACAGGAACAAAATAAATATCAATACAGTGATAGCCCAATTCAGCACAGACAAGAAATATTACAACAGTTCAAAATCCTACGGGCTTTTGAAACTGGTGATTCTGTTACTTATAGTGAATTAATTAAACTACCCAACAATAGTATGGATGATCAAAACTTTAAGTCTCTTGTTTCTTCAACCTTACATCACAATATCGATCCTCTGATTCCTTTTAAACTACCAGATGCTGTACTTGTGCAATGGTCTGAAGCTTATGTTCAGCAACTGCGTGATGCCCGGCGCAACAAAGCATGTGCTCTAATTACCTCACCTAGCCATAATAAAGATATTGCTCAAGTTCAGAATGTCATTTCTAAATCCACACAGCAAAAAACCATACAGGCAATTACAGCAGTACTGAAGCACAAGCAAACATCTGTGCCTTATGATGAAAATTTTGCTAAAAGCCAATGGTCCGAAATTTCCAAAGACCTTCGTTCTGAGTTTGGTGATGATATTTGGTTATTGCATGATATCGATGGGGAAAATCCAAAAAGCTGTGACGTCATTATACGTAGTCTTGATGTGATGTTAAGTCGTCCAACACTACAACAACAAAGTGCGGCGTTGCGCCTATTCTTCAAACAACATGACTCGCTTGTTATTTTTTAAACCTAATAAAAGGAATAATTATGGAACTCTTAAAAAATATAAATATTTTACAAAAAACGCAGGTCTTATTGTTTGGGGGATTAATACTGGTTCTTACTGCTTGCGCTAAAGTTTCTCATGAACCTAAACCTGGTGAGTATGGACAACAACTCATAGGTAGCTATGATCTCACCCTTGAAGAAATTGAGGCACTCAACAACACTACAATGCCTAAACCCGATATAAATAAACGCCCTAAACTCTCAATCGGCTATGAAGCAACAGCAGCAAATAACCCTTACCGTTTTGTTATGGTAGCTCGTGGCTATGCTATTGCAGATGGTGAAGTAGAATTACGCTTTATTGGAGGAACTGAACGAATGAGCAAAATTGGCTATCACCCAGAAGCTTTTCGTGAAGATGATACTCATAATTATAAAGCCAACGAGCCTGTCTTACTGGTACTGGCTTCGGATCCATTTTCTGTTGATGCTACACAAGATACATCAGACTCAAGTTTTGCCACACATGCTGAAATTACCGAACGCAGCAACTTTCAGTTTCAAAGCGTGCAGTTACAAGTTTGGGAAGGAAAAGGTTCCAAATATTCATGGACTCGATATTTAGCCATTATGGCAATCTTTCTCTCGATATTTATCTTTACTCTTACACGCACCAATCTGATTGTAGATGTATTCAATCGTAAATAATCAATTTAAGGCATGCGCAATTTACAAACGTATACGCATGCCTAGCCAATGCATTCAAATACAGATTAATTCATATAATACTGATTACGCTTTTGCGAGAATTTAGCCAATTGCTTTAAGAAACCTTCAAAATAACTTTTCTCTTTCTCTTCAGTTCTATAGCCCGCATATAAAGTACGGCGCAAACCTGTGGCAGAGACACAATCTAAACGGCGTGAAGTCACCCAGCCTTTTTGCTCATATTCATTCACCACCCAATCTGGAAGTGCCGCAATACCTCGACCACTCGCCACCAACTGAATCAGCATCTGAGTTAAATCTGTAGTGCGTACGTGCTTCGGTTGGATATTTGCAGGAATAAATAATTTCGCCATGATATCTAAACGGTGCTTATCGACTGGATAAGTAATCAGGGTTTCATCTGCCAACTCTTGCACGGTAATGCGTTCGGCACGTACCAATGGATGAGTATTTGATAAAACCAGACGTGATTCATACTCAAAAATCGGGAAATATTCGATGCCTTTTAATGCAATCGGATCAGCCGTAATCAACATATCAAATTCTGCATTTTGCAAAAGTTCATGTGGATTCGATTCAAAACCTGAAGCAAAATCCAGATCTACATCTGGATATAAATGACGATATTGATTGAGCAAAGGCATCAACCAGTCAAAACAACTATGGCATTCAGATGAGAAAATAATACGCCCGGTCTGACCATGCACAATACGGGTAATGTCTGTTTGGGTAATCTGAATTTGTGGCAAAACATCATCAGCCAATTTGAGTAAACGCTGTCCAACATTAGAAAAAGTCACCGGGCGACTACGGCGATTCACCACCTCTACCCCATACCAATGATCCAGTTCTTTAAGTTGATGAGAAATTGCTGAGGGCGTTAAACACAAATCATTGGCAGCAGCCACCAATGAACCATGCTCACGCAATGCAGTTAAAGTTTTTAAGTGACGAATTTCTAACATGTGAACAAGGATCCGCAAAGTGAAACTTTTCCCGAGTGCAAGACATGTAGCAAAGCCACATGTGAGAAAACTTTATAGAAAATAATTCTATTTAAAGATACGCACTCAGATAAATTTTCAAAAGAATAATAATGAATATAATTCAATATACCACGAAGTTAATTAGTTTTTTTCATGCTTGGTTCTATTCGATGATGTTTTCAACGAAAAGAATCTCTTTGCAGGAAAAACATCATGATTATTAATTCTCAGATTCTTGGCTATCCATGTGTTGGGGAAAAACGTGAACTTAAGGTTTCTTCCGAATCATATTGGAAAGGCGAATCTACTCAAGTCGAATTTCTAACTAAAGCTCAAGCGGTTGAAGTAAGCAAAACTGGCAAGCGCAAATTGATGTAGGGCTTTCATTTGTGACGGTTGCTGACTTTGTATTTTATGACAGTATTTTGACACATGCTGCACGCTTGTGTGTGATTCCACCTCGATTTACTTGGGATAAAATGAATCAGCCATTAAGAAAAGCGATAATATTGCCCTGTGCTAAAGTCATAAAAACTTAAGGTAGAACCCGAAATCGTAATCTCGAAATAACTTGAATTTCCATAATGATAACCTTCGTATTTTTTTACACCTTTCTTTTTTAAACTGATAAATTCGCTATGACCATAATCATATAAATTAAACTCTCGACCGGTATTTCGCCCCTCAAAAATGACTGATCGCTGATAATCATAAAGTTTAGCTTCATGTTGATTCACATTGCCACTTATTTGAGGATACGAGCTTTCGTTATAATCATAAATATTGGATTTAGTATTTCCAAATTCCAGCTTGGCGACCACCAAGGCTAAAGCCGCTCTCTGATACTGCTTCATAAATTCTTCCCTTTTATTTTTTTAATTGTCTTGAGTAATAGAAAAAATCATCCTATTTTTCTATTTTAAAACTTATTCAATTTTTTTTATTCAGAAACAACATAACAAATTATTTTTTTAACTTAAAGTATTACTTTTATAATGCCTCAAATTTAACTTTAAATAACTTTTTCACTATCCATAACTTAGAAATTTAGACACCTTTAGAACTTTGGTCTTAGCCTTGCAGGAATTAAAACTAAACTGACTATGATCTTTTCAACACCCTCTAGCTAAAGCCTGTCAAAAGTAAAATAAACAAATATATTTCAATATGCTAAAAATAATCAACCTAAGCACATCTGTTTAACATGAATGTTTTTACTATGGTTCGATCTAAGATAAATATTGTATTTAGCTGTCCCTTTATATTTAAGCTCAAATCATTAAATAAATGCAGATTTGAGAGAAAAAATGCCCATAAAACTCATATGTGTCTCGCATACTCCATTACTGGATTTTGCATCTCCCCCTGCAGAGATTGAAGCAGCTGCACGTGCAACATTTCAAAAACTGGCTGAACAGGTTAAAGCCTATGATCCCACACTCATTGTGGTCTTTGGTCCAGATCATTTTAATGGTTTCTTTTACGACCTGATGCCAAGTTTCTGTGTTGGTGTACGTGCAACTGCTGCGGGTGACTGGAACTATGGACCTGCACCATTGGACGTTCCAGAAGATAAAGCACTCGGCTTAATTGAACACTGTTTAGAGCACGATATTGATGTTTCCTATTCATATCGTATGCAAGCCGATCATGGTTTTACCCAACCACTCGATTTACTCTGTGAAGGTCAGCTTGATCGTTATCCCGTCATTCCGGTGTTTATTAATGGTGCTGCTGCACCGATGCCACGTACCAAACGAGTGATTGAACTGGGTAAAGTGATTGGCGAATATCTTAAAACCTTAGATGAACGCATTTTAATTATTGGATCGGGTGGTTTATCACATGATCCACCGACACCGCAAATTAGCACCGCAGCACCAGAAGTTCAGGAATTCTTAATTGCGGGCCGTAACCCGACAGCCGAAGCACGCGAGAACCGTCAATCCAAAGTCATTGCGGTTGGACAGCGTCTGGCAGATGGTGATTTATCAGCAGCGCTACCATTAAATCCTGAATGGGATAAAGACTTATTGCAGCGCTTTAAAAATGCAGATTTTGATTACTTAGCCAATATGACTAATGATGAAATTCGTCGTGATGGCGGACGTGGTGGTCAGGAAATTCGTGCCTGGATTGCAGCATTTTCAGCCCTTTCTGCAAGTGGCGAATATGATTCGGAAGTGCATTATTATGAACCAATTCAGGAATGGATTGCCGGCATGGGCATGATGACTGCCGAACCCAAAGCATAAATATTGATCGAGTCATAAAACATTTATATCACGGCAAAAATTTAAATAAAAAGGACATCGAATGATGTCCTTTTTTGATCTAGCTATTGAAAACTTACTCAACAAAAAGTAAAGCCAAACGCACCTGATCATAACCCATACGCGGTGTAGTTGCTTCCACAATTGGACGCAGCTTAATGACTCCATCTTCACTAAAATGTTCCGGACTTTGACGCTTCATTAAACGTTTATAAATTTTCCGCACTTGTTCTACGACTTCTTCACCCGGATGTGCCACAGAAATATCCAAGCCCTGTTCTTTATGCAATTTGGCTAGATGATTAATAATGGTTGCAGGGGTTAATCCGCGCTCAACCGCAATATCCTGAATTTCATAGCCTTCGACAAAAAGCTCACGCGTTTCATCCAGTGTGGCAGTGGCATAATTGGTTTTACCGCCACTTTTTGCAATTTTCTTTTCATTACGCTGAATTTCAGTTTCATTCAAGGTACCGCCACAATGACGAATGAAGGCTTTATGTTGCGGCGCTAAATCAATCGACTCAAAGTGATTTTCTGCTTCATTAGATAATTCCTGAAAACGTCGATCGGCTTTAATCGCCAAACTATCCAGCTCCAAAGCTTGTTCATTAATTCCGAGCAGTTTTAAGCCACTTAAAGCTTTTAGACGTGATATTGCGACATAGCCCTGACCCTTCTCAAAAGTATGGGCCAGATTAATTTCAGCCGCTTCCAGGGTCATGCCCTGAGATTTATGAATGGTAATCGCCCAGGCCAAACGCAGTGGAATTTGCTGAAAACTGGCAATGGTTTTACCGGCATCGTTATCGACCGACCATGTTTCAGGCGTAACAATCAGCACTGTGCCATCGGTGAGCTTCACTTTAGGTAAAATGCCATGATCATCATCTTCTTCAAAGCCAATCACCTCGCCTAAACTACCGTTGATATAACCCATATCAAAGTTGTTCTTTACAAACATCACTTTGGCATTTTTCTTTAAGGTGAGATTTTCAGGCGCACGCACCGATGACTTTAAAGTTTCAATCAGTTTGTCATTACCATCACAGACAGCTTCAAACTGTCGCTCATCCGCCTCAATGGCATTCAGATGCTTAAAGTTGATCGCATCCACATCCATATTATGGGTATACAAACGGGTAAAGGTTTCACCAATATCTTGCTGGCGGGTTTGTTCTAAAGCCTGTAAATGTTCAGCGGTAATACTTTGACTACGAATGGCATTTAAAATGTCATTTAAATAATCGTTACCTTGACGATGTTGCTCGGTCAAATAACAAACCCGGAATTTTGCTTCGACCCACGCATCAGACATAAAGCAGAATTTATCGCGATTGCGTTCGTCATTTTTACCGACTGGCGGTAACTGAAAAAAGTCACCTGCGACAATCACTTGAATGCCACCAAAAGCTTCATCACTTTCTTTAAAATATTTTAAAACCTGATTGACCAAATTCAGCTGCTTGGCATGCAACATTGAAATTTCATCAATAATTAATACTTGGGCATTTTCTAAATGCTCTTTTAGGTATTTACGCTCTTTCATATTTTTCAGGTCAGCATCAGATAAAAAATCCTTAATGCCGATGCCTGCCCAAGTATGAATAGTCATGCCATTCATATGGGTTGCCGCAATACCGGTTGATGCAGTAATCGCCACCGGTACTTTACGGGCTTTTAAATAATTGATGTACTGATTGAGAGTATAGGTTTTCCCTGCACCAGCCGAACCTGTTAAAAAGACATTTTCGCCCGCTTTTAAAAGCTTGAGTGCAGTTTCTTGTTTCATAAGACCTATAACCGTAAATTAACGGCTATAGCCTACCGATTTTTTCCCTAAAAGTTAAGCACAGAAAAAAGTTTAACGACATCCACTGTCACTTAAGTGGTATTAACTGTACATTTAACCAGGAGATAAATTGCAGAGCAACATTCACAAAAAGATATTCGGCTTTTTGATTATGCGGATATTCCAACTGATCATAGACCAACTGTCCATCTCGCAGATCACAGCCTAAAGTCATATGATGCGTACCTGATTGCAAAGCCATGTGAAAAGCCACATATTCCCCGTCAATAATACGCTGTGCATAGCTGACTGCTAGGCAATGATGGCATCTTTTAGATTCTTCGATAATTCGGTCTAAATCCGCAAGTTCTTCAAAGCTCCAGCCTGCAAACTGAATCTTTTTCTCAACCATTAGCGGTTGCCATACAGCTTCAGCATAATTTTTCTTTAACTGAGTAATAATTTCCTGTTTCTGGATTTGATCATGCCAATGAATCGCTTGATGAAACAGCCCCATCCATGTGGTACTTTTCAGCACCATTTTATTGCCGCTAAAATAATCGACCAAATAATCCCGCACATAGGAATCAAAAACTGACACTCTGGTATATCGATCACGTAAATAAAAGATTTGCCGAAACTCATCCAGCTGCATTTTATAGCGCTGTAATACAGGATAAAAATCACGATTTTGATGGGTTTCAGGTCGAATATAAAACATCAAGTCTTCAGCTAATGCTTGGGTTATTTTCTGTAGATACAACATATAAGCTTGCATCACTCGACTTAAACGTAAATAAACTTTTTTTACGATTTGTTCATTGCCTTTCGCGACATTCCGCATGAGTTCCATCCATTCATCCAAGTACAAAATGGACGGACTAATCGTAATCCGATGATCATCCAGAGCTTGCTGCTGCCCCTTTAACACCACACTATGATTGTTTTCATGCTCAAACCAGCCTTCTTGCATCGCAAAATAGTGACAACTATGAATGAACATGCGTGCTGAAGAATGCTGAAAATACTGCAAAGTGGCCAAAATGACTTGTGGGTGAACCCGACTGGTATCTACAAAACTTAAAGCTGTCACAGCCACTCTGACACTGCTGTGTTGAATATGGCGACTAAGCCAATCCAGCACAGCAGTGGATTGTTTAAGCAACCAGTTCACTGCACGTGGATAATCAAATAGCGGCAGTTTGGCGACTTTTTTCTGCCAAACCGTAGAGGTCGCATGAAGAAAATTATGCTTTGACAATAAATCATCCCGTTGCCAAAGTTCGCGTCGTATTAACCGGACAAAGCCTAATAATTGTGTTTTTTCTTGCGCATGACGATACAGCAACTGGATATCATCTTGATGATCGATTAGCTCATTTAAATTGAAAAGCTCTTCAAATGACAGTGCCATAATGCGATACATGGCGGCAGGTAAAAACTGCGAGGCACTAAAACAAAACTCATCCAGACATTCCATCAAGGGTTGCAGTGGTAAAAACTCATCACCACACACCACTTGAATAGAACAAATCTTTTGCAGCATTTGAACAATAGCTTCAGGTAATGCCGTTTTATTCAGTACATAATCACTCAGAATTTTCGAGTGATAAATCTCTGTATTCATCATCAGCTGATCAATAATTTCAGCTTCATCCACACATAGACATTTTAGATAAGCACTAACCCGTTCAGCTCCATTAACCCATACATAAATCTGCTCGAGTAATAGCTGTCGTAATTGCTGGACTTTTTGACGTAGAAAAAGCGAATGTTGCGGCTTTAAATCACCGGTTAAAAAATACAGGTCATGCAGAATAAATTCTTCAACTAATTCTGCTTTTTGCCCCAAATAAGTAAAATCACACTGCAAGATGCTTTTCAGATCTGATGTTGGTGCATGAAATTCGAGTTGAAATAAACCATTGGCTATTTGTACAGCATGCCGTTCTTGATCAATACGAAACATATTCTGCGCATTCAGATCACCGACAATATTGAGCTGATCCTGAAAAATTTCATTTAGATTTTTAGAAATTCTGAGTAACTGTTTCGCAACCAATTGATACTGCGGTACTAAACGATCCTGTTCCATACTCGCCTCAAATTAAACAACCATCCTAAGATGAATTTAATAATAGAATGAAGCTACTGTATGCTGACTTGAGCATTTAATCAAACCTACTCGGCAATTCATCCAGGCTTAACGATTTAATCATTCATTATTAAAATATTCACCGAGCCTCATCAAACTTTCTCAACTTCACGTTGCTGTTTTAAGTGTTCTAATCCGGCATAAATTTGTTGCTGAATCTGATCACGAAAATCTTTTAATTGTTCAGCATTTTCAATATGCATTAAATTTTGTCGTGGCATAAACTGAAAATAAAAGGGTACGCGTTTTGGAATAAGGTTTTTAGGCAAGGATGGAATCACGTCACCATGCCGAAGTAATTTATCCAGTTGAGGTACTTTCAACAGCTTTTGAAACCATGGACTTTCAATAATCAGATTTGCATCAAAACCCAGTTCAAAGACTTCATCACCCCCCAAAGCTGCAAATGGAACGATCTCGTAGTTAAATTCTTGCGCGAGTTTTAAAAAACCATAACGCTGCTTCCAGATCAACCGATAAGCCTCGCCTTTTCTTTTTAACACTTCCCGACCGCCGCCTGGAAAGACCAGGATCGAATAACTTTGTTGCATCGCGGCGCGGATATGTTCTTTTTTACCATCGACCGCACCGAATTTTTTAAACAGGGTACGCCAACCCGGCAAATAAAAATGGCCATGATCAGCAATACTGACCACAGCCACTTTATGATAATTATATAAATAATCAATCAGGATCGGTGAATCAAACACCCCATACAGGGTGTGATTCCCGACATACATTGCAGGCTTGGATGCATCAATATGTTCTGCACCAAAAAAGGTTGGCGTGAAATACAGTTTAGATAGCGTACTTAAATGCTTAATCCATCTGGCATCATGCTCAACCTGCAATGCATTGTTCCTTATGCAACAACGTGTTTTTGCACCAGAATCGAACCGACTGAATAACCTGCACCGAATGAGCAAAGTACACCGTACTCGCCATCATTCACTTCATGTGCTGTACGGTGTAACGCAATGATCACACCTGCAGAAGAAGTATTGGCAAACTCATCTAGAATAATTGGCACAAGCGCGCGATCAGCATCTTTACCGACTACATATTTTAAAATGAGGTCATTCATGCTGGCATTGGCTTGGTGCAACCAGAAACGTTTTACGTTAGTTGGTGCGATTTCATTTTTCTCAAGTTGCTTGGTAATGATTTTCGCAACCAGTGGACACACTTCTTTAAACACTTTACGACCGTCTTGGCGGAACAATTTGTCATCTACAACCGCATCTTCACTACGGTTCAAGTAACCGAAGTTGTTGCGAATGTTGTTTGAGAATTGAGTGAATAAATGCGTATCTACAATTTCAAAACCAGTTTTCGTGGTCGTATCTTCAATAATTGATGCTGTTGCAACATCACCAAAGATAAAGTGACAATCACGTGATCGGAAATCGGTATGACCCGAAGTAATTTCCACATTCACAAGCAATACACGGCGTGCGCCACATTTGATGGCATCAGACGCTTGTTTCAAACCAAAGGTTGCAGCAGAACAGGCAACATTCATGTCATAAGCATAGCCTTCAATACCCAAAGCAGTTTGAATTTCGATTGAAACTGCAGGATAAGCACGCTGGATGTTTGAACATGACAAAATGACCACATCGATGTCTTCAGCAGTTACACCGGCATTTTCCATCGCCTGTTTAGCTGCTGTAACACCCCATTCGGCCTGAATAGAAAGTTCATCATTGCTGCGTTCACGTAAACGTGGATATAGACGTTTTGGATCTAGGATACCTGACTTTTCAGCAACATAACGACTTTTAACACCGGATGCCTTTTCAATGAATTCTGCATTTGAACCGCGAAGCGCTTCAATTTCACCCGCTGCGATTTTGTCCGCATTGTCGTGGTTAAACTGTTCCACATAAGCATTTAAACTTGCCACTAATTCTTCATTGCTAATGGCTTCTTCTGGATGATAAAGACCAGTACCTGTAATACGAATGCCCATGTAAAACTCCTAATATCCCGCTATGTTAACTAATGCCTAATTGATCCCATACTTTTTGCAATCGGGTTGGAGAAATCGGCATCTTTGTTTTCATTGGCTGTGAGAACAAAGAAATGCGAAATTCTTCAACCATGAAGTACAGTTCTTTCAGGCGAGCGTCATTTTTAAACTTAAATAATTTTTCCATCCATGGGTCAACTTGATCAATGGCAGAATTGTCCCTTTGTAGGTTATTTGGCAAGCGGTCCAAACGCAAGACCAATGCCTTCAAATAACGTGGAAATTCCTGCCAGATATCCGAAGATTTGACATACACACAGTTGGAAAGATTCATCAAATCAAGCTGATCTTCAATGTCATCGATATTTTTACCAAACAGAGAATCGTCTAAAACCAACAATTTCCGACGAATATCCTGCCACTGGATATAAATATCGCTGAGTATTAATAATGCCTCTTGTCCATGAATTAGGAAAGATTTTTTTACATTTAAAATCAAGTTTTGAAACTCTTCAGCATTGACAGGAAGATCATTTATTGTCATCTGCAGTGTGGCATAAACTAACATTTGCTCGAGTTTGGCTTTATCACCCAGCGGTGAATAGGCCAAAGCCAGTGGTTTCGAAATCTGTTTTTTCAGTTGACGAACCAAGTCGCCCAACTGCATATAAACCAGTCGAATCACCCCTTCCCGGTGCTGACGAATGGCTTCAGCCTGATCATTAAAGGTTTGAATCACTACCCCAGATTCATCTTTTGCATCCAGCTCTGCAAATGCTTTGGTCGGAACCAAGGCTTGATATTGCTTAACAATCACCCCTGTCACTTTTTGCGAGGCTTCAAAAGTGAAATTATCAGGGAAGGTTTTAAACTCACCTTTAAGTTGCTTCACAGGGCTATGCGTTTCAGTACGGCAACGGGCTTTAAGTTCAGCCAGATCACGGCCTTTTTCAAGCACCCGACCTTTTTCATCAATGACTTTAATGAACGGCAATAAGTACTGATCAACCCGGTCAAAGGAGAAATCTTTTGCAGTGATTTGTTCACCACGTAACTGAAAAGCTAAATAACTGAAAATGTGCTCACGCAAATGTACTGCATCAATGCCATTCATCAGCTTACGTGCAGTATCCGGAATCGGCACCAGATTACGACGCTTATCTTTAGGTAGTGATTTTAACAACGCTTCAATCAAATCCTGACGCCAGCCCGGAATACCCCATGACCAGATATTTTCATCGACCTGTGGCAATGCCTGTACCGGAATTTTAACCGTAGCGCCATCTTCATCATGGCTTGGGTCAAAGCGATAGTTCGCTGCCAGACGCAAAGAACCGTTGTGCAAGTAATCAGGAAATTGTTGCGTGGTTGGACGATCATTCATCCACAACGCATCATCATCGACAAATAAATAACGTGGATTTTGCGGCTCAACCGTTGCACGCCAGTCTTCAAATGTTCGACGACTCGCCACCTCTTCAGGGACTTTAGACGCATAGAACTGATAGATGGTTTCTTCATCCACCACCAGATCACGGCGACGCAGTTTATCTTCAACACGCTCCACTTCTTCAAGCTTGAGCAAGTTATGCTTTAAGAATGGCGGTGTAATACCCAAATTACCCGTAGTTAAAGCGTCACGCAGGAAGATTTCATGCGCAGCCGGCTGATCGACCTTTTCATAGTTCATCAAACGCTTCGGTTCAATAATTAAGCCAAACAAAGAAATTTGATCATAACAATTGACGATGCCGGCTTTCTTCGACCAATGTGGCTCAAAATAGTGGTGCTTCAGCAAATCAGGTGCAGCCAGCAAAATCCATTCCGGTTCAATTTTTGCCAAAGTGCGCAAATAAACTTGAGAAGTTTCTACCATCTCAAAAGCCATCACCCAAGATGCACCCCCTTTATGCAAAGTCGATGCTGGGAAAATACGGGCTTTTTGCTGACGCACTGCCATATAGACATTTTTTTCGTCAGTTTTATTGGCAATGAACGAAAGCAAACCGGTCAATAAAGCCCGATGCAAATTTTCATAACTGGCTTTTTTATCATTAAATGAAAGCTTTAAGCCTTGAGCCAGTTCAGAGAGTTGCTCATGGGTTTTCTTCCATTCACGCAAACGTAACCAGCTTAAAAAGTGTTGGCGGGCAAAATCACGACGTTTTTTTTCATTCATCGAATCACGGTTATTCTGCAAGGTTTCCCATAACTTGATGTAGAACAAAAAGTCAGAATCACCTTCCTTAAATAATGCATGCTTCTGATCGGCTTGGGTCTGTTTGTCTGCCGGACGTTCACGCGGATCTTGTACCGCCAGCGCTGCAACAATAATCAGGACTTCATTCAGCACACCAAAATGTGCACCGCCTAAAATCATGCGTGCCAAACGTGGGTCAATCGGCATCTTCGCCATTTGCTGACCAATTTTAGTTAAGGAACCTTCCTCTTTAGAAAGTCTCCCTTTCTCAAAGGGAGATTTAGAGGGATTTTCTTTATCAGCTTCAGCTTTAGGAGAACTTTTTTCATTCATCGCCCCAAGCTCAATCAGCAGCTTGCGACCGTCATTCACCAAGCGATGATCTGGCGGCTCAATAAAGTCGAAACTTTCCAACTCGCCCAGATTCAGGCTTTGCATCTGCAAAATCACAGAGGCTAAATTGGTACGCTTGATTTCTGGTTCGGTAAATTCAGGACGACTCTGGAAATCATCTTCTGAATACAGTCGGATACACACGCCCGGTGCAATACGACCACAACGCCCTTTACGCTGATTCGCGGCGGCTTGCGACACTGCTTCAATTGGTAAGCGCTGTACACGTGAACGGTAACTGTAACGTGAAATACGGGCAAAACCACTGTCAATTACATAGCGAATATTGGGCACGGTTAAGGCAGTTTCAGCCACGTTGGTGGCAATGATAATGCGTCGCCCACTGCCACCCGGATTAAAAATCCTCTGTTGTTCCGCTAAAGCCAAGCGTGCATATAAGGGTAAAATTTCGGTATGCCGTGGGCCATGCTTTTGCAAGGTTTCTTGCAGTTCTCGAATTTCCTGTTCGGTGCTGGCAAAAATCAGAATGTCGGCATGTTCAGGATGACCTTTTTCCTGCGCATCCTGAAAACATTCATTGACCGCTTGCACCACTGCACGGGGCAGATTTTCTTCAAAGTCATCAAATTCATCATCATCACTACCGCCAATCGTCATTTCTGAAATCGGGCGATAACGAAGTTCTACAGGGAAACTACGCCCTTCGACTTCAAAAATCGGGGCATCAAAAAAGTAACTGCTAAAGCGGTTTACATCTAAGGTTGCTGAAGTAATGATGACTTTTAAATCGCGACGCTTAGGCAAAAGCTGTTTTAAATAGCCCATGATAAAGTCGATATTGAGTGAACGCTCATGTGCTTCATCAATAATAATGGTGTCGTATTTGGTGAGGAATCGATCATTGGTCAATTCCGCCAGCAAAATACCATCCGTCATTAAACGGACAATGGAATCTTGCGACCCTTGTTCATTAAAACGGATTTTAAAACCAATCGATTCACCCAGTTTTTCACCGACTTCTTCGGCAATACGTTGAGATACGCTACGCGCAGCAAGTCGACGGGGTTGGGTATGACCAATCATGCCGGTTAAACCACGTCCGGCTAGCATGGCGATTTGCGGTAACTGTGTCGTTTTACCCGAACCGGTTTCCCCTGCCACAATAATCACTTGATGCTGTTGAATCGCTTCAATCAACTTATCTTTATATTGGGTAACCGGCAGGTCTTGATTCAGTTTGATATTCGGGACACGGGAAAGGCGCTCACGCACTTTATGATTCGATTTTTCAAATAATTCCTGATACTGTTTTTCGTTCGCATCTTTACCTTTGCGTAGTCGATTTAAACGATGACGGTCACGTGCCATGACCCATTGATCTACATTTAAATGACTTAACACAGATAATTTATCCCAAAACAAAAAATTGAACTGAATATTTTACGCTGTAACGCCGCAGAGAGAAAGACAAGCAAATATTTATTCATGGCGTTTGATGTAAAGAATATTCAAAAGCATAGAAAATAGATCACCAACCACGCTAAAATCCGCCACATATAACAAGAGTTATACTATTCACCCTCTTTAATAATGTTCACATACTTCTTCTTATCACCCTTACTCAGCCTAAGAATGATTCGAGCTTCAAAAAGAAATTTAATTTAAAAAAATTTTACCCTTGAATTTTAGTCCCTGAACCTTCATCTTCTTAGGCAAGCTGAAAAACTGATATTTTGTCATTCAGTCATCTTTTTTATGTAGCTGAATAGATGAAAGAATCAGATTTGGTGGAATTGTAGGCTTTATATTAGTTAATTCGGTTTTTCCGATTTCAATAATGTAAAAATACTGTTTCAGCAATAACAAAAAATTCGCTATCCTTTTGGAAATCAATTACAAACCTCAATCATGGAGACAATGATGAGCTTAATTAATACAGAAGTTAAACCATTTAAAGCAACTGCATTCCAAAATGGTCAATTTATCGAAGTAACTGAAGCTGATCTTAAAGGCAAATGGTCTGTAGTATTCTTCTACCCAGCTGACTTCACTTTTGTTTGCCCAACTGAATTGGGTGACCTTGCAGACAACTATGCTGAATTCCAAAAATTAGGCGTTGAAATCTATTCAGTTTCTACTGACACTCACTTCACTCACAAAGCTTGGCATGATTCTTCTGAAGAAATCAAAAAAATCCAATACGTAATGGTGGGTGATGCGAACTGGACACTTGCTAAAAACTTCGACGTATTAATCGAAGCTAACGGTCTTGCTGACCGTGGTACTTTCGTTATCGATCCTGAAGGTAAAATCCAAATCGTTGAAATCAACGCTGGTGGTGTTGGCCGTGATGCTCAAGAACTTCTTCGTAAAGTTAAAGCAGCTCAATACGTTCACACTCACCCAGGTGAAGTTTGCCCAGCTAAATGGAAAGAAGGCGATGCTACTTTAGCTCCTTCAATCGACCTAGTGGGTAAAATCTAATTTCTATTAGATTGAACTGATTCAAAAAACCACGCTTAAACGCGTGGTTTTTTATGGACTCTGTAAAACTTTAAATATCCAATTTTTCAGCTAAATTAAAATCATGATGATATAAATTCCAAGCAGGACTGATGTTGATCTAACAGCATTCTTTTTATGATAAATATTACAATTCTGCTATACATGCCCTAATCTTTTTATCTTAAGTTCAAACTATGCAGTCAATGTAGTGCTGCTTTATATCCCTACAAAATGAGGGGCGCTTATGGGAACAATGCTTGTCGTCACTTCTTACAAATACAATGCATCTTCACGCTATTTGAAAATTTTTTATAACAACGGATCAGGCGAGCTATATCACCCGGTTCCTGAATTTATCTATAATAATTTATTGCGCTGTAATGATAAAACCGCTTTTGTACAAAAATACTTAGAATACGATGTGCACTTTACCCGTATTTCAATTCAATAACGTAAATCAGATACGATAAATCAGGGTCATTTCCCTGATTTATTATGCTCAGCCTAACAATAAAATGATGACTTTTTTTATTTATATTATTTATAGCAAATCATAAACAAACCCGCGCCTATAGACAGGGTCATGGTGATAAAACGCCCATCATTTTTGACCAGTTCAATAAAGCTTTTCACTTCTGCCGCATGAGAGATGACATTATCGACAATTAAAACACCGCCTTGCGGATGAATCATATTTTTCAGATAAGCCCAATACCCAACATAGGCATCGCGCTCGGCATCTAACAAGATAAAATCATATTGATCGGTACTCTTTTCAAGAAATTTTTGCGCATCCCCCACCCAGAAATCAATGACATCATCCAATGCCAACTCTTGAGCATATTGTTGAGCTTGAGTGGTACGCGATTGATCTATTTCCAGGGTGGTCACATGTCCTTGCGTATTTTGCGCGGCATTCGCCAGCCATAAAGTCGAATAGCCTGTAGACGTTCCAATTTCCAAAATTGTTTTCGATTGCTGGATACGAATTTGCATCGCTAAAAATAATGCAGAATCAGGCTCAATATTTCGATAACGCTGAATACGTTCATGTTGTAATGCATCAAATTTGATAAAACTTTGATACAACTCTTGCATGCGTTGTTGGAATGTCAAACTCATGCTCATGGCAGATGTCCCTATCTTCGGCGGTTATTCTGAGTCTAGCTTATCTATAACAAAAATCTATGCTTATGAAGTTTCTTGAATCAATTTAAATCGAGGAACGACTTGGCCATCTGCTAGAGTGACCGTTTCCTGAAACATCTCTAAAGGACGCACCCACATCGAATAATCACCATATAAACACTGGTATACCACCAGCTTTTCACGCGTTTCACTATGTGTTGCCACATGAAACACCTGATATAAATTGCCTTTATAATGTTGATAAATTCCAGATTTAAGGTTCATTCATTCTTACCTAGCGAAAAAATTGCCCTCATCATAATCAAAATTTCTATTGATCATGACATAAATAAGATTCTTTCCATGAAACATCTAATAAATACTTGAATATTCACATTAAACCCTTATCTTTAATATCGAAAGCTAAATCACGTAGACAAACATACAATCTATTTATCCGATTATATGTGTTAAAATGAATCATTTTACCTATTTAATCATTTATCTTATTATAGCCTTATTAAATAAACATTTACTCCCTTGGAGACGTTAGCCATGTTAGACCAAAATACTTCAGCGCAACTTAAAACCTTACTGGAACGTCTGGAAAACCCGATTGAACTGGTGGCGTCCCTTGATTCATCTGACAAATCCGACAAGATCAAGGAACTGGTGACTGAGGTTGCGGCACTGTCGGATCAGGTAACGGCCCGTTTTGACGGCACCAATAAACGTACCCCGAGCTTCGGGATCGCCAAAGTCGGTGAACAGCCGCAGGTCAACTTTGCCGGTTTGCCGATGGGGCATGAGTTTACCTCTTTGATCCTGGCCTTGTTGCAGGTGTCGGGTTATGCACCGAAAGTGTCTGATGAAGTTTTAGCACAAATCAAAGGCTTAAATTTAACCTCTGATTTTGAGGTCTTTGTTTCTTTAAGCTGCCATAACTGCCCGGATGTGGTGCAAGCCTTGAACCTGATTGCGATTAATAATCCGGGCGCAACAGCGACCATGATTGACGGGGCTTTTTTCCAGGATGAAGTGGAACAGCGCAAAATCATGGCGGTTCCGATGCTGTTCCAGAATGGCGAGCATATCGGTCAGGGCCGTATGACTCTGGAAGAAATCGTGGCCAAACTCGATTCAGGTTCATCTGCCAAGGATGCTGAGAAACTCAATGCCAAAGGTGCATTCGATGTGCTGGTGATTGGCGGTGGACCTGCCGGCAATACTGCTGCGATCTACGCAGCACGTAAAGGCATTCAAACCGGGATTGTGGCTGAACGCTTTGGTGGTCAGGTGATGGACACCATGGACATTGAAAACTACACCTCGGTGCAAAAGACCCAGGGTCCGAAATTTGCCGCTGAAATGGAAGCGCATGTGCGTGCTTATGATGTCGACATCATGAACCTGCAAAAAGTGGCTGCGATTAAAGGTGCCGATGAAACCGCCAACGGTCTGGTTGAAGTGACGCTGGAAAACGGTGCAAAGCTGGAATCCAAAACCATCATTCTGTCTACCGGTGCACGCTGGAGAGAAATGAATGTTCCGGGTGAGCAAGAGTATAAAACCCGTGGTGTTGCATATTGCCCGCACTGTGACGGTCCATTGTTCAAAGGCAAGCGTGTAGCGGTGATCGGTGGCGGGAACTCGGGTGTGGAAGCGGCAATTGATTTGGCGGGTATCGTTGAGCATGTGACTCTGGTTGAGTTTGATACCAAGCTGCGTGCCGATCAGGTATTGCAAGACAAGCTCAATAGCTTGCCGAATACCACGGTGATCATGAATGCACTGTCTACCGAAGTCGTGGGTGACGGTTCACAAGTCACAGCGCTGAAATATAAAGACCGTGCCACCGATGTTGAACATACCATCGAATTGGCCGGGATCTTTGTCCAGATCGGCCTGTTGCCAAACACCGACTTCCTCAAAGCTTCCAATGTAGAACTTTCCAACCGTGGCGAGATCGTGATTAACCAGCGCAACGAAACCAATGTAAAAGGTATATTTGCTGCCGGTGACTGTACCACCGTGCCATACAAGCAGATCATCATCGCGACGGGTGAAGGCGCGAAAGCATCACTTTCAGCATTCGATTACATCATCCGTAACGGGCAATAACTGCATCATCCAAGCAATTAAATTTGGATAAAATAAACATAGGCTTATATCTATCCGTAGATATAAGCCTTTTTTTTCACTCGAGTTTTTCACCAAACGTTACATTTAATCAACAATTTTCGATCGTTATTTAGACGACATTTCGATTATATTCGCTTTATCCCATTTTTATGGGTAAAACAATTAGAAGGACATATGAAAATGAATAAATTACTTGTTGCTTTAGGTCTTGCTGCTACTGTTGCTTTAGTTGGTTGTAACAAAGAGAAAGCACCTGAAACTGGTGCAACAACTGGCGAACATCTTGAAAATGCTGCAGATCAGGCAGGTCATGACATTTCACAAGCTGCTGATGAAGCTGCTGCAAAAACCAAGGCTGCAACTGAGGAAGCTACTGCTAAAATCGATGCTGCAGGTGAAGAAGCCGCTAAAAAAACGGAGGCTGCTGCCCAATCTGCTAAAGAAGCCACTGCAGCAACTGCCGGTGCTGTTGAACAAGGCGCTGCAGATATGAAAGAAAAAGCCCAACAATAATTTAATTTATTGAATAAAAAAGCTCCTCATCAGGAGCTTTTTTATTTTTACCAATCTTGCTTTTACCCTTCCATTTTTATAGGGTTGAAGTACCGATACTTTTTAAGTGCATGTTTAGCTGTCATATTATTTTCATAACCAAAAACATTATACTCAAAGAACCGGTTGGCTTCATGCAGCAGTACGGGGTGCAAATGATGGGATTATTTCACTTACCGGTTTAATCATGGGAATGGCTACCTATCCCCCTCATAAGCAGCAGGTTCTTCTGCCCTGACTTTTTCACTGAGTGCCCTTTTCCTCATGTTCTCGATTTTAATTAGTCCAGAACAATATATGCCAACAACTGTAATATTGTTGGAATTTTATCCCTAACTGCACTTAGTATACTGTCTAGTCATTTCGCTAATACTTCAATGATAAAAGGCAGTTTACAGGTTATCTCATAAGGAAATCTCGCTATGGCATTTGCCAGCGCCCTTGGTTCTTTATTTAAAGTTTCTACATTTTAGCATCTCAATTATTAATTTTACAAATATAGCAAATCAGTTATTCTCAATTAAAATACTTATAATCTATAAGTTTTAATAATATATATAGTTGAAGAATCGACTAAAATACCCCGATTCATTTAGTTATTTTTATTCTCCCATGTCTGTTATTGCTGCAAAATCCAATCGATCGAATCTGTCGATTTGGGTTGCTCTTTTTCTATTGTTGATTGGTACACTTGGTGCCTATCAAGTTGTTGGGCTGAATCAAGCCTTATTATTCCTGATTGGCGGTGCCTTGGGCATGACGCTTTATCATGCCTCATTTGGTTTTACCTCCAGCTGGCGTGTCTTTATTAAAGAACGTCGTGGTCGTGGCTTGCGTGCGCAAATGATCATGCTGGGTCTTGCTGTATTGCTATTCTTCCCTGCTTTAGGTGCAGGTGAGCTATTTGGTAATCCTGTCAAAGGTAATGTCAGCCCTGTTTCCATGTCGGTGATGATTGGTGCTTTTATCTTTGGTATAGGCATGCAATTAGGCGGTGGCTGTGCTTCCGGTACGCTCTACACGGTAGGCGGCGGCAGCGCACGTATGATCGTAACGCTGATTTTCTTCTGCCTCGGCTCTTTAATTGCAACCACGCATTTGGACTGGTGGTTTAACCTGCCTCATCTTGCACCTATTTCAATAGTTTTAAGCTTAGGTGTTATCCCTGCTTTAATCGTCAGTTTTGTACTATTTGCTGCGATTGCATTTGCAACGATTTATTTTGAGAAAAAACGTCATGGTTCACTTGAAGTTGAACCTCAAGCGCAAACTCAAGGTTTAAAACGATTCCTACGTGGTCCATGGCCTTTAGTTTGGGGTGGAATCATCCTCACCTTGTTGAACTTTGCGACTTTGGCTTTAGCAGGCCGTCCTTGGGGTGTGACTTCTGCACTTGCAGTTTGGGCTGCAAAATCTGCGAGTTTTATGGGTGTAGATGTTGCCTCTTGGGCGTATTGGCAACAACCAGCCAATGCCAAAGCGCTGGCTGAATCATTATGGTTCGATATTACCTCAATGATGAACTTCGGCATTATGCTAGGTGCATTATTGGCAGCAAGTCTGGCAGGTAAATTCGCTCCTAACTTCAATATTCCAAAACGCTCACTGATTGCTGCGGTTGTTGGCGGTCTATTATTAGGTTACGGTGCACGTTTGGCGTATGGTTGTAATATCGGGGCTTACTTCAGTGGTATCGCATCAGGCAGTTTGCATGGCTGGTTATGGCTGATTTTCGCCTTTATCGGTAACAGCATTGGTGTCAAACTTCGCCCAATTTTCTTTCCGAGTGAACGTCCCCAAGCTGAAAAATTAACCGGTTGTTAAGACCGAGTTTTTAGATCCCAAAAAGCCCATCACTTGATGGGCTTTTTTATACATTCTATTTTTAAAATTTAGTTTAAAGCTGCCTTTAAATTACAACCATAGCCCATTATTTCCTGAGCCTGACGGTATGTTGTATAGCGATTTAAAATAAAATCATAAAACTGATCTGCATTTGCAAAACTTTTAGCCAAGTCTTCAGCTTGCATATTAGGTAATTGAACTTGCCCGATTAAATTCAGGTTTTGATTGCCCAAATGATACATCTCGGCAAAATATCCGTTCATCATTTCACAATAGGCTTGTTTAACCGGTTTTAATGAAGTCCGGCTCACAGCATACTGATCTAATGTTTTGAGTTGATTGACATCAAGTACAGACTGATCTGAAAAGGCAATATTATTGGTTTTTTTAAATGCCTGATAATTTTTAGATAACTGTTGATTTAAAGTCTCAAAACGCTGTTGCAAACTTGCGACATCCTGAACTTTGTATTGCTGAGGATCAATCTGTGTTTTATGCTGTTCAGAGCTTGAACATGCTGAAAATAATAAACTTGAAATTAAAGTCACAAAAATTAACGGCTTCATCATAACTTGCCCAATAGTCACATCATATAACACAACATTATGCCTGAAATATCCAGTTAAATTGACTTTTCATTTATATGGCGCCATGAGTGTAAACAATCAAAAAAATGTCATTTCATTTCCTCAAGAAATAACGAATATTATTTGCTTAATTTTCAGGGCTTGGGCAAAGTAATATAGATCAGCAGGAGCTAAATATGACTTTATTAGAACAACTTGATATTAGACATCCTATTTTCCTTGCCCCTATGGCAGGTGTTTCCACCCCTAAATTGGCTGCTGAAGTCTCTAATCAAGGCGGCTTAGGCTCACTCGGTTTGGGTGCAAGTTCTGTTGAAGCGGCACGTCAACAAATTTTAGAAACTCAAGCACTGACCCACCAACCTTTTCAGGTAAATTTCTTTTGTCATCAAAGTTTAGAACTCGACTACGAGGTTGCAAAGCAATGGATTCAATATTTAACGCCTCAATTTGAGAAGTATCATGCTGTTCCGCCAACAGAATTAAAATGCATTTATCCCAGCTTTTTAGATCATGATGATTATTTAAATTTAGTTTTAGAGACACGACCTAAAGCAGTGAGTTTCCACTTTGGTATTCCACATCCTCATCAAATTCAGGCCTTAAAACAAGCGGGTATTATCACCATGGTTTCAGCGACCAATCTGGCTGAAGCGCTTGAAATTGAAGCGGCTGGAATTGATGTCATTATTGCTCAAGGCATTGAAGCGGGTGGACATCGAGGGATTTTTAACGAAACCTTTGACAGTGCTGTTAAAACGTCTGATTTGGTTCAATTGCTAAAACAGTACTGCAGCTTACCCATTGTTGCTGCTGGCGGCATTATGAATGGACAGCAGGCTCAACTCCTATTCAAATTAGGAGCAGCAGCAGTTCAACTTGGGACTGCATTTGTGCAATGCAAAAGTTCCAATGCCAATACAGCGTATCGAAAAGCGCTGTTTAGCAAACCGATTACTCAAATTAGCGCCAGTATTTCTGGTCGTCCTGCGCGGGGCTTGATTAATCACTGGCATACCCAAGTGGATCGTCCTGAACGACCTCCTGTTGCTACCTATCCATATTGCTATGACTTGGGCAAACAACTCAATGCAGCAGCAACAGCGCAAGGCGATTATGGTTTTGGGGCATTTTGGGCAGGAACCAATGTCGCTCAAATTCGAGAAATGGAAGCTGCCGATTTAATCAACCAACTGGTTCTGGAAATGAGTCAAGCTTAATCATTTAGGTCATATCAGCCATAAAAAAACCTCTCAACCGAGAGGTTTTTATTCAAATCTTTATTCAAAATAAATTATTCGATCATTATTTGGTTTCAAGTAGATTGACCTGTTCAACTTGCACATCACTCATAATTTCACCTTGAGCCAATAACTGGTTGAAATAGTCTTCAACCACATTGAATTGTTCAGCCGTACTTTCGACCTTATACATATTTTGACGAAACTCATTGCTTGAACGTAAACCTTTGGTATACCAGGCAATATGTTTACGCGAAATCCGACACCCTGAATATTCACCATAGAAGTCATACAGTTCAGATAAATGCCCCAACAACACATCTTTAACTTCTTGAATATTTGGTGCAGCCAAGTGTGTACCTGTGGCCAAATAGTGGGAAATTTCACGAAAAATCCACGGTCTTCCTTGTGCAGCACGCCCAATCATCACGGCATCAGCACCAGTGTAGTCGAGTACATATTTGGCTTTTTCAGGACTATCAATATCGCCATTGGCAATCACTGGAATATTCAACATCTGTTTGACTTCTTTAATCAAACTATAGCGTGCAGTATTCAGATACATGTCTTCACGGGTTCGACCATGCAATGCCAATGCAGCTATACCCGCTTCTTCCGCACGTTTTGCCACCCGCATAATATTTTCATGACCATTTAAATACCCCAATCGAGTTTTTAAGGTCACCGGAACATCCACAGCAGCCACAACAGCATCTAAAATACGTGCCACCAGATCTTCATCTTTTAATAATGCGGAACCGGCTAATTTATTGCAGACTTTTTTGGCAGGACAGCCCATGTTGATATCAACAATTTGTGCGCCATTGGCGACTTGATAACGTGCTGCTTCGGCAAGTTCAAATGGGTCTGAACCTGCAATCTGTGCAGATATAGGTGCGATTTCACCATCAAAATTGGCACGGTACAAACTTTTCTTACTCATGCGTAAAGTTTGATCTGAGGTCATCATTTCACTGACGGCATGCCCTGCGCCAAAATATTTACACAACGTCCGAAATGGACGATCCGTAACACCTGCCATGGGAGCAACAATTAAATTATTTGACAGCTGATATGGACCAATATACATATAAATTCATCACTTTTTCGACCGGCATAGTATACTGCATCTGCTGTATTGGCTCATCCTTTTGGAAATATGTTTTCATCATTATGAAAAAAACTCTTGTTATGTCATCTCATGTTAAATCCTTGAGTATTCTGGCTTTGTCTCTTAGTTTAGTGGCATGTGGAGATAATTCTTGGTGGTCAAAAAATAATGAACCGACTCTAGAAGAAGATCAAATCAAGCGTCTGATTCCACCGCGTGTCAATGATCGTAGCTCATGGGCCAAAGATATTTACAGTATTACAGACCAGCTCGATATTCCCCAAACCAAGGAGAATATTTGTAGTATTGTGGCTGTCGTAGATCAAGAGTCTAACTTTGTTGCCGATCCGCAAGTTCCCGGTTTAGGTGTCAAGGCAGTTAAAGAAGTTCAAGACCGTCTGGATGAAAAATTTAAAAGCAAATTGGGTGATGGTCTGGGCGGAACAATGGCAGGCTATTTCCAAGAAGTCTTAAAAAACCAACCTAGCCCTGAAGATAACTATTTAAGCCAAATGCGTCGGGTAAAAACTGAACGTGAATTGGATGAGTTATATCGTGAAATTTTTACCTATATGTCAAAACATTATCATGTCAGCGCATTAACAGGCGCAGCAAAACTGGTTGGACAGGATATTGGGGAAAAATTAAATCCAATTACTACATTAGGCTCAATGCAAGTTCATATTGGTTATGCCAAAGAACACAAACGTCAAGGCGGCAATATTGCCGAATTACGCACCGACTTATATAGTCAATATGGTGGTTTGTATTACGGCATTCACCGTTTAATGATGTACCCTGCCGATTATGATAAAGCGATTTATCGTTTTGCAGATTACAACTCTGGTATGTATTCAAGTCGCAACGCAGCTTTTCAAAGCATGCTCAATGATTTAACGGCAGCTGAACTAGACTTGGATGGTGACTTATTGCTTTACACTAAAGAGGGTTCAATCCGTTCTGCTGGCAGCCAGTCTGAACGCGAACTGATTAGTGTTTTTGCAGCCAACAATATTTTAGTCACACCACGACAGATTCGTGCTGACTTAAAGAAAGAAAAAGATAAAAGTTTTGAAGATACAGCCACCTATCGTGCTGTAACCAAACTTTACCATGAGAAAACAGGCAAAGATCCTATTTATGCGATTATGCCTGAAGTGGTCATTTCTGGTCCTAAACTGAGCCGCGAATATAATACCAACTGGTTTGCAACACGCGTAAATGGAAGATATCAATCATGTATGCAACGAGCAAAAAGAATAAAAAATTAGCGCTCTTCGATTTTGATGGAACCCTGTGTAAAAAAGACAGTTTCACGGGGTTTATCTTCTATGCTTTATCCAAACGACATATCGTCAAACAAGGTATTAAACTACTCCCTTGGATTCAAGCCTATTATTTAAATGCTTACCCTGCGCATGCCATGCGCTCTAAATTGTTTCGTGCAATGTTTAGCAATGCAGATGCTTTAGAGTTAGAGCAAATTGCACAGGAATATGCCACCAGTTTAATATCTCAATTAAATCCACCGATGCTGAAACAACTTAAACATCATCAAGCTTTAGGCGATGAAGTTGTACTGGTTTCAGCATCAATTGATGTCTATCTTAAACATATCTGTATCTTATTAAATATTGATTTAATTTGCACCCAGACTGAACAAGTAAATAATACCTATACTGGACAATACACAACTCCAGACTGTAGTTCAGAACAAAAAAAACTACGAATTTTAGAAAAGTATTCTTTAGATCATTATTCTGTAATTTATGCCTATGGCAATAGTCATGAAGATAATGAAATGCTGAGTTTGGCAACTTATTCATATATGGTCGGAACGAATCAACAATTACCTGAAATTATTAACTGTAAAAAGTTGGCTTAGTTGCATTTACGTGCATAAAAAACCCACAATTCATTGTGGGTTTTTTAGATTTTAAAAGCTTACATGTAGCGGATAGATTTTGATTTGGTCGAATAGATTAATACAGGAATATTATTACCATCAGTATTACTTTTTCCTAAAGTAACTGTCATATTACCTTGTACCTCTGTTTTCAAATCACCTGTAACAACCAAGTTACCTTTAATATTAATATCACCAGTACCTGTAATTTTTCCAGATGCCTTACCTGTACCACCTGCTCCTTTAGTACCAACTAGGTTGCCATACAAATTAAGCGTTGTATCATTAGCAGCATCAATTGCAAATTCAGTGTCTGTTAAAAATAAAATATTCGACAAATTTGCTGGAAATAGATTGGTATTTTTTAAAAATTTATCTTTATTGTTTTTAAAATATGTCACACTTGTAATTAAACTTCGCTGTGTCGCATCATAAGGTTGACAATACTGAACAGGATAATTTTCAGCTGGGCAAACCTTATCCAAACGTGTCTTAATATTACTATCACTAGCCATTAATAAATAATGTAAAGGTGCATAAGCATTATAAGTACCGGCTATATTTCCTGTACCTAAGTCTGTTGTGACTGAACCTGTCGCTAAAACAGTATTGACCATATCATTTGGAGTCTTTTGCAATTGAATGAGAACACTCCCTTCAAACCACATGATCCCTGGCAAATTGATTGTCGATGAATTAAATGACCATACTCCTTTATTATCAATAGATACTCCTGTTGGACATGTAATTTGTATTGGTGTTGTAATTACTGCCCCCCCTGTAATATGCAGATTATTTCTATAACATTCTATTGATCCAGCATTGTTTTTAGTGAAAAGGTAATTTGCATAATTTTTTAAAGTTCCAGCATCTGCCACCTCAATTGGATTCGTATAAGCTTGCACTGTAATTCGTTCTAAAGTAACTTCTTCACCAGAAGTATCAACGACCTTACCAGCATTTTCACCACCTACAAAAATTGTGACATTCTCACCCGTTTCCCCTACAAAATTTGCATTCCCCCCCACCACCAAACCACCAGCAAAAATAGTGCCGGCAACCGTACTTTGCTGAACTTCTTTCTGATATGCATACATGGCACGAATAATTGCCGAAGCCCCACCACTTTTACCTGTAATATCAAAACAATAATGTACTTCACCAGGAATTGTTGATGCTGGACATGAAATAGATTTTACATAACTACTTGTAATTGTCGTACCTTCACTGATGTCACCTGCGGTAATTTTATCTAAATATCCTTGAGGTTGATTCAACAAAAACTTACTCAATGCATGATATCCCATCATCGCTTTCATTTGTGCCTGAGTCTGCGCATGCGCAGTAGTTGCACTTGATTGTAAATTACGCATTGATGACATGTAACCCACAGTCAGCACAGTTAAAGATAAGCCCACCAATAAAATAAATAAAAGTGAAGAAATACCTGCCTGTTTGACAAAAGGAATAGAATTATTCAGATTTCTTTGATTTTTTGTAGAGTAATGCATGACTTATTCCCCTTATTTAAAGTTAAACAGACATGTTATATTTTTAACTGTACGGGCTGAGCTATCGGTACTCGCAGCGTAAGTATTCGCCAGTAAAGTCACCTGATACTTCCCTAGAGGCATGCTAGAATCACCTTTAACACCAAAGGGACTACACCCTCCTGTGACTTGTTCTACTTTTATATCAATATCACCAATTTTATTGGTAGTATTAGCAATGCCTGAGTCATTTAAAGCTGCGTGATCAATCTGAATTAAAGGCTCTTTAGAGATCGTATCTGCTGGTTTAGCCAAACTAGAACATGAATAGCCCACATCAGTTTTGCCATATAGATACAAACCACTTGTATGACTTTGCAAAGCCTGACAATGTGTAGTTGATATTTTCCATACTAAAAACTTTCCGGTCTGCCCCAGTGTCACTGCATTCCCATCTTTATCTAACACAGCAAAGTCCGCAACAGTCGGATTAGTTAAGCCATAGCCCAATCCTTGCAAAATCCGGTCAGTGGCGATCAAACCCAACATAATATGACTATCAACTTTTGCGCCGAGAGAAGCTTCTGCTGTAACTTTACCTGTGGTCACAAAGGCACGTAGCATTGCTAAAATAATAATGATAGAAAGTGCCAATGCGATGAGGATTTCAATTAATGAAATACCACGCTGTGAAAATTTTAGGTTATGCATTTTCCCTCTCCTTTTCACGGTGACATTTGCACTTTAACAGGTACAAAAGTATCGTCTTCATCGACTGCAAGTGTTGCAGCGCTTACTTTTATTCCACCTGATGTAGATGATACAACCCCTGCGCCTGTAGAGTCCTTTGCTACAATGGTATAAGCACCCTCACTCACGACACAATCTAAATCAATACTTGTACCAGCAACCTGAATTTGGACTGCATGAGTTCCTACAGCCTTACCACCACATTCTGCTGAATTTTCTAACTGCTGTCGCATTTGGTTAACAGTATGCAAATGAATGTTCTGATCACGATGCATAACCGCAGTGCGACCCGAAATATAGGCAGCCCCCAAACCAATCACGGCCATTAACACCATAGAGACCAGTACTTCTATCAAGGTCGCACCCTGCTGCTGTTTATACAGAGCAGAATTTTTATAAAGTGCCTGTTGCATCTGTACCTCCACTTGCTGCTACAGTATAAAAGGTGCAGCTTCCGGTAAGTAAATGTGCATTATTATTGAGCTCTACTTTCTGATGACCCGTAGTACATCCAGTTGAAAGTGTTACGGTAACAGTGGGGGCAATACCTATGCTCCAAATACCCACACCATTACTATCTTTTACATTTACAGCGGTAGTGGTTACTTCTAAACTTGCAGTTTTTACATCACCTTTCACAGCGTTCGGATTACGCAGTGCTTCATTTTTAGCGCGTGCATATGCTTCTAAAAATAGTTTTTCAGTTTTAGTAATTTGTTGATTTGCTACCCAAACTCTTCCAAGCGGAAAGATCGCCAATGCCAATATTGCAAGCAAAGCAATAGCAACCATCAACTCGATGAGGGTCACTCCACGTTGACTTACCATGATTTTAATCCACCACAGCCTGATGTCGCAGGCACACCACGTTGATTTTTACTATTTAAAGTTAAAGTACAGCCTACATTACGACCTTTACCTGTGGCGGTAAGTACATATCCCTTTTTTGAATCTATGTCTTTGACTTCCATGGTGTAGTCAAAGGTTTCAAGTTCGGCCGGCTGCCAAGCAGAAGCATGACTTTGGGTTTCTGCTGTGGTCATGGTTGGATTATTAGGTGTTGGAGCTGTATAAGTTAAATTACGTTGATACAGACTTTCTAAAACCAGACTTAAGGCAACAAGATCTGCCCCAGCATTACGCGCCTTCGCTTTAGTGATGTAATTTGAATACATAGGCATCGCGATTGCTGCAAGAATGGCGATAATTACCACTGTCACCATCAGCTCTATGAGAGTAAAACCAGATTCAAATTTATGAGCTATTAAAGACGGTTTTTTGTGCATTTTTCTTTCCTATACCAAATGGCATATTTATATACAAAAATTAACACATCCCGCTTTTATTATAGTTTGTAAAAATGATCATTCTTTTTAATTATTAATCAATTAATTCGTATTTTAATAATCATTATTATTTGCATTTAATTATTCACAAAACCTTAATATACTTTAATTTAAGCAAATAAATAACAAATAAAACAATAAAATCAAATGCTTTATAAGCATGATTATTTATAGACTTATCTATTTAATTTTTTTACCAATTAATAGATGTTGCTTTATTGAACATACCCCTAGGGAGTATAATTGCAGTCATATATTTTTACTTTTTGACAATAGGCAAAAGTGCTCAAAAAGAAGATTTTTATGCAAAAATATTCATAAAAAAATTAACAAAAGCTAAACAATTTGCAAAGTTAATTTATTAACCAATTCATTCAACGTTTAATACTAAATTAATGGCCTGAAATTTTTATTCTATCTTATAAAAATTTCAGGAGTGATTGTGGGATAACAATCACTCCTGAAAAACAGCGTATCAAAATCTTTTGATAAACTTATTTTTTAAATGGAAAAGCATATTTAGCAATACGTTTAATCACACTACCATACTGTTTGATGAGACTTGCATTGTTGTAGTTCAAACCATACTTCTCACATACAGCTTGTACTTTTGGCGCCATTTTACGATAGCGACGTGCCGGAACATCTGGATATAAATGATGTTCAATTTGGTGACTTAAATGTCCGGTCAAAATATGGAATGCTTCTGAACCGGTTAAATTCGATGAACCACGAATCTGACGCATATACCAGTGACCACGACTTTCATTTTCAAGTACTGTTTTCGGGAAGACTTCAACATCTTTAGTGAAGTGACCACAGAAAATAATACTGAAGGTCCAAATATTACGCATACCATTCGCCACCAAGTTACCCGCTAAAACAGGTAAAGCTGCTGGACCGGCAATTAATGGGAAGAACACATAATCCTTAAACAATTGTTTAGTGATTTTGCGTTGCATTGGCTGCCATTCTTTTTTAGCTTGTTCTTTGGTTTTTCGACCAAACAATACTTTACCTAGTTCAAGGTTCTGAATTGCTACGCCCCATTGGAACAACAAGCAAAATGGAATCGCATAAATCGGTTGTAAAAGATAGCCGGGTTTCCAACGCTGTTCAGGGAACAGGCGAAGCAATCCATAACCGATATCATCATCCATACCTTTAATATTGGTATAGGTATGATGTTTATAGTTATGGGTTTGACGCCAGTTATCCGCTGTACCGACAATATCCCATTCGTAAGTTGGACCATTGAATTTCGGATCATTCATCCAGTCATATTGACCATGCATGACATTATGACCCAGCTCCATGTTTTCCATAATTTTGGCAAAACCGAGTAAACCGGTTCCTAAAATCCATGCTGGTGGGAACCAACCTGCAAATAAACAGGCACGTCCAGCAATAGAAGCATAACGAATCGTTGAATAAACACGACGAATATATTTCGCGTCTTTTTCCCCAATATCATCTAACACTTCTTGTTTAATGGCGTCTAACTCACGTGCCAATCCATCTAACTGGGATTGAGTGAGTTCACCATTTTTAGGATTTTTAAAATATTCTATTTTTACGGGCATATTCATGATATTTGACTCACTTATAAATCAATAACAAGATCAGACTGTGCTGAATTGACACAAATTTTTAATAAATTACCAGGTTCTGAATTTTGACTGCCATTGACTAAATTTTTGGTTGAACCTTCAACTTTATTGCAGACACATTTATTACAGATACCCATACGGCAACCATGCGTAGGTTTAACATTCTGCTGTTCAAGGCTGACTAAAATCGATTGACCTTTTGGAATAGCCAACACTTTTTTAGATTTCAATAAGGTCACATTGACAAAGCCAGTCTCGGAAGTTTCTACAGGTGTCATGCTGAAAGCTTCACTTTTAAAACTTTGCGCATGTGCAAATAACTGTTCAGCCTGTGCGACAAAACCAGATGGACCACACGCATATACCACGCTATTTTCAATGTTTTCCAGCAATGCAGCATGAGCTTGGTTTAAACGTTCGCCAGCATCGGCTTCTTGAGTATAAAAAACTTGAAATGAAAAATTTGGATATTGTTCTGCGAGCTTTTCAAAACGTGCCTTAAAAGCCACATCTGCATATTCTTTCACCCAGTACAACAACTGGATCGGTGCTTGGGCCATGCGATCTGTTTTAGAGAGTGCTTTGAGTAAACTCAACATTGGAGTAATACCACTACCCGCAGCAAGCAATAGCATCGCTTGAGCCTGTTCTGGTAACAGCATATCGCCATAAGGCTGTCCAAATTCAAGGATATCACCGACTTGTGACTGTTCAACCAACCAAGAGCTGACTTTACCTTGATCAACTTTTTTAACTGTCAACAAGACATGTTGAGAATCAAGTTGAGTCAAACTATAGCTGCGTTCATAGCGAATACCGTCGACTTCCACAAAAATCGGATGATGCTGCCCTGCTTGCCCAACCTCAAAATGACGATTGAACTGAATGGTTAGACTCACCATATTTTGAGCAGAATTTTCTTTTTGAACAATTTTCCCCAAGGCTTGGTTAAATGACCAAAGCGGATTAAATTTTTGCAGCCAAAAGTTTGCTGCATGCTGATCAATAACAGTTTCAGCAAGTGAACTTAAGGGAGATTTCATTTTTTCTAACATATGCATAGTAAGCACCACGCGATTGAATTTTAATTATTATACACATGTATATATATTTGTATATATATTCGTATTGTTTCTATTCATTTCCCAAGTGAGCAAGCAACGGCTATAATGTTTTGGTGTCTCTAATCCTTTGAAAAATATGAATCAGTCTTCAATCAAAAAAAATGTTGATGCCACAATTGCTGCACAAAGTCTTGCTCATGAGCCAGTTATCGTCCGCACAGTCGGTCGAAAAGCAACAATTACCAAAGAAGAACTGTTTCAAGCCGCACTCAATTTAATTGGTCCTCAAAAAAGTATTGCATCCTTAAGCCTGCGTGAAGTTGCTCGTGAAGCAGGTATTGCTCCGAACAGTTTTTACAGACATTTCAAAGATATAGATGAACTGGCAATTGAATTGATTGATCGCGCTGGTCATGTATTGCGTCAGATTTTGCATCAGGCACGCTTAAAAGCCTCCAAACAAAACAGTATTATTCGCAGTTCAGTTGAAATTTTTATTGAGCAGTTAGATGCCGATGAAGGAAATTTAAGCTTATTACTTCGTGAAGCCTATACCGGTTCTGCTTCATACAAATTAGCAGTAGAGCGTCAATTAAATTATTTTCAGCAAGAACTGCAAGAAGATCTCATTCGCTTAGAACGTCTGAATCATAGTAAATTGTTTCATCCTGACATTGTTGCAAAAGCGATTACCCAATTGGTGTTTAATATGGGTGCGACAGTGATTGATATGCCTATGATTGAACGCAAAGAAATTGCAGAACAAACCATGATTATGATTCGCATGCTTTTAGAAGGTGCACGTCATTTGGATGAAGCGAAAATTCGCTAATGCTCAAATATTTAAGGATTGAATCCTGACATATTGAATCCTTCCTCTATCTTTAAATGCTTTTCTGTTGAGCAATAATATATTTAACCAGTTCAGCGGTTTTTTCAGGCTGTTCCAATGGGAACATATGCCCGCCTTGCATCAAGCTATAATCAATCTGATAGGTCTTTTGCATCCCTTGCGGAAAACCTTGCTTGTAAAATGGACTGTTATACGCACTAATTAAATGTACAGGCACAGCCGGTGCTTTCCTCGGCGTACGCCACCACCATGCAGGCACCGTTCTAAAAATTTCGGCTTCAATCCTTTTGGGCACTACCAAAGTTAAGCCTCCACGTTGAATATCTGGTTGCAAACCACAGGCTAAAAAATCCTGAAAACAGCTTTGATCAAAATGTTTAAATAACGGGTTATGCCGCATGGAAGCATAGGCTTGCTCATGGTTTTCCCAGTGATCTTTTCGTTTCAGGGTGATGCCTGCCGGAGTCAATTGATCGATTGCTTTGAGTTTTAATTTTTTTGCAATTTCAAACATGGGTGACTTTGAACCAATCACAAAAGGTGGATCCATAATCACCAATTGTGAAAATAAATCAGGACGCTTATAGGCACTCATGAGCGTGAGTAATGACCCAAAAGAATGCCCCAGACCTATGACCTTTTTTCCAGGAAATTTCTGTTCAATATCATCAATAATTTGATCGACTAAATAACGCCAGTCATGCGTAATGGGATATTGTGGATCCATTCCAATCATCGGAATGGACTTCAAATCAAACTCATCTTCAAAGCAAGCGAAAAACTTTTGATAACTTGGCGCAGGAATTCCATTGGCATGGGTAAAATGAATCGCTGTCTTTTTAAATGATGAATCCTTCATATAGCTCTGCTCTTCCCTGATTAAACCTATTCACGTGCTGATAGCTTAAGGAAAAGCCTGCCTGATTCAAATCACTAAATCATGGATAAGCTGACTTCAAAGTCAGTCTTTCTTTATTATGAAAAATTATTATAAAAATATTTTTAAACGCGACCACGCTTACTTCTTGGAAACAACTAAAGCTTGATTGCCTAAAAAAGTTGCGCCACACGTCGTTTTATCTCCGGCAATAACGATCCCCCGTCCTTTTACGACTGTAGATTGATCTGCTGCAATTGCAGACACCACAGCTTGGCATTTTGGACAGTAATGTTTCATACCATGCAGATGCACCGCAATTCCATTAATGATAAAGGTATTTTCGCATTCTGAGACAATGCCGCCATGTGAGGTTGAAGAACCCATGGTCACTAAAGATTTAGCCATCATTATTCTAATTTGATTTATAAAATTTATGCGTCATTTTAACATGAGATGAGGGGCTGTTGACAATTCATCTATGTTTGCGACTATGAGTATTTTTTAGGTGATACTAGCCATGAAATACGAAATTTAGTCATTCTAAATGAGTAGTTCATAACGACGTAGCGTTAAAAAACACTCTAGTCCCTAGCTGTGCCTTGCGCTGAAAACAAAACAATAAAAAAGCACCCGAAGGCACTGCTGTCCCATAGTTTGATTTAAATAAAAAAACCTGAGTCCGAACAGTTAAAATATGAGTGCAAACAAACACTTTAACGACCAGGATTCAGGTTTTGTCACATCAGAATACCGTATTTCATCAGTTAATTAAACCAGTCTTACGACAAGATTTTGAACGGCTTGCTAAACAACATCATGTTGGGCAGAAATTCAGATCTGCTTCTCGATGGGATCAGTTTATTGCCCTGTTAATGTCCCAACTTTCCTGCCGACAAAGCCTACGGGAT